>JBNJCY010000001.1:0-57673 GCA_051744325.1 Actinomycetota bacterium
TCCGCGGCGTTCCTACGATTCGGACCGGTCGCGTGGTGGCCACGACCAGGGTCGTGGCACTGGCCAGGACCGTCCCCGCCGGGACGACAGGCCCCGCCGGGACGACAGGCCGCGGCGAGATGACGGTGGTGAGCGCCCGCGTCGGTCTGAGGGCGGTGAGCGTCCGCAGCGGTACGGGGATGACCGTGGGGGGTACCAGCGGCGGGAGGGCGAGGACCGTCCGCGGCGTTCCTACGATCAGGACCGTCCCCGCCGGGACGACAGGCCGCGCCGAGACGGCGGCGGTGACCGTCCGCGTCGCCATGACGGCCCACGTGACGAGGTACAGGAGCAGCGGCGTGCCGAGCGTGCTGCCGAGCGGGCGGCGGAGCCCGCACTGGACGCTGCCATCACGCCCCAGATGTTGGACAAGGCGTCGCGTACGCATCTGAAGTCCTTGAACAAGGAGAATTCCGACCTCGTGGCACGCCACCTCGTGGCGGCCGGGCAGTACCTCGAAACGGATCCCGAGCTCGCCCACCAGCATGCGCTTGCCGCGCAGCGACGAGCTGGGCGCATCGATGTCGTGCGCGAAGCGGTGGCCATCACGGCCTATCACACGGGTCGGTACGCGGATGCGCTGCGAGAGGCCCGGACCGTTCGGCGTCTGTCGGGTGACGACACGCTCCGGGCGATCGAGGCGGATTCGGAACGAGGGCTGGGCCGGCCGGAGCGCGCACTGGCCGTGATCGCCGAGGTCGAGTTGGCGCACCAGCCCGCGCACGCACGGACCGAGCTCGCCATCGTTGCGTCGGGGGCACGGGCGGACCTCGGTGAGGCCGAGGCCGGACTGCTCGTTATCGAGGACGCATTGCGGTTCATCCGAGACGAGGAGTTGCGTGCCCGGTTGCTGAGCGTCAAGGCGGACCGACTCGACGAGTTGGGCAGGACCGAGGAGTCTGAGGAGGTGCGAGCACTGCTCGCGGCCGAACCCTCCGAGGAGTCCGATCCCGTGCTCTACATCGACGACGCATACGATGAGGATCTCGCACTTGCTCTCGAGCTCGAGGAGGCCGCGGCTGCCGCTGAGGTGGAGGCGGAGGCGGAGGCGGAGGGCACGGGTTCGGGTGAGGCTGCCGCGGCCGAGGAGGACGCTGCCGCGGACTCCGACGCTGGCGAGTCTCCCGAGGACGTCGCACTGGCAGAAGACGCCGCGGCGGACGAGGACAGGGAGACCCGATGAGCGGGTTGTTGTCCAGCGAGGTCTCGCTGGCTGTGGCATACGACGTCGCACTGATGGACCTCGACGGTGTGGCTTACGAGGGAGCCTCGCCGATCGAGCACGCGGCAGAGGGCCTCGCGGCAGCTCGTTCCGCCGGCCTGCGGCTCTTCTACGTGACGAACAACGCCTCTCGGCCGCCTCAGGACGTGGCTGCGCAGCTGAATTCGCTTGGCATACCAGCGACTCCGGAGGAGGTCTACTCCTCGGCGATGGCCGCCGTCCAGCTCGCGGCGAAGCGGCACGGCAAGGGTGCGCGAGTGCTCGCAGTGGGAGGCACAGGCCTCATGCAGGCGGTTCGCGAGGGGGGTCTCGAGCTCGTCGAGAGCGCCGATGACCGCCCCGTCGCCGTCCTTCAGGGCTTCCGCGAGTCCATCTGCTGGGAGGACCTCACCGAGGTGGCCTACGCGATCAACGCCGGGGCCGAGTACATCGCCACCAATCTGGACACCACGCTGCCCCGGGAGCGAGGCATGGCGGTGGCCAACGGCTCCCTGGTCGCCGCCGTCGTGAGCGCAACCGGGGTCCACCCTCTGTCAGCGGGCAAGCCGGAGCCGGAGATCTTCCGCCTTGCTGCAGAGCGGGCCGGCGCCCACAACCCGATCGCCGTCGGCGACCGGCTCAACACCGACATTGCTGGAGCTGTCGCGTCGCGCGTGCCGTCGCTCCACATCCTCACCGGCGTCTCCGGTGCTCGCGACGTCGTCAGGGCCTTCCCCGCGCAGCGTCCCAGCTATCTCGGTCTCGACCTGCGTGACCTGGACGCGCCGCACCCGGCCGTGGTGCACCGCGCCGGTTGGTGGGTGTGCCGGGCGGCGCGCGCACGCTCCCACGGTCCCCACCTGGAGCTCGGACGGCTGGGCTCGCTCGAGTTCCACGACTCCGTCCACCTCACCCTCGACGAGTACCGGGCGCTGGCGGTCGCGGCCTGGACGGCGGGCGTCGAGGTGCACTGCCCGCGACTGACGGTCGTGGAGGAACTGTGAGCCGGTCCGTCCCGAAGCCCGCTCCACCGCCGGAGCGTGCGATGGAACGACTCGACGGGATCTCTGGGCGTCCCCTCCCGGAGCAGGTGACCGTGTACGAGGAGCTCCACGGGGAACTCGAGACACGGCTGCGTGCCAGCGAGACCTGAGATGGCGCGCAGGATCCGTCTGGATACTGAGCTAGTCCGGCGTGGCATCGCTCGGTCGCGCGACGAGGCGAGCGAGCTGATCGAGTCCGGCCGGGTGACGGTGGACGGCCAGGCCGCGATGAAGCCGGCCCGCCAGGTGGACCCCGCACAGGCAGTCGAGCTGACAGACGCCTCCTCCACCGGATACGTCTCCCGGGGTGCACACAAGTTGCTCGGGGCGCTCGCGCTGCTCGGCGACCGTGCGCCGTCGATCGCCGGACGGCGTGCCCTCGACGCCGGTGCCTCCACGGGTGGCTTCACGGACGTCCTGTTGCGAGAGGGAGCGGCGAGCGTGGTCGCCGTGGACGTGGGTTACGGTCAGCTCGCCTGGCGGCTGCGACAGGATCCGCGCGTGACAGTGCTGGACCGCACGAATGTGCGGACCCTGCGGCCCGAGAACGTGGCACCCGCACCTGGGCTCGTGGTCAGTGACCTCTCGTTCATCTCCCTCACCCTCGTGGTGGACGCCCTGCGCCGGTGCGCCGCGCCCGATGCCGACTTCCTCCTCATGGTCAAACCGCAGTTCGAGGTCGGCCGCGAACGTCTCGGCGCCGGCGGCGTCGTGCGGGACACGGTCCTCCACCACGAGTCCGTGATGGGGGTGTGCGAGGCGGCGGCCGGGGTCGGCCTCGACACCTGGGCCGTGGCAGCCAGCCCGTTGCCGGGGCCCGCGGGCAACGTAGAGTACTTCGTGGCCCTCCGCGCCGGTCACCCCGATGCCATGACGGGCACCCGCCTGGTCGACGCCGTGTGGCAGGCTATCCATGACGGCCCGGCCGGTGGGTCGATGACGGGAGAGGGATGACGCAGAAGATCGCCCTGGTCCGTCACTCCCGTCCCGGTGTCGCACAACAGGCGGAACTGGTCTCCGCGGCCGTGGAGGACCTCGGCGGCCAGGTTCTTCCCGAGGAATGCTCACATGAGGCCGACCTCGTGCTCGTCCTCGGCGGTGATGGCACGATCCTCCACGCCACCGAACTGGTGCGAGGACGTCCGATTCCGCTGCTCGGTGTGAACTTCGGGCACGTGGGCTTCCTCGCCGAGGCCGATCCGGAATCACTGACGGACGTCGTGACCCGAGTCGTCTCCGGGGACTACACCGTGGACGAGCGCATGACGGTCGAACTGGACGTGACCACCCCCGACGGCGTCACCACCTCCGGCTGGGCGCTCAACGAGGCAGCCCTGCTCAAGATGGACCGGGCCCGCATGATCGAGGTCGCTTTCGGCGTCGACGGGAGGGCCGTGTCCTCCTTCGGCTGCGACGGCCTCGTGATCGCCACCCCCACCGGCTCGACCGCTTACGCATTCTCCGGTGGCGGACCCATCGTCTGGCCGGACGTCGAGGCACTCCTCGTGGTCCCGATCGCGGCTCACGCTCTCTTCTCGCGGCCCCTCGTGGTCGGGCCGGAATCGGAGCTCACGGTCCTCCTCGACACCGTCCACCACTCCGACGGCGAAATCTGGTGCGACGGCCGCCGCCGCATCCCGGCCCCGCACGGCACCGTCACCACGGTGCGCCGCAGCGGGGAGCCCGTCCTCCTCGCGCGGCTGACGGACACGCCTTTCTCTGGGCGTCTCGTCGCCAAGTTCTCCCTCCCCGTTCACGGTTGGAGGGGCCCCCGCAATCATGATTGACGAGCTGCGGCTGCGGAACGTCGGCGTGATCGAGGAGGCCGGCCTCGTCCTCGGCCCGGGACTCAGCGTGTTGACCGGCGAGACCGGGGCAGGCAAGACGATGGTGCTCACCGGCCTCGGACTCCTCATGGGGAGGCGTCCCGATCCACGTCTCGTCCGCCATGGCAGCGAACAGGGTGAGGTCGAGGGAGTCCTCACCGCGCGCGACGAGGCCGCCCTCAGAGCGTGGGTCGAACCGAATGGCGGCGTACTCGACGACGGCGCCCTCCTCGCCAGCCGCGTCGTGCCCGCAGCAGGGCGGGCACGGGCGTACCTGGGGGGCCGCTCGGTCCCAGCCGCGACCCTGGCGGAACTCGCCGACCACTTCATCACCGTCCATGGCCAGGCGGACCAGCAGCGGCTGCGCTCTGCCTCGCACCAGCGGGTGGCGCTCGACGAGTTCGCCGGGCTGGACGGCCTCCTCGAGCGCTACCGTGCCGCGTTCGAGGTGGCGCGGCGGCTCGAGACGGACCTCCGCGACTGGGAGGATTCGGCTCGGCGCGTCGCCGGGGAGCGCGTGGCCCTCCGGGAGGGCCTGGCTGCGATCGACCAGGTCACCCCGCACCCCGGCGAGGACGACGAGCTGCGGCAGCGGGCGGAACGCCTGACGAACATCGAGGAGCTGCGGTCCGCCGTCGAGACGGCCTACGGCGTACTCGGGGGAGACGGCGTGGTGCCCGGGGTGCTCGACCGCCTCGCCTTCGCCGGCCACGCCCTGGAGGGTGCGGTCCGTCTCGGGCCGGAGCTGCGGGAGTGGGCCCAGCTCGTGGAGGAGGCGAACGGGGTCCTCTCTCAGGTCGCGACCGAGATCGGGATCCAGCGGGGCGAGCTCGAGGCGGACCCGGGCCTCCTCGACGAGATCCACACGAGGCGCGCCGCCCTGACCGCCCTGATGCGCCGATTCGGCCCCACGCTCAGCGACGTGATCCGCTGGGCGGATGCCGCGCGCGATCGGCTGGGCGAGCTCGACGAGGGTAGCCGGGACGAGCTCGAGGAACGGCTCGTCGACGCGCGCGCCACCGCCGACGCGCTCGCCACGGAGCTGACCCAGCGCCGCCGCGTGGCCGCCCATGACCTGGAGCGCCGCGTCAACGCCGAACTCGGTCGTCTTGCCATGAAGGACGCCCGGCTCGAGGTGCGCCTCGCCGCGGTCCAGCCCGGAGCGTGGGGCCGGGACGAGGTGTCCATGGTGCTTGCTCCGCACCGGAACGCGCCCGTTCTGCCCGTGGCCTCCGCTGCCTCCGGGGGTGAGCTGTCCCGCATCATGCTCGCGCTCGAGGTGAGCCTCGCGGTCCGGCCCGACGACCACACCTTCGTGTTCGACGAGGTGGACGCCGGCATCGGCGGAAGCGCCGCTGTCGAGGTCGGGCGCCGGCTGAAGGAACTCTCCCGGCACCACCAGGTGATCGTCGTGACCCATCTCGCACAGGTGGCGGCGTTCGCGGACCACCACCTCGTCGTCACCAAGACCGCGGCCGGCGGCACGCCGCGCACCAGGGTGGAGCGGGTCGTGGGTCCCGCCCGGGAGCGTGAGCTCGCCCGGATGCTGGCCGGGGACACGTCCCCGACCGCCATTCGGCACGCCGCGGAACTCCTGCGGCGGGTGGGCGTGGGAACATAGCAGCGTGAACAACCCATTCCAGCGCCGCAGGCAGTCGGTGGCCGCGGACAACGCGCTCGGCGGGGTCGCGCGGGTCGACTCCCGCACGAAGAACCTCACGAAGCGCCTGCGCTCAGGTGAGATCGCGGTGATCGACCACGCGGACATAGACAGGGTGTCGGCCGAGGCGCTCGTGGCGTGCGGCCCCTCCGGCGTCCTGAACGCTGCGAAATCGACCACTGGTCGTTACCCCAACCTCGGGCCGCAGATCCTCCTTGATGCGGGCGTCCCGCTGGTCGACGACCTCGGCCCGGACGTCATGGGGATCCGTGACGGCCACCGCCTCCGGGTGTCCGGCGGGGAGGTGTGGGACGGCGCCAGGCTCGTCGCGGAGGGCACGGTGCAGGACGTGGAGACCATCGGACGAAGCCTGGAGGAGGCCCAGGAGGGGCTCGCCCTCCAGTTCGAGGCGTTCGCGGCGAACACCGCGGACTACATCCTCAAGGAGCGTGAGCTGCTCTTCGACGGCGCGGGAGTCCCGGACGTGCGCACCGATTTCGAGGGGCGCCACGTGCTCGTCGTGGTGCGTGGGTACCACTACAAGGAGGACCTCGCGATGCTGAAGTCCTACGTCCGCGAGTACCGGCCCATCCTCGTCGGCGTGGACGGTGGCGCGGACGCGATCCTCGAGGCGGGGATGAAGCTGGACATGATCGTGGGTGACATGGACTCCGTGTCCGACAAGTCACTGACCTCCGGCGCCGAGATCGTGGTGCACGCCTACCGCGACGGGCGTGCCCCGGGCATCAAGCGCGTCGAGGAGCTGGGCGTCGAGCACGTGGTGTTTCCCGCGACGGGCACGAGCGAGGACGTCGCCATGCTCCTCGCCGATGACAAGGGTGCCGAACTCATCGTCGCCGTGGGCACTCACACCACCCTCATAGAGTTCCTGGACAAGGGACGTGCCGGCATGTCCTCAACGTTCCTGACCCGGTTGCGGGTGGGGACGAAACTCGTTGACGCCAAGGGCGTCTCCCAGCTCGCGCGCCCGCGCATCAGCACCCTCCAGATCCTCCTCCTCGCCGTCGCCGGCCTGCTCGCCCTCCTCGTGGCGCTGCTCTCCACCAACTTCGGGCAGACACTCTTCGGGCTCTCGGGAGCGTGGTGGGACGACATCATCAGCATCGTGCGCGGCATCCTTGGCATCACCCCGCCAGCACCGACCACCTGAGGACGAACCATGATCGACTTCCGCTACCACCTGGTCTCGCTGATCTCTGTGTTCCTCGCCCTCGCCGTCGGCATCGTGCTCGGTGCGGGCCCCCTCCAGGAGAGCATCGGGGACACCCTCACCGACCAGATCGACGTGCTGCGCTCCGACCGCGACCAACTCCGTCTCGAGCTCGCCGAGCAGACCGTTGCCGTCGCCGACCGCGACGCCTGGATCACCGACGTCGGCGAGAAGCTCGTGGCGGACTCGCTGGCCGGACACTCCGTCGCCGTGGTCGCCCTGCCCGGTGCCACCGACGACGACGTCGCGGCCGTTTCGGACCAGCTCGACCTCGCGGGTGCGGCCGTCGTGGTGGAGGCCCGCCTCACCGAGGCCTGGGTGGAGACCGACCTGAGCTATCGTCAGACCTTCTCGCAGCAGCTCGCCGGCTACCTCGATCCGGTCCCCGCGGATGACGCCACCTCCGAGGAGGTGCTGGCCACCGCTGTCGCCCAGATGCTCTCGGGAGCAACTGAGGATGCAGGCGTGCTCGCCGAACTGCTCGCCGGCGGGGAGGACCCCTTCATCGCGCTCACTGCGGAAGCGGCCGACCCCGCCGGGTCGCTGATCGTCGTGGGACCACGCCCGACCCCGCCGGCGGAGTCCACCGATGCCACGGCCACGCCGACACCCGAGGCCGCGCAGCCCGAATGGGCCCGCGTCGTCTCCGGCTTCGCCGCCACCGTGCCGACGGTCACCGTCGGGGCAGCGGAGGAGCTTGTCCTGTCGATCCGTGAGGCCGGCATCCCCACCTCGACGATTGACTCGATCGGCGAGGTGCCCACAACCGTGACCGTCCCGCTGGCGCTCGCCGCGGAGCTGACAGGGAGCCACGGCAGGTACGGCTTCGCCCCCAGTGCGCAGGCGCCTGCCCCGCGGCTCGTGGAGGTCCCACCGCCCACCCCCGTGGCCCCGGATCCCACGGCCGAGGCGACCGCCACCGAGGGCGCGGACGGATGAGCCGGGCACTTCCGCTCCTCATCGGCGCAGGGGGCTACCCGGCGAAGCTCGCTGCACTCCGCGCGCACCCGCCGGGTGGGGCGGCCCGCTGGGAACGGACCAACTTCGTCGGCCGGCAGGTCTCCCTCCTGGGCGGCGTTGCGGCCGCGAGCAGTGCGGTCGCCGCCGCTCTGTGCACCCCTGCACCTGCCGGGGCGGTGGTCGCGGCGCTGGGTGGCGGAGCCTTCGGGGCCGTGGACGATCTGGCCTCCGACTCGGTCACGAGTTCGAAGGGCCTGAAGGGACACCTCGGTGCCCTCGCGCACGGCGAGCTCACCACGGGGTCGCTGAAGATCGCCGGGATCGGAGCGAGCGGCCTCGTCGCGTCCGCCCTCCTCACGCCGCGCCCCCGCACGCCCCTCGACGTCCTCGTCGGCGCCGGGCTCATCGCGGGCACCGCCAACCTCCTCAACCTGTTCGACCTCCGGCCCGGACGCACCCTCAAGGTGGCGACGGCCGCCGCGGCCGTGGGGACGCTCGCGGGATCGGAGCGGGCCGCCGCGGTCCTCGGGGTGGGCCTCGCCGCCCTGCGGGACGACCTCGGCGAGCGCACGATGCTCGGCGACACGGGTGCGAACGCGCTCGGGGCCCTGCTCGGCACCGCCATGGCGGCCTCGCCGTCCCGGGCCACCCGGTACGGGGCGCTCGCGGTCGTCGTCGGGCTCACGCTCGCGAGCGAGAAGGTGAGCTTCTCGTCGGTGATCCAGGGCAACGGACTGTTGCGCCGGATCGACCAGCTGGGCCGCCGGCCCTCATGACCGCACGCGCGGCTGGGGGGATCCTCGGGGCTGCCGGGATGATCGCCGCGCTCACCCTGGCGTCCCGACTCGTCGGCTTCGTGCGCTGGCTCGTGCACTCGTGGATGCTCGAGGGGGGCTCCGCGACCGCTGGTGCTTACGCCACCGCCAACCAGATCCCCAACATCCTGTTCGAGGTGGCCGCGGGCGGCGCTCTCGCCTCCGTCGTCATCCCGCTGCTCGCGGCGCCACTCGCCCGGTCGTTGCGCCGGGAGGTCGACCGGACGGTTTCCGCGCTCCTGACCTGGGCGCTGCTCGCGCTGGTTCCGCTCGGAGTGGCCGTCGCATTCGGGGCGGGCCTCGTGGCGGAACTGTTGCCGGACTCAGTGTCCCTCAGCGCCGCCGAGGCGGCCGAGGCGGACGCCCTCGTCGCCTACCTGCTCCGAATCTTCGCCCTCCAGATCCCGCTCTACGGCGTGGGTATCGTGTTGAGCGGCGTCCTGCAGGCACACAAGCGGTTCTTCTGGCCCGCGCTCGCGCCCCTGCTGTCCTCCCTCGTGGTCATCGCCTCATACGTGGTGTTCGGTGCGCTCGCGGCCGGCAACCGGGGCGACCCCGGCGCCCTCTCCGCCGCCGCGAGGGCGTGGCTCGGTTGGGGGACCACTGCCGGCGTCATGGCGATGAGCCTTCCCCTCCTCATCCCGGTGCGACGCCTCGGCGTCCGGCTCCGGCCCGCGATCCACTTCCCGGTGGGGGAGGCCCGGCACGCGCTCCGGCTCGCCAGCGCCGGACTCGGCGCACTGCTCGCCCAGCAGCTCGCGGTCCTCGCCGTCGTGGTGCTCGCGCCGCTCGGCGGCGACCCTGGCACGCTCTCCATCTTCCAGTACGCCCAAGCGGTGTACGTGCTGCCCTATGCCATCCTCGCCGTGCCGCTGGCGACCGCCGTGTTCCCGCACCTGTCCGAGCTGGCGGCGAGCCGGTCGGATGGGGAGTTCGCCCGCCTCGTGAACTCCTCCACGCGGGTGATCCTCGTCGTCGGGTTCGTCGGCATGGCGGTCCTCGTGGCGGACGCGCCCACCGCAGCGCCCGTCTTCCGCGTCACCGAGGCGATGGGGGACGCCATCACGTGGCTCGCGCCCGGCATCGTCGGGTTCGCCCTCGTGTTCCATTCCTCGCGCGTGCTGTACGCGGTGGATCGGGGCCGCGCCGCGGTGGCCGCGACGGCGGCCGGCTGGCTGGTCGTCGTCGCGGCGTCGGTCGCACTGGTCGCGGTGCTCGCGCCGGCCGGTGGCGACTCGCCTGCGACGCTGCGGGCGCTGGCGCTGGGCAATTCCGCGGGCATGCTCGTGGCGGGGGCTGGACTCCTGGCCGCCACGCACCGGCTGACGGGGACCGGGGCTGCGGCGCTGCTCCGCACACTCGCGGTCGCCCTCGGTGGTGCGATGGCGGGAGGCCTGATCGGGCGGCTCGCCGTCGACGCCGTCCTGGCGTTCACCGGACCCGGCATCGTCGGCAGCATCGCGGCTGCCGTGCCGGGCGCCGTGCTCGGGGCGGGACTCACCGTCCTCGCCGTCCACCTGTTCGACCGCGCGACCCTCGCGCCGGTCCTCGCCCGCTTCGGAGGCAACCCATGAGGATCCTGATGGTGCTCGGCAAGGCGACGGGGGGGATCGGTGTCCACGTCGACACCCTGACGGCGGACCTGCGGGCTCGGGGACACCAGGTCGCAATCGCCACGGACGCCCTGACCGCCGCCACGTTCGGCTGGGACGGCGCGCACCTCGTCTGGCCCCACGGCCGCGACCCTCGTCGCCTCGCCGCGTCCTGGCGGACGGCGCGCCAGCTCGCCCGTGGCGCGGACGTGGTGCACGCCCATGGCCACCAGGCGGGCGCCTGGGCCGCGAGCTTCGCGGGAAGGAGGCCGCTCGTGGTGTCGTTGCACAACAACGTGCTGGCAGGTCCGAGCATCGTGTCGGACGGGGCGCAGCGGTGGGTCGCGTGGCGTGCCGCCCTCGTCACCGGTGCTTCGAGCGACCTCGTCGACGTCGCACGGTCTCAGGGCGCCCGCGCCGCCGAACTCGCTCCCGTCCCCTCGCCGCGCGTGCCCGCGCTCCTCGAGGCCCCTGCCTTCGACGCCGCCACCCGGCTCGAGGCCGGCCGCGCACTGCTCGCCGGCCTCGGCGTGGACGCCGGACTCCCGCTGGTCCTCGCGGTCGCCCGGATCGCGCCCCAGAAGCGTATCGACGTGCTGCTCGACGTCGCCCGCGACCTCCGTGGCGAGGCAGCGGTGGCGGTGGCCGGGTCAGCGGATGAGGAACTCCTGGGGCGAATCCGTGCCCGGGACACCTCCGGCGACCTGCACATCCTCGGGCCCAGGCGGGACCTGGACACCCTCTACGGCACCGCCTCCGTACTCGTCCTGACCAGCTCTTGGGAGGCCCGTGCCCTCGTGGTGCAGGAGGCCATGGCCGCCGGGCTCCCCGTGGTCGCAACGGACACGGGTGGGATCCCCGACCTCCTGCGGGTGGGGGGCGACGTCGTCGGCCGGCTCGTCCCGGTCGGCGACGCGGTCGCCACCGCCCGCGCGGTGCGCGAACTCCTGGCGGACGCGCGGCTCCGTGACGACCTCGCCGCCCGGGGCCGCGAGGTGGCGCGGACCTGGCCGGACCGCGACGCGACCACACGCTCCTGGGAGGAGAGGTACGCCCGGGTTCTGGGATAGAGTGAAATCCCGTGGTGAACATTTCCCGGCTCACGGCCGCCCCTGACATCCCACGGCACGTTTTTGTGACCGGGGGAGTCGCCTCCTCGCTGGGGAAGGGGCTCACTGCCTCCAGCCTCGGCCACCTGCTCCGCGCACGGGGCCTCGCCGTCGCGATGCAGAAGCTCGACCCGTACAACAACGTCGACCCGGGCACCATGAGCCCCTTCCAGCACGGCGAGGTCTTCGTCACCGCCGACGGGACGGAGACGGACCTCGACATCGGTCACTACGAGCGTTTCCTCGACGTCGAGCTCTCCGGTGCCGCGAACGCCACCACCGGGCAGGTGTACTCGACCGTGATCGCGAAGGAGCGCCGCGGCGACTACCTGGGGGACACGGTGCAGGTCATCCCGCACGTGGTGGACGAGATCAAGGCCCGCATGCGGGCCCAGGCGCACCCCGAGACCGGTCCCGCCCCGGACGTGATCATCACGGAGATCGGCGGCACGGTCGGGGACATCGAGTCCCTGCCCTTCCTCGAGGCCGCCCGGCAGGTCCGCCAGGACCTCGGCCGCGAGAACGTCTTCTTCCTGCACGTCTCCCTCGTCCCCTACCTCGCCACGTCGGGCGAGCTGAAGACGAAGCCCACCCAGCATTCCGTCG
Source organism: Actinomycetota bacterium (assembly GCA_051744325.1). GTDB lineage: Bacteria > Actinomycetota > Actinomycetes > Actinomycetales > Actinomycetaceae > UBA1383. Next base: position 12,083 of record JBNJCY010000001.1, read on the forward strand.
CGGAGCTGCGGTCCATCGGCATCCAGCCCGACGCCATCGTGTGCCGCTCCGACCGGGACCTCCCCGAAGGTGTGAAGCGAAAGATCGCACTTATGTGCGATGTGGACGCCGAGGCCGTCATCACCTGCAAGGACGCCCCCTCCATCTACGAGATACCGCGCGTGATCCACCGGGAGGGCCTCGACGCCTACGTGGTGCGCCGCCTCGGCGTCCCGTTCCGCGACGTGAACTGGACCGAGTGGGACCTCGTGCTGCGGCGGGTCCGTGACCCCAAGCACTTCGTCGAGATCGCGCTGGTGGGCAAGTACGTGGACCTCCCCGACGCGTATCTCTCCGTGACGGAGGCACTGCGGGCGGGTGGCTTCCACCACGAGACCCGCGTGAAGGTCCGCTGGGTGCCCTCCGACGACTGCACCACCCCGGAGGGCGCCGAGCAGGCGCTCGCCGGGGTCGACGGCGTGCTGGTCCCCGGCGGCTTCGGCATCCGCGGCATCGAGGGGAAGCTCGGCGCGCTCCGCCACGCCAGGGAGCGCCGCATCCCGACGTTGGGGCTCTGCCTCGGCCTGCAGTGCATGGTGATCGAGTTCGCGCGCGACGTCCTCGGCCTGGCGAAGGCGTCGTCCACCGAGTTCGACCCCGACACCCCGGACCCGGTGGTCGCCACCATGGCCGAGCAGCAGCAGATCGTGGCCGGGGACGGCGACCTGGGTGGCACCATGCGGCTGGGGGACTACGAGGCCGTCCTCGACGAGGGATCGCTCGTGGCAGCGGTCCACGGGTCCACGCGGGTGGTCGAGCGGCACCGGCACCGCTACGAGGTGAACAACGCCTACCGCGACCGCTTCGAGGAGCGGGGCCTGCACCTCTCCGGCGTGTCCCCGGACCACGCGCTCGTCGAGTTCGTGGAACTCGACGGCGAGCTGCACCCGTACTATGTGGGCACGCAGGCGCACCCCGAGTTCCGGTCCCGACCCACCCGGCCGCACCCCCTGTTCGCGGGCCTCGTCGGCGCCGCCCTCGAGCACCGGCGCACCCCGCGATGATCGAGGACACGCGCAGCGAGCGGCCCGCCGTCTCCCGCGACGAGATCTGGCGGGGCCGCATCGTCGGCATCGTCTCCGAGCTGGTCGATCTCGGGGAGGAGGAGCCCGCCGTCCGGGAGTGGGTGGACCATCCGGGCGCCGTCGCCGTCGTCGCGCTCGACGACGCCGGACGGGTCGCGTTCCTGAGCCAGTACCGCCATCCCGTGCGCGCCACCCTCTGGGAGATCCCCGCCGGGCTGCTGGACCAGGAGGGGGAGGACTTCCTCGCCGCCGCCGAACGGGAGTTGGCGGAGGAGGCCGACCTGGGCGCCGATCGCTGGCACGTCCTCGCCGACATCTTCTGCACCCCCGGCGGTTCGAACGAGTCGCTCCGGGTCTACCTCGCCCGGGACCTGCACGCGGTCGAGCACTCCTTCGAACGCGTGGAGGAGGAGGCCGAGATGGAACTCCGCTGGGTCCCGCTCGATGACGCAGTCTCCGCCGTGCTGGAGGGGCGGGTGCACAGCCCGTCCGCGACAGTCGGGATCCTGGCCTGCGCGCAGGCCCGCGCCGCTGGGTACGTGACCCTCCGCCCGGCGGACGCTCCCTGGTTCCGCTGAGGGGGCAGGCGCGCTGAGGGCTCACGCGCGCTGAGGGCTCACGCGCGCTGCGCGGCCGCCTGACGGACCTCCGCGGGCACGTCGCGCCGCCACAGGGAGGTGATCGCCATGGTGGCCGCAGCCACAATGGCGGCGGCCAGGAACATGTGCGCCACCACGAGCGCCTCCGGGAGACCGGTGAAGTACTGCGCGTAACCGACCACGCCTTGGATAGCCGTGAGAGCGATGAGCCACTGCCACCGTCGCCAGCCCAGCCCCGCACGCTCCGTGGCGACCGTCGTGGCGGCGAGGAGGGCGACGAACAGCCACACGAGGGCGGAGTGGGTCCGGGTCACGAGCACGGGGTCGAGCGTGAAGCGGTAGGGCGCGTCCGCGTCCCCGGAGTGCGGCCCCGTCCCGGTGGTGATCACGCCCGCGACGAGCATGAGCGCCCCCACGACTGCCAGGCCGGCCACCAGCAGCGGCAGCGGGAACGGTGGCGGCGCGGCGGCGGCGTCGTCCTGCCGGAGCCGGGCGAGCAGGTGCGCGCTCACCGCCACGAGCGCAAGGGAGAAGTACATGTGGGAGCCGACGATCGCCGGGTGGAGGTCGGCGAGGACGGACAACCCACCGATCACTGCCTGGGCAAGGATGAGGCCGAGGATGACCCGGGCGAGGACGCGGAACACGCGCGGCCGCCGCCGCATCGCCTCACGGCGGTGGACGGCCCACAGGAGCGCCAGCGCGATCACGACCAGCACGCCGGTCAGGGTGCGGTTCCCGAACTCGATGATCGGGTGGAACGACATCTCCTCGTGGAACATGGGCGTGAAGCTGCCCGGCTCGCACAGGGGCCACGTCGAGCAGCCGAGCCCGGAACCGGTGACGCGGACGAGCCCGCCGGTGACGATGATGCCGATCTGGGCGGCCAGGTTCGCGACAGCGAGGCGATGGGTGAGGGCGTCGGTGTGCTTCACGGCTCAACGGTACCTGTCAGTCCCATCGCAGGGCACGGCGGGCGACGGCGGCGAGGACACCGTTCCAGAGGAGGAGGACGAGTGCGGAGGCGGTGTCGAAGCCGCCCTGTACCGCGGCCCGGAGCCCCTCGCCGAGCGCACCGGGAGGCAGGAACCGCAGCGGAGAGCCCACGTCGAGCGGGAGGAGGGCACCGGCCGCGAGCATGACGACCCACAGGAGATTGGCGAGTGCGATCACCGCCTCCGCCCGCAACCGACCCCCGAGGACGACCGCGAGCGAGACGAACGTGGAACTCCCCAGCGCGAGGAACAGCGCGAGGAGCGCGTAGCCGGCCGGGGTGGTGCCTCGCCAGCCGAACGCCGCCGCCAGCAGGCCGAGGAACAGGGCCTGGGCCACCAGGAGGCCCGCCACAGCAATCGCCTTGCCTCGGACGAGTCCGGCGGGGCCGAGCGGCGTGGTCGACAGCATGCGCAGCACGCCCCACCGCCGGTCGAAGCCGAGCGCGATCGCCTGGGAGGTGAAGGAGCTGGAGAGGACCGCCATGGCGAGGACCCCGGCGAGGCCGAGGGCGTCCGCCGGCTGGGGGAGAGCGAAGACGCCACGGTGGAGAGCCACGAGCGCGAGCGCGGGGAGGCCGAAGCTCACGAGGAGCTGCTCCCCGTTGCGCATGATCGTGCGCAGCTCCCACCGGCCCTGGACGAGGGCGGACCGGACGACGTTCACGCGGACTCCCGGACGATGGACAGGTACACGGACTCGAGCGTGCGGCGCGCGAGCGTGAGCGAGGCCGCGCCCTCGCCGGCTGTGTCCAGTGCAGCGGTGAGTTCCTGGGCGAACCGCACGTCCGAGCGGTCCACGACCGCCGTGACGGCACCGTCCGGCGAGACGGCCGGGGAGCCCCATCGCGCCACGACGGCGGCCGCCCGCGCCGGGTCGCCGAGCCCGGTGAGCGCCAGACGGGTACCGGACGCCAGTTCGTCCACCGTTCCCGCCGCCACCACCCGGCCCCGGTCCATGACGATGACGTGGTCGGCGAGTTCCTCCGCCTCGGCGAGGTGGTGGGTGGTCAGGACGATGGCGCAACCGCGGTCCCGCTGCTCCCGCAGCAGCGCCCAGCTCTCGCGGCGCGCGTGGGGGTCCACCCCGGAGCTGGGCTCGTCGAGGAAGGCCAGTTCGGGCGTCCCGACGAGGGCACAGGCCACGGCAACACGCTGCCGCTGTCCACCGGAGAGCCTGCGGATCGACGTGTCCAGGGCGTCTTCGAGCGAGAGCGCCGTCACGAGGTGGTCCCGGTCGGCCGGCGTCCGGTAGAACGCCGCGACGTGTCCCAGCACCTGGCGAGGGGTGGGGGCCATTGGCAGGCCTCCCTGCTGGACCATGACGCCCACCCGTTCACGGAGCCACTGGTCGTCTGATGGCGTGCGCCGCGTCCGCCCGAGGACGACGATCTCCCCCGCATCCGGCTCGCGCAGGCCCTCGCAGCACTCCAGCATGGTGGTCTTGCCCGCGCCGTTCGGTCCGAGGACCGCCGTGATCCTTCCCGCGGCGGCCGAGAACGTCAGCCCATCCACGGCACGGTTCGAACCGTAGGCCTTCCTCAGGCCGGTCACGGAGAGGGCATGGTCCACCCCCACATGGTAGTGCGCGTCCATCATGTGCCCCGTGCTTGCAGGACGGGAATAAAGCAACAACAATGTTGCTTAATAAGGCGGGACGAGAGGAGGCCGGTCATGAACGACACCGCGCACGACGCCTCCACGCGTGCCCGGGTCCTCGAACTCATCGTCTCCCTGGGACCGGTCACCTCGGCAGAACTGGCGCAGCGCCTCGAGCTGACCACTGCCGGGATCCGGCGGCACATCGGCACGCTCGAGCACGAGGGTCTCATCACGGAGCACGAACCCGCCGGGTCATCCGAGCCGCGGCGGGGGCGCCCTGCCCGGCACCACATCGCCACCACCCTCGGACGCGCACAGCTCTCGAATGGTTATTCCGAACTCGCCTCGGCCGCCCTCGCATTCCTGTCCCGGACCGCGGGCGACGACGCCGTCGCCGCCTTCGCACAGAACCGTGTCCACGACCTCGAGGCCCGGTACGCGCAGTTCGTCGAGTCCGCCGGCGCGGACGCCCGGGACCGGGCGGACGCTCTCGCGGCCGCCCTCACCCGGGACGGCTACGCTGCAACGGTCCGTTCCGTCGGCCAGGGTGATTTCGCGCTGCAGCTCTGCCAGGGTCACTGTCCCGTCCTGAAGGTGGCCCATGAGTTCCCGCAGCTGTGCGACGCCGAACTGGGCGCGTTCTCCCGGCTGCTCGGCGTGCACGTCCAGCGGCTCGCGACACTCGCCCAGGGCGAGCACGTTTGCACGACCCACATCCCCGTCCGATCCAGAATCCCGGAAGGAACCCCATGACGAGTCCCACATCGGTGACGAAGGCTGAGACCCTGTCACAGGAAGACACCATCGCGTCCATCGGCCACTACAGCTATGGCTGGCATGACACGGACTTCGCAGGGGCATCCGCCCGCCGCGGCCTGGATGACGGTGTCGTGCGCGGAATCTCGGCGCTGAAGGGCGAGCCGGAGTGGATGCTGAAGCGGCGCCTCAGGGGCCTGAAGCTGTTCGAGAAGAAGCCCATGCCGCAGTGGGGCGCCGACCTCACCGGCATCGACTTCGACAACATCAAGTACTTCGTGAGGTCCACCGAGCGGCAGGCCACCAGTTGGGAGGACCTGCCCGAGGACATCAAGCGGACCTACGACCGCCTCGGGATCCCGGAGGCGGAGAAGCAGCGCCTCGTCGCCGGGGTCGCGGCCCAGTACGAGTCCGAGGTGGTCTACCACCAGATCCAGGAGGAACTCGAGGCCCAGGGCGTGATCTTCCTGGACACCGACACGGGGCTCAAGGAGCATCCGGAGATATTCGAGGAGTACTTCGGGACCGTCATCCCCGTGGGGGACAACAAGTTCGCGTCCCTGAACACGGCGGTCTGGTCCGGGGGCTCCTTCGTGTACGTCCCCCCGGGCGTGCACGTGGAGATCCCGCTCCAGGCCTACTTCCGGATCAACACCGAGAACATGGGCCAGTTCGAGCGCACCCTGATCATCGCGGACGAGGGCTCCTACGTGCACTACGTGGAGGGCTGCACCGCCCCGGTCTACTCGTCGGATTCGCTGCACTCCGCGGTGGTGGAGATCATCGTGAAGAAGGACGCGCGCGTCCGGTACACGACGATCCAGAACTGGTCGAACAACGTGTACAACCTCGTCACCAAGCGCGCCACCGTCGACGCCGGCGGCACCATGGAGTGGGTGGACGGCAACATCGGCTCCAAAGCCACCATGAAGTACCCGGCCGTCTACCTCATGGGGGAGCACGCTCGCGGGGAGACCCTGTCCATCGCCTTCGCCGGTGAGGGCCAGCACCAGGACACCGGGTCCAAGATGGTGCACCTCGCCCCGCACACGTCCTCCTCGATCGTCTCCAAGTCGGTCGCACGAGGAGGAGGCCGCGCCTCATACCGCGGCCTCGTGCAGATCATGGAGAACGCCCATCACTCCAGGTCGAACGTGCTGTGCGACGCGCTGCTGGTGGACACGATCTCCCGCTCCGACACCTACCCGTACGTGGACGTCCGGGTCGACGACGTCGAGATGGGCCATGAGGCCACCGTCTCGAAGGTGTCCGAGGAACAACTCTTCTACCTCATGAGCCGCGGCATGCCGGAGACCGAGGCGATGGCGATGATCGTGCGTGGCTTCGTCGAGCCGATCGCCCGTGAGCTCCCGATGGAGTACGCGCTCGAACTCAACCGCCTGATCGAAATGCAGATGGAAGGCTCGGTGGGCTGATGGAGACCACGACCCTCGACCATTCTGCGGCGCGCCTCGTGGGGGATCATTCCCACCTGGTGGTGCCGAAGAGGGACCGCGCCGAGCGCGTCGCGTCCTTCGACCCCGCCGACTTCCCGATGCCGACCGGCCGTGAGGAGGACTGGCGCTTCACTCCGGTCGACCGCCTCGCCGCGCTGCTCGCTTCCGGCCCCACCGGCACCCGCCTCACGCTGTCCTCCCGTGTCCCCGACGGCGTGACCCTCACCGAGGTGGACTCCGCCACCGCGCGGGCGGTAGCACCGTTCGCGCCCGGTGACCGGGCGGCGGCGCTTGCCGTGGCCAACTCGGACGGGGCGCTGCGGCTGGAGGTACCGGCCTCCTTCGCCGGCGAGCCTGTCGTCCTCAACCTCCACGGTACGGGCGGCGCCGTCTTCGGCCACCTCAGCGTCCATGTGGGTGCCAACGCGGAGGCCATCGTGGTGCTGCGCCACACCGGCACCGCGGAGTACAGCGCCCGGGTGGACCTCACGGCCGACGAGGGCGCCCACGTCACGTTCGTCTCCCTCCAGGAGTGGGACGAGTACGCCGTCCACCTCGCTGAGAACGCGGTGGCGGTCGCGAAGGACGCCACCGTGAAGCACGTGGTGGTCACCCTCGGGGGTGAGCTCGCGCGTGTCAACACCTCCGCCCGGTTCACCGGCATCGGGGGCAACCTGGAACTGCTCGGTCTGTACTACACCGATGCCGGCCAGCACCAGGAGCACCGCCTCTTCGTCGACCACGCCGTGCCGAACTGCGTCTCTCGCGCCACCTACAAGGGCGCGTTGCAGGGTGAGGGTGCTCACTCGGTGTGGGTGGGCGACGTCCTCATCCGGAAGGCGGCCGAGGGCACCGACACCTACGAGCTCAACCGCAACCTCGTCCTCACCGAGGGAGCCCGTGCGGACTCCGTCCCCAACCTCGAGATCGAGACCGGGGAGATCGAGGGGGCCGGCCACGCCTCGGCGACCGGTCGCTTCGACGACGAGCAGCTCTTCTACCTCCGCTCCCGCGGCATCCCCGAACTTCAGGCCAGGCGCCTCGTCGTCCGGGGCTTCTTCGCCGAGCTCATCTCGCAGATCGGTGTCCCCGAGGTCCAGGGCGAGCTCATGGACGCGATCGAGGCTGAGCTGGGACGGTCGCAGGCATGAGCGAGCACGTCTGCGCCGTCGGCGACCTCGCCCCGGGCGAGAAGATGCGCACTGAGGTCGACGGCGTCGCCGTCGCCGTCGTTCGGGACGAGGCCGGCGAGTACCACGCCATCGGCGACGCCTGCACCCACGGCAACGTGAGCCTCTCGGACGGCGAGGTCGAGGGTGCCACCGTCGAGTGCTGGCTGCACGGCTCCTCGTTCGACCTGCGCACCGGCCGTCCGTTGTCCCTGCCCGCCACCAAGCCCGTCCCGGTGTACCTCGTCACCGTAGAGGGCGAGGACGTCCTCGTGGACGCCAGCACAGTCACCAACGACTAGAAGGAAGAGCGAATGTCGACCCTCGAGATAAGGGACCTGCAGGTCCAGGTCAAGACCAACGACGGCCCCAAGCAGATCCTCCGGGGCGTGGACCTCACGGTCCGCACCGGGGAGATCCACGCCATCATGGGGCCGAACGGCTCCGGGAAGTCCACCCTCGCGTACTCCATCGCGGGTCACCCCAAGTACGAGGTGATCGGCGGGGAGGTGCTGCTCGACGGCGAGGACATCCTCGGGATGAGCGTGGACGAGCGCGCCCGGGCGGGGATGTTCCTTGCGATGCAGTACCCGGTGGAGGTCCCCGGTGTGACGGTCTCCAACTTCCTGCGCACCGCCAAGACCGCGATCGACGGGGAGGCCCCGGCGCTGCGTCACTGGGTGAAGGACGTCCGCGAGGCCATGCAGCGCCTGCGGATGGATCCCGCGATGGCGCAGCGTGACGTGAACGCAGGGTTCTCCGGCGGTGAGAAGAAGCGCAACGAGATCCTGCAGATGGAGCTCCTCAAGCCGCGGTTCGCCGTCCTGGACGAGACGGACTCGGGCCTCGACGTGGACGCGCTCCGCGTCGTCTCCGAGGGCGTCAACCGGGTCCACGAGACCACCGACGCGGGGATCATCCTCATCACGCACTACACGCGGATCCTCAACTACATCAGGCCTGACTTCGTGCACGTGTTCGTGGACGGCAGGATCGCGGAGGAGGGCGGACCGGAACTCGCCGACCGCCTCGAAGCCGAGGGCTACGACCGCTTCGTGGGTGCCGGCGCCCTATGACCGTTCTGCACGGCGAGGTGAGCCCACTTGGTGCCGGTGAGCTCGCCTCGCTGCGCGCCGACTTCCCGATCCTCGGCCGGACGGTCCGGGGCAAGTCCCTCGTGTACCTCGACTCCGCCGCGACCTCGCAGAAACCCCGCAGCGTCATCGAGGCGGAGTCGCGTTTCTACGAGGAGTCGAACGCCGCCGTCCACCGGGGCGCCCACGCACTGGCGGAGGAGGCCACCGACTTCTACGAGTCGGGCCGTGACCACCTCGCCCGCTTCCTCGGGGCGCGAGCGGATGAGGTCGTCTGGACGAAGAACGCCACCGAGTCCCTCAACCTCGTGGCGTACGCCCTCCAGAACGCCACCCTCGACGGCTCCCGTCTCGCCCTGCGGCCCGGCGACGAGATCGTGGTCACGGAGGCGGAACACCACTCCAACCTCGTGCCCTGGCAGCAACTCGCCCGCCGGACCGGGGCCCGGTTCCGGTGGCTCGGCGTCGACGACCACGGGCGCATCGACCCCGCCACGCTGGACGTGATCAACGAGCGCACGCGTGTGGTCGCGTTCACCCACGTGTCGAACGTCACGGGCGCCATCTCGCCGGTGGCCCCGATCGTCGAGGCGGCGCGCGCCGCCGGCGCGATCACTGTCCTCGACGCGTGCCAGTCGGCGCCCCACCTCCCGCTCGACGTCCGTGCCCTCGGCGTGGACGCCGTCGCCGTCTCCGGCCACAAGTTGCTGGGCCCCACGGGCGTCGGCGCGCTGTGGGCGCGGACCGAGCTGCTGGAGGCCCTGCCCCCGTTCCTCACCGGTGGGTCGATGATCGAGGTGGTGACGATGGAGGGAACCACCTTCACGGACCCACCCACGCGCTTCGAGGCCGGCACGCAGATGATCGCCCAGGTGGCGGGCTTCGACGCGGCCCTCACCTGGCTCGAGGAGTTCGGGATGGATCGTGTCGAGGCCCACGAGGCCGCCCTCACCGCCCGTCTCGTCGACGGCGTAGCGGCTCTCGACGGTGTCCGGATCCTCGGCCCGGACACCGCCGCCGGGCGGGTGGGCCTCGTGTCCTTCACGGTCGACGGGGTCCACCCCCACGACGTCTCCCAGGTGCTGGACGCCGACGGCATCGCCATCCGGGTGGGCCACCACTGCGCCCAGCCGATCCACCGCCGCCTCGGGGTGCACGCCTCGGCGCGCGCCTCCCTCGGCGTGTACAACACGATGGACGAAGTAGACTTCTTCGTCGACAGGCTCGCCCACGTCAGGAAGTTCTTCGGAGTCGCATGATGGCTGAACTCGAACAGCTCTACCAGCAGGTCATCATGGACCATGCCCGCCTCCGCCACGGCACCGGCCTGCTCGCCGACTTCGACGGCGAGTCGTTCCAGGTGAACCCCACCTGCGGCGACGAGGTCCGCCTGAGGGTGAAGCTCTCCTACGACGGCGAGCCCACGATTGCCGCGATCGGCTGGGAGGGCCAGGGGTGCTCGATCTCCCAGGCATCGCTCTCCCTCATGCACGATCTGGCTGCAGGCCACACCCTGGCCGAGGTGGAGGAACTCGGCGAGCTCTTCCGCGAGATGATGCACTCCCGCGGGGACTTCCCGGAGGAGAAGGCGGACGCGCTCGAGGACGCCTCGGCGCTCGTCGGCGTTTCGAAGTTCCCCGCCCGCGTCAAGTGCGCGCTCCTCGGCTGGATGGCGCTCCGCGGCGCCCTCGCCCAGGCCCTCGCAGAACCCACGGAGGAATCATGACCATGCCCACCACCGCGGCCGACGTCGAGGAGGCCATGCGCGACGTCATCGATCCCGAGCTCGGCATCAACGTCGTCGACCTGGGCCTCGTCTACGGGGTCTCGATCGACCAGAACAACGACGCCGTCATCGACATGACGCTCACGTCCGCGGCCTGCCCACTGACCGACGTGCTCGAGGACCAGGTCGCGACCGTCCTCGACGGACTCGTCCGCTCGGCACGCATCAACTGGGTCTGGATGCCCCCGTGGGGCCCTGACAAGATCACCCCCGACGGGCGTGAGCAGCTCCGCGCGCTCGGCTTCAACGTCTGATGCCCACGCACTCGCGCACCCCCCAACGGGTGTACCTGGTCCGGCGGATGGCGGCGCTCGCCCTCGTCCTCCTCGTGGTGGTGCTGGGCACCTGGGCCGTCAACCGTGCGTTCGGCTCGGACCCCGTCTCCGAGGCCCCCACCGCCGGAGCCACGGTTCCGGCGGTCACGCCGGAACCGATCCCGACCCCGACTCCGGGACCGGAGCCCGACCCCGTCACCTTCACCCTCGTGACCGCCGGGGACGTGCTGCCGCACGCCACGGTGAACCGCAACGCGCAGACCGCGGACGGGGGCTACGACTACGCGCCCCTGATGGAGCCGGTGCGGGAGTGGATCGAAGGTGCGGACATCGCGCTCTGCTCGCTGGAGGTCCCGCTCGCGCCTCCGGGGGAGGCGGTGAGCGCATACCCGGTGTTCGGTGCGCCGGAGGAGCTGATCACCTCGCTCAAGATGGTCGGGTGGGACGGGTGCGCGACCGCCACCAACCACTCCCTCGACCGGGGCATTCCCGGCCTGGTCCGCACCATCGAGGTCATGGACGAGGTCGGCATGGGCCGCGCCGGGACCGGCAGGAGCCCCGAGGAGACGACCAGCGCCCAGTTCTATGAGGTGGAGCGGGACGGGGTGTCCTTCACGCTGGCGCACCTTTCGGCGACGACGTTCCACAACGACTACACCGATCCCGCGCAGTACGCCGACTCTCTCCACGCCCTCGAAGCGGACAGCATCGTCGAACTCGCGCGCGAGGCGCGTGCGAACGGCGCCGACATCGTCCTTTTCACGCCCCACTGGGGCCAGGAGTACTGGGACGATCCGGACGGCCTGCAGCAGGACATCGCCGCGACCCTGGCGGCCTCCGGGGAGGTCGACGTCATCCTCGGCGGACACTCGCACGTGCCGCAGCCTCTCGTGAAGCTCGACGGCGGTCCGGATGAGGAGGGTATGTGGGTGGGGTACTCGATGGGCAACTTCCTGTCCAACCAGGATGAGAAATGCTGCACGATCAACACGGCGACCGGCCTGTTGGTGCGGACCGAGATCACGGTCGACGGCGATGACGCCCGCGTCACCGGCGTCAGCTGGTCCGGGGCCACCATCGACACGGACGGGCGGCAGCGGCTCCACCCGATCCAGTCCCTCCTCGACGGCGCCAGCCATCCGGACCTGACGCTCGACGATGCCCGGGTCCAAGCCCGGTGGGACTCTCTCGCCGCGGTGATGGGACTCGACGCCTACGACCCGGCCCCGCCGCAGGACGGCGGCGCCGAGGTCACGGTGGTCAGCCGCTGATCAGAGGGCTGATCAGCGGCCGGCGCCGCTGACGGCGAACGTGTCGCAGGACTGGACGGTCCCGCCCTGGTCGCTGGTGGCGAACCAGCGCATGCGCTGCTCGGAGGTGCCGTGGGAGAAGGTCTCCGGAATGACGCGTCCCTGGGTCCTGGTCTGGATCCTGTCGTCACCGACGGCGGCCGCCGCACCCACATGCCCGCGAGGCAGATTCCGCGGTGGCCACCGTGCGGCACTCCACATGCTGGTTGGCCGCCGCAGCATCAACGCAGAGCAGGATGTCCACCCCAGCGGCGTCGGTCGCGGTCGAGTTGCCTCCGAGGACCCCGGACAGCTCGACCCCCGTGAACATGAAGACGAGCAGAGCGATCAGAAGAAGCACAGGACGGCGCCGGGCGGCGTGCCTGCGATAATGGACCGGCCAACCGTCCGAACGGAAGCGAACAGTCACGCGTGATCACAGTCCAGGAGCTCTCCCTGCGGATCGGGCCCCGCGAGCTCATCCGCTCTGCTTCGTTCCGGGTGGACAGGGGCATGCGTATCGGGCTCGTGGGCCGCAACGGCGCGGGGAAGACGACCCTCACGCGACTGCTCGCGGGGGAGGAGATCGCCTCGGACGCCCTGTCGTGGGAAGGGACGGTCTCCCGCTCCGGATCGATCGGGTACCTGCCCCAGGATCCGCGCACCGGCGATCTCGGCCAACGCGCACGTGACCGGGTCCTCTCGGCGCGGAGCATCCACGAGGTGCTGCGGCGCATCCGCCGTGCGGAGGACGAGATGTCCACCACCACCGGCGCACGGCGCGAGCGCGTCATGGAACGCTATATCCGCCTCGATGCCGAGTTCACCGCGCAGGGCGGGTGGGCGGCGGAATCCGAGGCCGCCCGCATCACCGCCAACCTCGGCCTGCCCACCCGGGTGCTGGACCAGCCGCTGCGGACGTTGTCCGGCGGGCAGCGTCGCCGGGTCGAGTTGGCCAGAATCCTGTTCTCGGAGGCCGACACCCTCCTCCTGGACGAGCCCACCAACCACCTCGACCATGATTCCGTGGTGTGGCTGCGGGACTACCTGAAGGCGTTCGCCGGGGGCCTCGTCGTCATCTCACACGATGTCGGCCTGCTGCGGGCCACGGTCAACAACGTGTTCCACCTCGACGCGAACCGCGCCGAACTCGACGTCTACCACCTCGGCTGGGACGCCTACCTCGCGGCCCGCGAGGCCGACGAGAAGAGGCGGCGCCGGGAACGCGCCAACGCCGAGCGCAAGGCCGGCGCACTGCTCGCCCAGGCCGACAAGATGCGGGCCAAGGCAACGAAGGCGGTGGCTGCGCAGAACATGATCCGCCGCGCCGAGCGTCTCCTCGGTGACCTCGAGGCCGAGCATGTGGCGGACAAGGTGGCCCACCTGCGGTTCCCGGACCCCGCCCCCTGCGGCAAGGTTCCCCTCAGCGCCGCCGACCTTTCCAAGTCCTACGGGTCGCTCGAGGTGTTCACCGACGTGTCGCTGGCCATCGACCGGGGCAGTCGGGTGGTCGTTCTCGGCCTCAACGGCGCCGGCAAGACCACGCTGCTGCGCCTCCTGGCGGGGATCGAGCAACCCGACACGGGCGAGGTGGTGCCCGGGCACGGGCTCCGCCTCGGCTACTACGCCCAGGAGCACGAGAACCTGGACCTCGACGCCACCGTCATCGAGAACCTCCGCCACGCGGCCCCCGACCTGGACGACACGCGGGTGCGCAGCGTCCTGGGCTCCTTCCTGTTCTCGGGCGACGACGCCGGCAAGCCCGCCCGTGTCCTCTCCGGCGGTGAGAAGACCCGGCTCGCCCTCGCCCTCCTGGTCGTGTCGGCCGCGAACGTCCTCCTGCTCGACGAGCCGACCAACAACCTCGACCCGGCGTCGCGCCTGGAGATCCTGGGGGCACTGCGGACCTTCGCCGGCGCGGTCGTGCTCGTCACCCACGACGAGGGTGCGGTGGCCGCCCTGCACCCCGAGCGGGTCCTCCTGCTGCCCGACGGCGACGAGGACCTCTGGTCCGACGACTACGCCGAACTGATCTCGCTGGCCTGAGCCAACTGCGCCTCGACGAGATCGTCCTCCGCCACCTCGTCGGCCCACCGCCGCCGCGGGCGCGGGACGTCGTCCTCGCCCTCCCGCCGAGCCAGGACCACCGCGCCCACGGGGATCGCGGCGGCGAAGAACCACCACTGGAACGCGTAGCTGAGGTGGGGCCCGAGATCCCGCTCCGGCTCGGGATTCGGCCGCAGCGGCTCCGACACCTCGACGGCTTGGCCGTAGCCCTGCACGACCGGTACATCCTCGAGGTCGGCGCCCGCCGCGCGGACCACCTGCGCGGTGTTCAGGGTGTAGACCTGCCCCGGCGGCGGAACCCGGTCCACCGCGCTCTCCTCGACCCTCATGCGCACTTCGACCTCGCGCTCGCCGGGCGGGAGCGGCGGGATCGCGAAACCGTCGGCCGGGACCCACCCGCGCGAGACCACGACGGCGACGTCTCCGCCGTCGTCCCGCTGGGCGAGCAGCACGCCGAGGACGTGGAGCGCCGGGGTGGCCGAGACGGGCCGGTTGCGGAGGAGGACGGTCGAGTCCTCGACGTAGCGCCCGGTCAGCCGCACCGTCTGCCACTGGGAATCCGGAGCGACCGAGAGCCCCCGGGCGACGAACTGCTCCAGGCCGATCGCGGGGGCGTCCCAGTTCGCCTCCACCTGGGCGACGGCCTCGACCCGCGCCTCGTACCGTCCCCACTGCCACATCCCGAGGATCACGCAGACCGCGGACGCGACGAGGGCGCCGAGCGCGAGGCCGAGCCACCGCCCGGTCCGCAGGTGGGCGCGGCGCTCAGCGGGCTCATCCGCCGGTCGGACGCCTCCCGTCATCGGAGGTACTCCGTCCGCGGGTCGTAGAGCTGCACCGCGCCGCTCTCCTGGAGCCCCACGTCGGGGACCTGCTCCCCGGCACGCTCCCGTCCGGCATTGGCCATGACGACGGCGACGTACGGCAGCACCACCGCCCCCGCCACGAAGATCCACCGCCAGGGATCCGGGGTGAACACCGCGAGGAAGAGACAGGCGGTCCGGATGGCCATCGAGACCAGGTAGCGGATGTGGCGGTCGTGGAGGTCCTCGGACAGAGCGCGCCGAGCCGAGGTGATGGAGTGGACCTCCTCACCCTTCCGGCGGCGATTTGTGCGCACCAGTGCAGGCTAACCCCCCGAACACTGTGGCGGAACACCAAGGCGAGGGTCGGCCGGTCCCAATATGGTCGGAGAGATGCGTGAACAACAGGGACGAAGCGTGGTCATCACCGGCGCGAACCGGGGGATCGGACGGGCGATCGCGGAACGGATGGTGGCCGACGGCCACCGCGTCGCAACGATCTTCCGATCGGGGGAACTCCCCGACGGGGTGTTCGGGGCGGTGGGCGACGTCACCGACACCGCGGCGGTCGACTCCGCCTTCAGCGCCATCGAGGCCCACCAGGGGCCGGTCGAGGTCGTGGTCGCCAACGCGGGCATCGCCCGGGACCAGCTCCTCATGCGAATGACCGATGCGGAGTTCGATGCCGTCCTCTCCACCAACCTCGCCGGGGCCTTCCGGGTGGCCCGGCGCGCGTCGAGGGGCATGGTGCGCGCCCGCTTCGGCCGGATCATCCTGATCTCCTCCGTCGTGGCGCTGTACGGCAGCCCCGGCCAGGTCAACTATGCCGCCTCGAAGGCGGGACTCGTGGGCATGGCACGCTCCATCACACGGGAGCTGGGTGGCCGGGGCATCACGGCGAACGTGGTCGCCCCCGGTTTCATCGACACGGACATGACCGCCGCGCTCCCGCCCGCCCAGCAGGAGCGGTACCGCGAGGCGATCCCGGCCGGGCGGTTCGGGTCGCCCGCCGACGTCGCCGCTGCGGTAGCGTTTCTCGCATCCGACGACGCCGCCTACGTCTCCGGGGCCGTGGTCCCCGTTGATGGCGGCCTGGGAATGGGTCACTAGGAGGGCACATGGGCGGAATCCTCGAAGGCAGGTCGGTGCTGGTCACCGGGGTGCTGCGCGACAACTCGATTGCTTTCCACGTGGCGCGGCTCGCGATGGAGCAGGGCGCGACAGTGGTGCTGTCGTCGTTCGGCCGGCAGTTGAAGCTCACGGAACTCTCGGCGCGCCGGCTGGGGAAGCCGGTCCCGATCGTGCAGCTCGATGTCTCCAGCCAGGAGGACCTCGACGGGCTGGCGGATGCCGTCCGTGAGCACACCGATCGCCTCGACGCCGTGGTCCACTCGATCGGCTTCGCGCCGCAGTCGGTGCTCGGTGGCAACTTCCTGTCCGCACCGTGGCCGGACGTCGCCACGGCGCTCGAGATCTCGGCCTACTCGCTGAAGTCGCTGGCGGTCGCGGCTCGGCCGCTGATGACGGGCGGGGGTGCCGTCGTCGGACTGACCTTCGACGGCTCCGTCGCCTGGCCCGTCTACGACTGGATGGGGGTGGCCAAGGCCGCCTTCGAGGCCACGGCCCGCTACCTCGCTCGTGACCTCGGGCCGGACGGCATCCGGGTCAACCTGGTCTCCGCCGGGCCGATCCGCACCACCGCAGCCACCTCGATCCCCGGGTTCGAGGTCATGGAGAGCCGTTGGGACGAGCGCGCCCCGCTAGGATGGGACGTCATGGACCCGGAGCCGACCGCTCGGAGCGTGGTGGCCCTGTGCTCCGACTGGTTCCCGGCCACCACGGGCGAGATCGTGCACGTGGACGGCGGCGTGCACGCGATGGGGCAGTGACCGAGGGCAGGACCCTGGTCCTGATGCGCCACGCCCGGGCGGAGCCTGCCAACCACTTGGGCGACCGTTTGCGTCCCCTCGCCAAGCACGGCCGCCGGCAGGCGAGCCAGCAGGGCCCACGGCTCGCGGAGCTCGCGGGTCCCTTCGACGTCGCCCTCGTCTCGAGTGCGCTCCGGGCCGCCGAGACCTACCGGCTCCTCGCCGCTCGCACCACCATGTACCCGACGCCCCGGCTCCTCGACGAGTTCTACGAGGTCGGGGCCCGTCCCCTGCTGGAGTCCCTGCGCCACCTGCCCGAGTCGGCGCGCCGCGTCATCGTGGTCGGCCACGAGCCGACCATGAGCTCGCTCGCGGGCATGCTGCACGACGTCCGTGACGAGCTCGTCCCGCAGCTCGCCGTCGGTATTCCCGTCGCCACGGCCTGCATCGTCGATGTCGGGGTCGGCTGGGGGCAGCTGGACCGCAGGCGTGGACACGTCCGCGGGATCATCCGCCCCGAGGAGTGACGTCAGGACTGGCGTTCAGCGCAGGAGGTGGACGAAAAGGCCCGAGCGCAGCTTGGGCTCGAACCAGGTCGACTTCGGCGGCATGATCATACCGGCGTCGGCGACGGCGAGCAGTTCGTCCATGGAGGTGGGGAAAAGGGCGAAGGCGACCGCTGCGCCACCCCCGTCGACGCACTCCTCCAGCTCGACCAGTCCCCGGATGCCCCCGACGAAGTCGATTCGTTGGTCGCGGCGCGGGTCCCCGATGCGCAGGACGGGGGCGAGGAGGTTCTCCTGGAGGATGGACACGTCGAGGGAGCCGACCGGGTCACCCGGGTCCCACGTCCCCTCCCGAGCGACGAGCCGATACCAGCTGCCGGACAGGTACATCCCGAACTCGTGGGCGGCGGCGGGTGCCGGATCGCTCTCGGCCGTCGCCACCTCGAAGCGATCCTCGAGCCGGGCCAGGAAGGCCGCGGCGTTCATCCCGGCGAGGTCGGCGACCACCCGGTTGTAGTCGAGGATGTGGAGCTGGACGTCCGGGAACGCCACAGCCATGAAGTGGTTGAACTCCTCCTCGCCCGTCCACCCCGGATGCTGTTCCCTCCGCAGCAGCCCTATCCTCGCCGCGGACGCGGTCCGGTGGTGCCCGTCGGCGACGTAGAGGTTCACCATCTCGCCGAAGGCGGCGCGGAGCGCGTCCACCTCCTCCGCACGTTCCACCCGCCACAGGGTGTGGCCGACCCCGTCCGGGCTCGTGAAGTCGTGGAGCGGGGCGGTCGCCATCACCCGGGAGGTCACCGCGTCGACGGCGGGGCTGTGGCGGTACGTGAGGAAGACGGGGGAGGGATGGGCGTCGCAGGCGTCCATGTGGCGGACGCGGTCCTCCTCCTTGTCCGCCCGGGTCAGTTCGTGCCTCCGGATGACATCCGTGAGGTACTCGTCCACGGACGCCAGCCCGACCACGCCCACCTGGGCCCGCCCGTCCATCACCTGCCGGTAGACGGAGAAGGTGGGGGCGGCGTCCTGGACCATGTACCCCCGGCTGACGTAGCGGTCGAGGTTGTGCCGTGCGGTCGCGTAGATCCGGGGGTCGTGCGGGTCGGTCCCCGGGGGCAGGTCCACCTCCGGTTTCTCGACATGGAGGAACGACAGGGGGTGCCGGGCGACCTCTGCGCGGGCCTCGTCGGTGTCCAGCACGTCGTACGGGAGGGAGGCGATCTCCGCGGCGTGGGCGGGGACGGGTCGCAGGGTTCGGAAGGGGCTGAAGTCCACCATCGATGCCTCCTTCTCGCGGTGCGCCGGGGAGAGCACGCCCGGTCCATCGTGTCAGACGGCGGGCACCCCGAGGAGGCTGCCCGCCACGTGGACGGCGTCCCGGGGCCCGCCCGTGGCACGGACGAAGGCCTGCCTCGCGGTTGGGAGCGTGGCGACGGTCCCGGACAGTGCGCCGTCGATCGAGATCGGGTGCGGCTCGACCACGACACACGCGATGTCAAGCGCGGCCCAGCCCAAGTGCTTCAGGGCCTGCTCGGTGTCCGCGATCAGGTGCTCGGGGAACTCACGGTCGGCGACCAGTGAGAGTTTCACCTCGTGATGCGCAACCCCTTCGGGACCACGGTGATGCCACCCTCGGTGACGGTGAAGCCGCGCGCACGGTCGTGTTCATGGTCGATGCCCACCTGGGCGCCCTCCTCCAACACGACGTTCTTGTCGAGGATGGCCTGGTTGACCACGGTGTTGCGGTTGATGACCGCGTTGTCGAGCACGACTGAGCCGCGAACCGAGGACCACGAGTGCATGCGCACGCCGGGGGAGAGTACCGAGTTCACGACCTCGCCTCCGGAGACGATCACACCGGGGGAGACGATCGAGTCGAGCGCGTGGCCGATCCGGTCCTGGTGCCCGTAGACGAACTTTGCGGGTGGGAGGCTCGCGTAGCCGGTGTAGAGCGGCCACTCGTAGTTGTAGAGGTTGAACACGGGCTGCACGGTGATCAGGTCCATGTTCGCCTCCCAGTAGGCGTCCAGGGTACCGACGTCCCGCCAGTAGTCCTTGTCCCGCGGCGTGGAACCGGGGACGTCGTTCTCGATGAAGTCGTACAGCCCGGCGGCGCCCTGGTTCACGAAGTAGGGGACGATGCTCCCGCCCATGTCGTGGGAGGACTCGTCGTCGGCCGCGTCACGGACCACGGCCTCCCGCAGCGCGTTGGCGTCGAGGATGTAGTTGCCCATCGAGGCGAGGACCTCGTTCGGCGAGTCCACGAGTCCAGGCGCGTCCTTCGGCTTCTCGAGGAAGGCGCCGACCTTGCGGGGGTTGTCCTTGTCGGCGTCGATGACGCCGAACTGGTCCGAGAGCGACAGCGGCTGCCGGATGCCCTCGATCGTGAGGGGGAACCCGCTCTCGATGTGGCTCGCCACCATCTGGGAGAAGTCCATCCGGTAGATGTTGTCCGCGCCCGTGATCACCACGGTCTCGGGCCGCTCGTCGTCGAGGAGGTTGAGGGACTGGTAGATTGCGTCGGCGCTCCCCTGGAACCATTGCTTCCCGACGCGCTGTTGGGCGGGGACCGGTGTCACATAGTTGTCGAGCAGGGTGGACATGCGCCACGTCGTGGTCACGTGGCGGTCCAGCGAGTGCGACTTGTACTGCGTGAGGACGACGATCTTGAGGTATCCGGAGTTCACCAGGTTCGACAGCGCGAAGTCGATGAGGCGGTAGGGACCGCCGAACGGGACGGCTGGCTTCGCCCGGTCCGCGGTGAGGGGCATGAGACGCTTGCCCTCGCCACCGGCGAGGACGATTGCGAGCACCTTCGTACGTTTGACCATGGCCTGACCATAATGCGAAAAGTCGTGGCCCACGCGAGCTTCGGGCGGCGGACTTTTGCGCCAAGATGGTGACGTGAGCGAAAACCGAATCAGAGTCGACCTGTTGACCCGCGAATACCCCCCGCACATCTACGGAGGTGCGGGAGTCCACGTGGACGAACTCGCGCGAGTCCTCCGTAATCTCATCGACGTGCGCGTGCACGCCTTCGACGGACCCCGGGAGCCCGGGACGGTGCCGGAGGGGGTCACGGGGTACTCGGACCTCCCGGAACTGGCTGACGCGAACGCAGCGATCCGCACCCTCGGCGTGGACCTGACGATGACGATCGGCACCGCCGGGACGGACCTCGTGCACTCGCACACCTGGTACGCCAACATGGCCGGCCACTTCTCGAAGCTGATCCACGGCGTGCCGCACGTGGTCTCCGCGCACTCGCTCGAGCCGCTGCGGCCTTGGAAGGCCGAGCAGCTCGGCGGCGGCTACCGGGTCTCCAGCTGGGCCGAGAAGACCGCGTACGAGGCCGCCGACGGCATCGTCGCGGTCTCAGAAGGTATGCGGGACGACATCCTCCGTTCCTACCCGGCCATCGACCCGGCCAAGGTCGAGGTGATCCACAACGGCATCGACCTCGCCGGGTGGTCCGCCCCGGAGAAGGACGACCCGGCGCGACTGGCGACCCTCGCGAAGTGGGGCATCGATGAGTCCCGGCCCATGATCCTGTTCGTCGGGCGCATCACCCGCCAGAAGGGCCTGCCGTACTACCTGCGCGCCGCCGAGCAGCTTCCGAAGGACGTCCAGCTCGTGCTCTGCGCCGGTGCGCCGGACACCCCGGAGATCATGAAGGAGGTCACCGACCTCGTCAAGGGCCTGGCGGCCGAGCGGGACGGCGTCATCTGGATCGAGGAGATGCTGCCCCGCAAGGAACTCGTGGCCATCGAATCCGCTGCCACGACATTTGTGACGCCCTCGGTGTACGAGCCGCTCGGCATCGTCAACCTGGAGGCCATGGCGGTGGGGATTCCCGTCGTCGGCACCGCGACCGGTGGGATCCCGGACGTCATCGTCCACGGGGAGACGGGACTCCTCGTTCCCATCGAGCAGTTGCAGGACGGCACGGGAACGCCGGTCGACCGGGAACGGTTCGAGTCAGATCTGGCCGGCGCACTGTCCGAGATGGTCTCCGACCCGGACCGCGCCAAGGAGATGGGTGTGGCCTCGCGGAAGCGCGTGGAGGAGCACTTCTCCTGGGACGCCATCGGAGAGCGCACGGTCGAGTTCTACGAGAAGGTGATCGGCCGCTGACCGGATGACGCGAACGGGCCCCGGGCGAGCGGGGCGCCTTCGCGTGCCGGTGCTCCGGTCGCCCAGCAGGATAGGTTGGACGCATGGCCGAAGTCCTCAAGTTCTCCCACGTCTCCGTGCGCCGTGGCAACAAGGTGATCGTCAACGACGTCACCTGGGAGGTGGGCGACGGCGAAGGCTGGGTCGTGCTCGGACCGAACGGCGCGGGCAAGACAACGATCATCCAGCTCGCGGCCGGACGGATGTTCCCGACCCGGGGCAACGTCGCCGTGCTCGGCGAACGGCTGGGTGCCGTCGACGTGGCCGAACTGCGGACCCGGGTCGGGTTCGCCTCGGCGGCCCTCGCGGAGCGGATCCCCGGCACCGAGAAGGTCCTCGACGTCGTCCTGACCGCGGCCTACGGTATGACAGGGCGGTGGCGGGAGGAGTACGACGAGGGCGACGTTCACCGAGCGCGTGAGCTGCTCTCGGCCTTCGGGGTCGGCTCCCTGACGGACCGGAGGTTCGCGACGCTCTCGGAGGGAGAACGGAAGCGTGTCCAGGTCGCCCGCTCCCTCATGAGCGACCCCGAACTGCTCATCCTCGACGAACCGGCCTCCGGGCTGGACCTCGGCGGGCGGGAGGTCCTCCTCGGGGCGTTGGGTGCGCTCGCGGTGGACCCGCACGCCCCGATCCTCGTCCTCGTCACCCACCACGTCGAGGAGATTCCCCCGGGCTTCACCCACGGACTGCTCCTGCGGGACGGCCGGGTCGAGGCCGCGGGTGAGCTGGGCGAGGTGATGACCTCCGACCACCTGTCGCGTACATTTGGAATGCGACTCGTGGTGGAACACCGCAGCGGGCGCTACACCGCCCGCGCGGATTCCTGAGAGGAGGGTCCATGGCCTGGATGTGGTGGCTCGGCGGGGCGCTCATCCTCGGGGTGGTCGAGATGCTGACGGTCGACCTCGTCTTCGTGATGTTCGCCGGCGGCGCTCTTGCCGCGATGGTCGTGGCGCTGCTCGGTCTCCCCGCCTGGGTGCAGGTACTGACCTTCGCCCTCACCTCGTGGGCGTTCCTCCAGGTTGCGCGTCCCACCGCGAAGGCGTGGATCGAGTCCTCCACGCCGGACACCAAGACCAACGTCGACGCCCTCATCGGCCGTGATGCCCGAGTCATCCTCGAGGTGACGGAGGATTCCGGACGGGTGAAGTTCTCCGGCGAGGTCTGGACGGCGAGGAGTGCGAACCGCGGTGAGATCTTCGCCGCCGGGGAGGACGTCGTCGTCACCTCGATCAACGGTGCCATCGCCATGGTGGCCCGGCCCGAGCCGCCGAGCGGCAGTTACTGACACCGACGAAGGAGAAAGAACTTGGACGCTGGCCAGATAATCCTGTGGATCATCCTCGCCCTCTTCGTGATCTTCGTGATCACCGCCATCTCACGTGCCGTGCGGATCGTCCCCCAGGCGGTCGCCCTGATCGTCGAACGGCTCGGGAAGTTCCAGACCGTCATGTACGCCGGCCTGCACTTCCTGATCCCGTTCGTGGACCGGGTGCGCGCCGGGGTGGACCTGCGCGAGCAGGTCGTGTCCTTCCCGCCGCAACCCGTCATCACGTCTGACAACCTCGTCGTCTCCATCGACACGGTCATCTACTTCCAGGTCACCGACCCCAAGGCTGCCACCTACGAGATCGCCAACTACATCCTCGGCATCGAGCAGCTCACCGTCACCACGCTCCGGAACGTCATCGGCTCGATGGACCTGGAGCAGACCCTGACATCGCGTGACCAGATCAACGGCCAGCTCCGTGGCGTCCTCGACGAGGCCACCACGAAGTGGGGCATTCGCGTCAACCGCGTCGAGCTCAAGGCGATCGACCCGCCCGCCTCGGTCCAGGGCTCCATGGAGCAGCAGATGAAGGCGGAGCGGGACCGCCGGGCGGCGATCCTGACGGCTGAGGGCGTGAAGCAGTCGGCGATCCTCGAGGCCGAGGGCGAGAAGCAGTCGGCGATCCTCCGGGCCGAGGGCCAGGCGCAGGCCGCGATCCTGCGGGCGCAGGGCGAGTCCCGCGCCATCCTCCAGGTCTTCGACGCCATCCACCGCGGCAACGCGGACCCGAAGCTGCTCGCCTACCAGTACCTCCAGACACTGCCCAAGATCGCGAACGGCACCTCGTCGAAGATGTGGATCGTCCCGACCGAGTTCACCACGGCGCTCGACGCCATCACCAAGGGCTTCGGCGGCGGCGGCACCGGAGGCGAAGGGGCCTCGGTCGAGCCGGCGGGGCCGGTGGACTTCGGCCCGCACGAAGCCACGATGGTGGACGACCTCGCCAACACCTCCCTCCAGGACCCGTCGGAGGCCCTGCGGGAGGCGCAGTCCGAGGCTGCCCGCGCCACCGCGGACGCCACGGAGGCGGGTGAAGGTTCGGGGATGCCCTTCTCCAGGTCCGCCGAGGCCGGGATGCGGTCGCAGGACACGCCCCCGCTCCCGGACCGCCATCCGTGGGATGCCGACCAGGAGCAGCCCCCGGGCGGCCGCCGCGCCGACAAGCCGACCGAGGAGCCGCAGTCACCGGAGGAACGCTTCGGGCCCCGGTGATCGTCGAGCTGTCCGAACCGGATGACCCGAGGGTCGTCGAGTACACCAACCTCACCGACGTCGCGCTCCGGACCCGTGTGGAACCGGAGTGCGGCGTCTACATCGCCGAGAGTTCCGCAGTCATGCGGCGTGCCGTGGCGGCCGGGCACCGGCCGCGGTCCTTCCTCATGGCCCCCCGGTGGCTCGAGTCCGTCGCGGACGTCCTCGAGGCTGCCGGTGGAGAGAGCGACGGCGGTGAGCTGCCCGTGTACGTCGCACCTGAGGAGCTGCTGCGCGGCGTCACGGGCTTCCACCTTCACCGCGGGGCCCTGGCCGCCATGGAACGGCCGGTGCTGCCCGACGTCGCGACCCTGCTGGCGGGCGCCCGTGGCGGTGCCGGGGCGCGCCGCGTCGTCGTGCTCGAGGACATCGTGGACCACACGAACGTCGGTGCGGCGGTCCGTTCCGCGGCTGCTCTCGGGGTTGACGCCGTCCTCGTGACGCCCCGCTGTGCGGACCCGCTCTACCGTCGCGCGGTCCGGGTCTCGATGGGCACGATCTTCCAGGTGCCGTGGACGCGGATCGGCCCGTGGCCCGGCGGGATCGACCTCCTGCGGTCCCTCGGGTTCACGGTGGCGGCCCTCGCTCTCGGGGAGAGTTCGATCCCGCTCGACGAGCTCGCCGACCGCGCCCCGGAGCGGCTCGCGCTGGTCCTCGGCACCGAGGGTGATGGTCTGGCGGCCCGGACGATCGCCGCGGCGGACCTGAGGGTGACGATCCCCATGGCGGGCGGCGTGGACTCCCTCAACGTCGCGGCTGCGGGCGCGGTCGCATTCTGGGCCACCAGAGTGCCCGGCTGACTGCGCGCCGCTTTCGCGAACAGGCGTCGTGAACGCTAGATTGAGTCCATGACCACTCGTACCATCACCCCCGCCGAACAGGGCAGGCTGCGAACCCTCAACCTCGCGGCCGCCGCTCTCCACCTCGCCCAGGCCATCGCCGTCGTGGTTCTCGCCACCGACTTCGCCCTCCCGATCACCGCGTCCTACATCGCCGGCCCGCCCGGAACCCCCCCGGGTCCCGCCACCAACGTGGCCGACCTCCCCACCGGCCTCGCGGTCGCGGGCTTCCTGTTCCTGTCCTTCCTCGCGCACCTCATCGTCTCGACGGTGTGGTTCAAGAACTACATCGGGGATCTCTCCCGGCAGATCAACCGGGCACGCTGGGTCGAGTACTCCCTGTCCTCGACCCTGATGCTCGTGGTCATCTCCCAACTGGTGGGCATCACGGACGTCAGCGCCCTCATCGGGATCTCCGGGGCGAACGTCTCGATGATCCTGTTCGGCTGGCTCCAGGAGAAGTACGAGGTGGCCGGGGAAGGTGGCTGGCTCCCGTTCATCTTCGGCTGCATCGCCGGAATCGTGCCCTGGCTCGCGGTCCTCTTCTACACGATCGCCCCCGGCTCGGACGCCGAGCCCCCCACCTTCGTCTACGCGATCGTGGTCTCTCTCTTCCTGTTCTTCAACGTCTTCGGCCTCAACCAGTGGCTGCAGTACCGCGCGAAGGGTCGCTGGGCCGACTACCTGGTGGGCGAGCGTGGCTACATCGTCCTCAGCCTCGTGGCCAAGTCCCTGCTCGCCTGGCAGGTCTTCGGCGGGACCCTGGCGGCCTAGATGCGCTCCTACGGGCGATCGATCCTCCTGGCCATCGCACTCGGTGCGCTGGGTGCGGCGATCGGTGCCCTCGTCTACGTGATGCTGAACCCGATGCTGGAGGAGTCCTCAGGATTCCTCCGCGAACTCCAGGGCCCGCTGTGGAACCTCGTCCCACTGCTGGTGCTCGTTGGTATCGGCCTCGGGTTCTGGCTGGGGCGGCCCCGCGGCCCGAAGGCCTGACTCACAGCGCCAGGCCCTCGACCACCTCGCTGCCCGGCACCTCCCCGAGGAGGGCGCCGGGCAGCAGCAGTTTCGAGCCCCGCACACCGGAGCCGACGATTGCCCAGCCGTCCAGCACGCGCGTGTCCACCAGGAGGCGCCACCGTCCCTCGCCCACGGGAAGGCCGAGCGGGGTGATCGCGCCGTACTCCATGCCGGAGGCCACCACCGCGAGTTCAGTGGCCCAGAAGCTCGCCTTCCGGACGTCGAGGAGGCGCTTGACCCGGTTGTTGACGTCCGCCCGCGTGGTGGCGCGCACCACGCACGCGGCCACCCGTTCCTCGCCGCCACGCCGGCCCGCGACGATCACGCAGTTCGCGGAGAGCTCCAGAGGCAGGTCGTAGCGCTCGGACATCGCCGCGGTGTCGGCGTGGTCCGAGTCGATGGCGGCCACCAGGACGTCGTCGGACGCCGCCGGGACCCGGTCCACGAGCTCGTGGAGGCCTGTCACCACGGGTTCGCCGAGCAGTTCGGGGGCGTCGACGGCGGGCACCCACGTGAGCGTGCCGAGCCGGGCTGCGCCGTCGCGAAGTCGAGTCGGTTCCATGGTGCTCCTCACGTGCCGGCCGCGAAGTCATGCTGCCGCCACGCCTCGTAGGTCGCGATCGCGGCCGAGTTGGACAGGTTCAGGGAACGGATCCCGGGCAGCATCGGGATCCTGACGAGGTCGGTGACGCGCGGGTCCGCCAGCACCCAGGCCGGCAACCCGTCGGGCTCCGGGCCGAACAGGAGGGCGTCACCCGCCGCGTAGGCGATGTCGGTGTACCGGGTGGTGGCCCGCCCCGTGAACGCGTACAGGCGCCCGGGCAGGGCGGCGACGGCGGCGTCGAGGTCCGGGTGGACGACGACGCGGGCGAGGTCGTGGTAGTCGAGCCCGGCGCGGCGCAGGTGGGCGTCCGTCAGCTCGAACCCGAGCGGTTCCACGAGGTGCAGCGTCGCTCCCGTGCAGGCCACCATCCTGATGGCGTTGCCGGTGTTCGGCGGGATTCGCGGGGAGAAGAACACGACGTGGAACACGGCCCCCAGCCTACTGGGGCGCCGGGGGAGGGCTGGACCCCACCAGGTTCGCGGGGCGCCAGCCGCAGGCTGTTGAGGAAGGCGTCCTCCGAGGCGTGCTCCAGGTCGGACACCTTGAGGTCGGCCTCGCGAAGTCGCCCGTCCTCGAGCAGTTCCTCCCGCAGCACGCCGGGCAGCAGCCCGACCTCAGCCGGCGGGGTCAGCCACTCGTCCCCGATGCGCAGCGCGAGGTTCCGGTTGTGCACTCGGTGAGCGGCCCACCCGGGGGTGTGGGAGATGACGTCGAACACGTCCGCCAGCGGCATCGTCTTGAGGGCCTCCAGCGCCCTCCCGCCGCATCCCAGGCGTCGCCGCCCTCGTAGCGCACGCCCGCCCACCACCCACGCCCCCGCCCGGGCGAGGGCCTCCGCCCGGGCCACCACCCGCGGGCCTTCGGAGACGGAGGCCGCGAGGAGCGTATCGGCGGGCGGGTCGGTGAAGGCGCGCGGTCGCGGGGGTCGGCGGAGTCAGCGCGCGCCCGCGCGGTCGCGGGGGTCGGCGGGGATGTCAAAGGCGGCCCGGGGAGATGCCGCCTCTCAGCGCTGGAAGGTGACCGTGAGGTACGCGCGGGCCAGGGTGTGGAACAGTGCGGTGAAGGAGGCCTTCGTCGCGGAGGAGTCCTCGTCCAGGTCGAGGGTGTCCACGTCGAGGGCGTGCACCGCGAAGATGTACCGGTGCACGTGGTCGCCCCTCGGCGGGGCGGCACCCATGTACGCGTGGTCTCCGCCGTCGTTGCGCAGGTGGAACGCCGCGCCCGCCAGCGCGAGGTCCGATTCGCCGGCACCCTGTGCCAGTTCAGTCCTGGCGGAGTCGAGGTCCAGGACCGTCCAGTGCCAGAAGCCCGCCGGGGTGGGGGCATCCGGGTCGAAGCAGGTCACCATGAAGCCCTTCGTTCCCTCCGGGAAGCCGGACCACGAGAGGTGGGGGGAGATGTTGCCGCCCGCGGCGATGTGGAGCTCGGGCATCGGCTGGCTGTCCACCAGGTCATCCGAGCGCAACTCGAACGTGGGGGTGGCGGGCAGGTACTCGTAGGGGTTCGGTGCGATGGGTCGGGTCAGGTCCATGTCTACCTCCTTGCCCCTACGCTACTTCGCCGGCGCTCGGGACGGGTGGCGATGCTCCCCCCTTTCCCCGTGTTCCCCCTTTCCTCGTGTCGGTGGCAGGTCGTAGACTCGAACGCATGTTCGACAATGAGCGGGTGGCCACGGCCCGGGCAGCGCTCGCCCGTGCCGAGGTGGCCACGGGAGTGCGCTCTCGGCTGGGCACGGTGGACCTGCCCGCCGGCCTCGGCGCGCTCCTCCCCGGCGGGTTGGCCCGGGGGAGCGTGCTGGGCGTGCGTGGGTCCACGAGCGTCCTGTTCTCCGTCATGGCCGCGGCCATGGGGACCGACGGGTGGGCGGCGAGCATCGGAATGTCCGGCCTCGGGTGGCTCGCGGCCAGCGAGGCCGGGGTCGACCTCGCCCGGGTGGCCAGCATCCCCCGGGCCGGCGCCGCGGTGGCGGACGTGGTCGCTGCCTGCGTGGACGGGTTCGACGTCGTCGTGCTCGGGGACGGCCTCGATCTCGGCGCCGGCGTCCGGCGCTCCCTGCTGGGACGCATCCGGTCCCACGGCACGGTGGTGCTCGCCACCTGGCCCGGGGCACCCGTGCTGCACGCCACCGTCCGCGGCGGCGAGGGCTGTGGGGCCGGCACCGGCCACCTGCGCGACCGCGTGGTCGCCGTACGGCGGGAGGGGGCGCCCACCACCGTCCTGCTTCGGATGGGGTCACGTCCTGAGTCCCTCACCCCCGCCCTCCGGCACCTGCAGGCGGTGTCCTGATGCGCCTGGTGGTGGTGTGGATTCCGGACTGGCCAGTCGTCGCGGCTGTGGGTGAGGGACTGGCCGCCCCCGCGACCCCGGTGGCGGTGCACGACGGCCGCGGACTGGTGGTGGTCTCCGCCGCCGCGCGGGCGCTCGGAGTGCGCACAGGGATGCGGCGCCGCCACGCCCAGCGGGTCTGCCCGGACCTCGTCCTGCTCGCGAAGGACGAGGCCCGGGACGCGCGGGCCTTCGAGCCGGTGGTGCAGTCCGTGGAGGAGGTGGTCGCCGAGGTGGCGGTCCTGCGCCCGGGGATGGCGCTGGCCGAGGCGGCCGGCCCCGTCCGGCACGCCGGGTCGGAGGAGGCGCTCGCCGAGGCCGTGGTCGGGGCGGTGGCCCGCCACAGCGGGGCGGAGGCGTACGTGGGGATCGCGCAGGGGTTGCTCACCGCGATCCTCGCGGCGCGCGCCTCAGCGATCGTGCCCGGGCCGGGGACCTCGGCGTTCCTGGCCGGACACCCGGTCACCGCGCTGCGGCACGGCGCGATGACCCGGCAGTCCCGTGAGGAGGTGGACGCCCTCCTCGAGGTGTTCGGCCAGCTCGGCCTCCGCACTCTCGGCGACATCGCCGCCCTGCCCGCCGCGGACATGCTGGCCCGGTTCGGCGAGGCCGGACGGAGGGCGCACGCCCTGGCCCGGGGGGCCTTCGTCCCCACCGTCCCGGGGGAACGGCTGCAGGGGGCCGTGGTGGTGTCCCGGGAGCTGGACCCGCCCCTGGAGCGGTCCGATGCGGCGGCCTTCGCCGCCCGCACGCTGGCGGAGGAACTCACCGGCCGCCTGGCCGGGCGGGCCTGCGGCCGGTTGCGGGTGACGGCGCGTACCACCGACGGCGCCGAGCTCTCCCGGCTCTGGACGGCCGAGTCCGTCCTTGACGCCGCCGAGGCCACCGACCGGGTGCGCTGGCAGCTCGACGGTTGGCTCTCGGGACGCAGCGGGGTTCCCCCCAGCGCGCCGCTGCACGTCCTGGAACTCGCGGCGGAGGAACTCCGCGGGGCGCTGGCCGGCCAGGAGCAGCTGTGGGGGCGGCCGGGCCGTTCGGCGGCCCAGGCGCAGCGCACGGTCGTGCGGCTGCAGGGCATGCTCTCCGAGGCCGTGTGGCGGCCGGTACTGCAGGGCGGACGGGATCCCCGGACCCGGGTCCGGCTGGTCGCCTGGAACGACGACCCGGTGGCGCTGCGCCGCCTCGACGCCCCCTGGCCGGGGCAGCTGCCGTCCCCCGCTCCCAGCACCGTGTTCGACCACCCCCGCGAGGTGGGGGTGTACGACGACGCCGGCCGGATGGTCGCCGTCGATGCGCGCGGGCAGGTCAGTGCCGTCCCGGTGCGCGTGGCGGCGGACCGGGACCACGCCGTCGTCGCGTGGTCCGGGCCGTGGCCGATCAGCGAGACGTGGTGGTCCGCGCCGCGCCGTGGAGCGTGGCTGCAGGTCACCCCCGCCGAGGGGCCGTCGATGCTGCTGTCCGCCCAGGGCGGCACGTGGCTGCTGGAGGGGCTCTATGACTAGGTACGCCGAACTGCACGCCCACTCGGCGTTCTCCTTCCTCGACGGCGCCAGCCAGCCCGAGGAGCTGGTGGCCGAGGCTGCGCGGCTGGGCCTCACCGGGATCGGACTCACCGACCACAACGGGTTGTACGGGGTGGTGCGCCTGGCTGAGGCGGCCCGAACCGCCGGCATGCCCACGGTGCTGGGGGCGGAGCTAACCCTGGGTGGGGCGGCTCGCACCGGGGGCCGGGCGGTGGACGAGGCCGCCGCCCACGACCCGTCCGGGCCGCACCTGCTCGTCCTCGCCCGCGGGCCGGAGGGATACCGGCGGCTGTCCCACGCCATCGCCGAGGCCCACCTGCGGACCGGGCGCAAGGACGTGGCCGACCACACGGTGGAGGAGCTGGCGGGGGCGGCCGAGGGCAACTGGCTGGTGCTCACCGGGTGCCGCAAGGGCTCGGCACGCCGCGCGCTGCGGTACGGGGGAGCCGAGTCCGCGCGTGCCGAGCTGGACCGGCTCGTCGCCCTGTTCGGGGCCGGCAACGTGGCGGTCGAGATCACCCACCACCAGACCGCCGCGGACGAGGCGCTGCACGACACCCTGGCAGAACTCGCGGACGCGGCCCGCCTCCCGCTCGTGGCGACGGGAGGGGTGCACTGCGCGCGCCCCTCCGACCAGGACCTCGCCGACGTGCTGGCCGCCACCCGCGCCCGGCGCACCGTGGAGGAGCTGGACGGCTGGCTGCCCGCCCACCCCGCGCACCTGCGCTCCGCGGCGGAGATGCTCGCGCTGCACCGCCGCCATCCCGGCGCCGTCGCCACCGCCGCGTCCCTCGCCGCCGAGTGCTCCTTCGACCTGAACCTCATCGCCCCCCACCTGCCCCCGCACCCGGTGCCGGACGGACACACGGAGGCCACGTGGCTGGCCGAACTCACCCACCGGGGGGCGAGCGAGCGCTACGGGCCCCGCCACGCCGAGCGCATGCCGGGCGCGTGGGCCACCATCGACAAGGAGCTGGCGATCATCACGGAGCTGGGTTTTCCCGGCTACTTCCTGATCGTCCACGAGATCGTCGACTTCTGCCGGCGGCAGGGCATCCTCTGCCAGGGGCGCGGCTCGGCGGCCAACTCGGCGGTGTGCTTCGCGCTCGGGATCACGGCGGTGGACGCCGTGCGCCACCGGATGCTGTTCGAGCGGTTCCTCTCCCCGGGGCGCTCCGGGCCGCCCGACATCGACATGGACATCGAGTCCGGCCGCCGCGAGGAGGTCATCCAGTTCGTCTACGACCGCTACGGCCGCCGCCACGCCGCCCAGGTGGCCAACGTGATCTCCTACCGGCCACGCTCCGCGGTGCGGGACGTGGCCCGCGCGCTGGGGTACGACATCGGGCAGGCCGACGCCTGGTCCAAGCAGATCGAGCGCTGGAAGGATGTGCCGGACGACGTCGGCATCCCCACGCCTGTGGCGGCCCTCGCCCAGCGCATGCTGCGCCTGCCCCGCCACCTCGGCATCCACTCCGGCGGCATGGTGCTGTGCGACCGGCCCGTCATCGACGTCTGTCCCGTCGAGTGGGCCACCATGCCGGGGCGCACCGTGCTGCAGTGGGACAAGGACGACTGCGCGGACGCCGGACTGGTCAAGTTCGACCTCCTCGGCCTGGGCATGCTCACCGCGTTGCGGATCGCGTTCGCCGAGCTCACCGCGCAGGGGGTGCTCCACGAGGGCCGCCCGATCGGGCTGCACGACCTGCCCCAGGACGACCCACCCGTCTACGACCTGATGTGCGCCGCGGACACGGTGGGGATCTTCCAGGTGGAGTCGCGCGCCCAGATGGCCACCCTGCCACGGCTGCGCCCCCGCTGCTTCTACGACCTCGTGGTGGAGGTCGCCCTCATCCGGCCCGGCCCCATCCAGGGTGGCTCGGTGAACCCCTACCTCCGCCGCCGGCTCGGGACCGAGCCCGCCACCTATCTCCATCCGCTGCTCAGGCCCGCCCTGGAGAAGACGCTCGGGGTCCCGCTGTTCCAGGAGCAGCTCATGCAGATCGCAGTCGACGTCGCCGGATTCACCCCCGCCGAGGCGGACCGGTTGCGGAAGGCGATGGGCTCCAAGCGGTCGCTGGAGAAGATGGAGGCGCTGCGCGGGCGGCTGATGGAGGGGATGGCAGCCAACGGCATCACCCCGGAGGTGGGGGAGCGGATCTTCGCTAAACTGCAGGCATTCGCGGACTTCGGCTTCCCCGAGTCACACTCCTTCTCCTTCGCCTACCTCGTGTACGCGTCCGCCTGGCTCAAGGTGCACCACCCCGAGGCGTTCTACGCCGCCCTACTGGCCTCCCAGCCGATGGGGTTCTACTCGCCTCAGACCCTCGTCGCGGACGCCCGCCGCCACGGGGTGCGCGTCCTCGCCGCGGACGTCACCGCCTCCGGGGTCCAGCCGGGAGTCGAGCGGGTGGCGGGCGGCGGCGTCGCCCCTCCCGACGGCGTCCCCCGCACCCCCGACGGCGTCCCCCTCGTCCGCCCCAACCCCCGCCTCGCGGTCCGGCTGGGGCTGGCCCAGGTCCGCACCATCGGCGGGGACAAGGCGGCCGAGATCGTCGCGGAACGGGAGCGGGAACCGTTCACCTCGCTCGCGGACCTCGCCCGGCGCGTGCCGCTCACCCGAGAGCAGCTCGAGGCGCTCGCCACCGCCGACGCGCTGCGTGCCTGGGGGAGCCGCCGGGAGAACCTCTGGTCGGCCGGGGCGCTGGCCCAGGAGTACGGCGTGGTGCACGAGGCGTGGCTCCAGCCCCCGCTGCCGGGTACCGCCGTCGGGGCGCGGCCGCCGGCACTGCCGGCGATGGACGAGGTGGAGGAGGCGGTGGCGGACGTGTGGGCCACCGGGGTCACCCCGCACACCTTCCCCACCCGGTTCGTCCGGCCTCGGCTGGAGGCATCCGGGGTGGTGGCGGTGGCGGACCTGGAGCGCCGCGAGCCGGGGGAGCGGCTCAGGGTGGGAGGAGTGGTCACCCATCGGCAGCGCCCGCACACCGCCTCGGGGATCACGTTCCTATCGTTGGAGGACGAGACCGGCCTGCTGAACGTGGTGTGCTCGGCGGGCCTGTGGCGGCGGTACCGGAGGCTGGCGCGCACGAGCGCGGCCCTCGTGGTCCGCGGCACGCTGGAGCGGGCGGACGGCGTCACCAGCCTCGTGGCGGACGGCATGGAGCACCTGTCGCTCGAGGTGCCCTCACGGTCACGGGACTTCCGGTGAGCTCTTCCTGTGCCGCGCCACCGGCGCGAGGTGGGTGCCGCCTCCCGCGACGAGTGAGGCCCGGGTGGTCTCGTGCGGCCGTCGCGGTCGCCCGGTCGATGTGTCCGGGATCTCGCGTAGCGGGGGATCGCCGGTCCGCAGGGTCGTGAACACCGCCCAGAGGACGGCGAGCAGCGGGATCGCGATGATCGCTCCGAGGAGCCCTACCAGGAAGGTCCCGGCCGTCACGCCGAGGGCCACGACCACCGGGTGGAGCGAGACCTGCTTGCCCATCACGAACGGCTCGAGGATGTGCCCCTCGATCTGCCCGATCATGGCCACGCCGACCGTCACGATGAGCGCCTGGATGAACCCTCCGGTGGCGAGCGCGACCACGGCAGCCACGATCATGGCCAGCGGGGCACCGATGAGGGGCACGAAGGCGCCCACGAACACGAGAACGGCGAGTGGCGCCGCCAGCGGGACCCCCACCACGAGCAGGAGGATGAACGCCAGAATGCCGTCCACCGTGGCAACGATCATCGTCCCGCGGGCGTACCCGGAGAACGTGTACCAACCGGCGCTCGCGGCCCGGTGCACCCCCAGTCGGTTGCGCGCGGGCAACTGGTTCAGAAACCAGAGCCACATCCGCCTCCCGGACAGCAGCAGGAAGATGGTGATGAACAGGCTCAGGGCGAAGATCGTGAACACGATCGCCACCGCCCCGGCGTTGGAGACCACCTGCCCGGCGAGGTCGCCCGCGTTGCTCTGGACGTAGTCGGTGGCCTCCCGGATCAGGTCGTTGACCCAGTCGTAGACCTCGTCCTGGGTGACGTGCCACGGCAGCGGGCCGTTCTCGAGGAAGTCGAGGATGGTGCCGATGCCGTCCTCGAACCGGCGGGCGAGGCTGTCCCACTGTCCCACCACGGAGGAGACCACATAGTACAGGAGCCCCGCGAAGAACAGGAACGAGGCGAGCAGGGCGAGCACGACCGCGATCGGGCGGGGCATGGCACGCGAGAAGTGGTCCGCCACGGGGTTGAGCACCGAGGTGAAGACGAGTGCCACGAACACCGCGATGAAGACCAGCTGGATCCGCGTGGTCGCGAACACCGCCAGTGAGACGACGATGATGATCCCGATCAGGTACCAGCTGATCAGCCCGAACTTCGCCAGCCAGGGCGGGACTGTGCTGCGCGCGCCACGGCCGGACCCGCCGTCGGCGACCCTCCGGACCGAGACGCGGCCGGCCGTTGTGGGGCGGGGCCGCAGCACGGGGACCGGGACGTACCCGGTCTCGGGGACGAGGAGGTCATGCCCGGGGGCCGCGCGGCCCGACCTTCGGTAGGTCGCTCTGGCCGCGCGGATCGCGGCTGCGGTCCTCGCAAAACGTGGCATCACTCCAAGTGTGCCCCAGCGCGGTGTCGTCGTGGTGACGTGCCGGTCGCGTGTCAGCCCAGCAGCAGCCGGCCGACAGCGGCCGGGCTCTCCGCCACGGCCCACGCCCCCTCGGACTCCTCGGGGGCACCGTAGCCCCATGCGGCGAAGACGGTCCGCAGCCCGTGTTCGGCCGCCCCCTCGACGTCGTGGTGCCGGTCGCCGACGAGGACTGCATCCGACCCGTCCATGCCGGATTCGGAGAGCAGTGCCAGCGCCCGGCCGAGCACCCAGGCCTTCCCGGCGTTGTGCTCGGTCCGGTCCGCCCCGGCGACGACGGTGAACGCTTCCCCCAGGCCCTGGGCGGCGAGGATGCGCACCACGAGGTCCTCCCGCTTCGAGCTGGCGACCCCGAGCACCCACCCGGCCTCCGCCAGAGCGGTGAGCAGCGCCGGGATCCCCGGGAACGGCGGCGCCTCGGTCATGCGCTCCACGTAGGTCGCCCGGTAGCGAGTCCGGAACTCCGGCACCAGTTCCGGGGGAAGTCCGAGGACCTCCGTGATTCCCTGGGGGAGGGGCGGGCCGACGAACCCGCGCAAGCGCTGCGGCGGCGGCACCGGGTACCCGAAGTGCCTCAGGGTGGCGGAGGCCGCCGCCATGATGGTCGGACCGGAGTCGGCGATGGTGCCGTCGAAGTCGAAGAGGGCGATGTGCACCGCTCCAGACTAGGCTCCGGCGAAACCGCGGCACGGTGCGACGGCGGATTGTTACCCTCACGAGGATGAGCGACCTTCCCCCCAGTGTGTCCCTGTCCATCGGTGAAGGCGGACTCCCTGTCGTCGGGGTGTCCTCCGCCAAGGGCACCGCGACCGTGCACCTGAACGGCGCGAACGTCACCTCCTGGATCCCGGCGGGCCACGACCCCGTGTTGTGGCTCTCGCCCGGCTCCGACTTCACCCCCGGCCGGCCCATCCGCGGCGGAATCCCGCTCTGCCTGCCCTGGTTCTCGAAGGGACCGGACGGGGACAAGGAGCCGATGCACGGTACCGCGCGGCTGGCCCGCTGGGAGTTGCGCGACGCCGTCGACGACGAGGGCACGGTCACGCTGAACCTCGCCCTCACCCAGCCTGGCTGGGAGGCCGCACTGGCCGTCACCGTGGGAGATGCGCTCGTCCTCGAACTGACCACCCGCAACACGGGGGAGACTGACCTCACCGTCGAGGAGGCGCTGCACACCTACTTCGCGGTCAAGGACGTGTCCGGCATCGAGGTGCGTGGCCTGGACGGAGCGCGCTACTTCGACAAGGTGATCGGGGTGCAGGCCACGCAAGAGGGGGACCTGGTCCTGGCCGACCGCACCGACCGCGTCTACGAGAACACGGGCCGGGTCGAGATCGTGGATCCGGGACTGGGCCGGACGATCTCGATCGCGAAGGAGGACTCCGCGAACACGGTCGTCTGGAACCCGTGGGCTGAGACCGTGAAGGGGTTGGCGGACGTGCCGGACGATGCCTGGCCGTCCTTCGTCTGCGTCGAGACCGCCAACGTGGGCTCCAACGCCACAGTCCTCGCTCCCGGCGAGAGCCACGTGATCGCCACGGAGTACGTCGTCACCCTTCACTGAGCGCGAACAGGGCCGCGGGGGGGCGGACCAGCGCCCGTTTTGACGACGCCGCGTCAGGTACGCTGAGCCCGACCGTCCGGCCGATGTCCATCCGGAAAGGCACCTGCGTGCTCCTCAAGTTGTCCCTGCGCCACCTGCGCCCGTACATGCGGTCGGTGTACGCGGTGATCGTGCTGCAGGTGCTGCAGACCATTGCCGCGCTGGCACTGCCCACCCTCAACGCCGACCTCATCGACCGGGGAGTCGTGCAGGCCGACATCCCGTTCATCTGGAACACGGGCGCGGTCATGCTCGCCATCTCCGCCGTGCAGGTGTTGTGCGCGATCGGGGCGGCGTACCTCGGGGCGCGCACGGCGATGTCCGTGGGCCGCGACATCCGCCGGGAAGTCTTCGGCACGGTCCAGGGGTTCGGCTCGATCGAGCTCACCAGGTTCGGGCCACCTTCGCTGATCACGAGGTCGACCAACGACGTGCAGCAGATCCAGACCGTCCTCATGATCACGTTCACGATCATGGTCCAGGTGCCGATCATGCTGTTCGGCGGGGTGTTCATGGCGATGCGGCAGGACGCGCAGCTCTCGTGGCTGCTCGTCGCGATCGTGCCGGTCCTCGCACTGGTGGTCGGACTCGCAATGTTGCGCATGGGGCCGCTCTTCAAGCTGATGCAGGCGCGCATCGACGCGATCAACATGGTGCTGCGCGAGCAACTGGCTGGCGTGAGTGTGATCCGGGCCTTCGTCCGCCAGGACGCCGAGCGTGCCCGCTTCCACCGGGTCAACACCGACCTGTTCGACACCTCGCTCAAGGTCGGGCTCTGGATGGCCTTCCTCTTCCCCGCAGTGCAGGTGATCGTGTTCTCCGCCCAGGTCGGGGTGATCTGGTTCGGTGGCCTGCGGATCGACTCGGGCGGCATGGAGGTGGGCTCGCTCATCGCCTTCATCAACTACCTCATGCAGATCTTCATGTCCGTGATGATGGCGACGATGATGTTCATGATCGTGCCTCGCGGCGAGGTGTCCGCGGACCGCGTGCAGGAGGTGCTCGGCTCCGAGGTGGCAATCGCCAGTCCAACCCTGGCGGCGGCCCTCCCCGACGAGCCGCTCGAATTCGCGTTCCGGTCCGTGGCGTTCCGGTACCCGGGTGCCGAGCATGACGTCCTCACCGACATCACCGTCACCCTGAGGCGCGGCACCACCACCGCCGTCGTCGGGTCCACCGGTGCGGGCAAGACCACGCTGGTGAACCTGCTGCCGCGGCTCATCGACCCGACGAACGGCACGGTCGAGGCCGGGGGGGTGCCCCTGAATGCCCTGGACCTCGGGGAGTTGCGCCGCCGCATCGCCCTCGTGCCCCAGCGGACCTTTCTGTTCTCGGGGACGATCGCGTCCAACCTGCGGCTCGGCAGGCCCGACGCCACCGAGGACGAGATGTGGGCCGCGCTGGACGCGGCCCAGGCGAGCGAGTTCGTCCGGCGGCTTCCGGAAGGGCTGGAAGCCCAGGTCGAACAGGGCGGCAAGAACTTCTCCGGGGGACAGCGTCAGCGCCTGACGATCGCCCGGGCGCTGGTGCGGAAGGCGGACCTCACCGTGTTCGACGACTCCTTCTCCGCACTCGACTACTCCACCGACCTGCGGCTCCGCACCGCGCTCCGCACGGTCCTTGCGGACCGGGCGGTCCTGATCGTGGCGCAGCGCGTGGCGACCATCCGCGGCGCCGACGCGATCATGGTCCTCGACGACGGCCGCGTCGCCGCCGTCGGCACGCACGCCCAGCTGATGGAGTGTTGTGAAACGTACCGGGAGATCGTCCTCTCCCAGCTCTCCGCGGAGGAGGCGGCGTGAGCGGGCCACACGGGCCGCGCGGCGGACCCGGCGTCGGACCGGGCGGCCGGGTCGTCGACCCGACGCGGAAGGTGAAGGACTTCAGCGCCGTGTTCACCCGCCTGCTCGGCACCCTCCACCCCCAACGCTTCCGCCTGGCTGCCGTCGTGCTGGCCACGGGCCTCTCCGTGTTCCTCAACGTGCTCGGCCCGAAGGTCCTCGGGGACGCCACCAACGTCATCTTCGCCGGCGTCGTCGGACGGATGGTTCCCGCCGGCGTCACCAAGGAGGAGGCGGTGGCCGGACTCCGGGCGGCGGGGGATTCCGAGCTCGCCGACCTGATGTCCGCCGTCGACTTCGTTCCCGGTCAGGGCATCGACCTGGCGCTGCTCGGGCAGACCGTCCTCACCGTCCTTGGCCTGTACGTGGGTGCGGCGCTCGCGGCGCTGGTCGCCGCTCGCATCCTCACCCGGGTGGTCCAGGAGACGGGGTTCGCGCTGCGGCGCACGGTCCAGGAGAAGATCGACCGGCTGCCGCTGGGCTACCTCTCCGGGCATGCCCGCGGCGACGTCCTCTCCCGCGTCACCAACGACATCGACAACATCACGCAGACGCTGCAGCAGACGCTGTCCCAGGTGGTCACCGCGGTCCTCACCGTTCTCGGCGTCCTGGGCATGATGGTCTGGCTCTCGTGGCAGCTCTCCCTCATCGCCCTCGTGGTGGTGCCACTCTCCGCGTACGTCACCGTGACCATCGCGAAGAGGGCGCAGCCCAACTTCGTGAAGCAGTGGAGGGCGACGGGCGACGTCGGCGGAGTCGTCGAGGAGGCCTTCACCGGTCACGAGGTGATCGCGGCCTTCGGCGGCGAGGCGCGGTTCGCAAGTGACTTCGCCACCTCGAACGATGAACTGTACGACGCGTCGTGGCGCGCGCAGTTCATCTCCAGCACGATGATGCCCACGATGATGTTCCTGTCGAACATCTCCTACGTGGCCGTCGCCGTGGTCGGTGGCCTCAAGGTCCTGAACGGCACGATCACGCTCGGCGAGGTGCAGGCCTTCATCCAGTACTCGCGGCAGTTCAACCAGCCGCTCGCCCAGCTCGCATCGATGGCGAACCTGCTGCAGTCGGGCCTCGCGTCCGCCGAACGCGTGTTCGAGCTCCTCGACGAGGAGGAGGAGCGCCCCGACAAGGTCACCGACGCGCTGCCGGCCCAGGTGGGCGAGGTCGTGTTCGACGACGTCGGGTTCTCCTACGTGCCCGGCACCCCCGTCATCACCAATCTCTCGCTCCGCGCGGCACCCGGCCAGACGGTCGCCATCGTCGGTCCCACCGGGGCCGGCAAGACCACGCTCGTGAACCTGCTGATGCGGTTCTACGAGGTGGACTCGGGCCGCATCCTCATCGACGGCGTGGACACCGCCGCCGTCTCCCGGGACGACGTCCGCTCCCGTATCGGCATGGTGCTGCAGGACACGTGGCTGCTCGAGGCCTCCATCGCGGACAACATCGCCTATGCCCGGCCAGAGGCCACCGAGGAGGAGATGCTGGCGGCCGCCGTGGCGACCAACGTGGACAGGCTGGTACGCACGCTGCCCGAAGGTTACGAGACGGTGGTCACCGACGAGTCGATCTCCGCAGGCGAGAAGCAGCTCATCACCATCGCACGCGCGTTCCTCGCCGACCCGCAGATCCTCGTCCTGGATGAGGCGACCTCTTCGGTGGACACCCGCACGGAGGTGCTCGTGCAGCACGCGATGCACGCTCTGCGCCAAGGGCGCACATCGTTCGTCATCGCGCACCGGCTCTCCACGATCCGCGATGCCGACCTGATCGTCGTGATGGAGCACGGCGACGTGGTCGAGCAGGGCACCCACGAGTCGCTGATCGCGGCCGGCGGCGCCTATGCCCGGCTCTACCGGGCCCAGTTCGAGAGTGCGATGACAGAGGAGTGAGCGGTCAGTCCTCCGTCAGTCCCCGGCGGCGCAGCAGTGGGCCGATCTCGGCGTCGCGGCCGCGGAACGCCCTGAAGGACTCCAAGGGGTCACGCGAGTTGCCGCGGGAGAGGACCTCGTCGCGGAAGCGCTGCCCGGCCACCCTGTTCAGCCCGCCGTCCCCGTCGTTCGCGCCCTCGTCCTTGAACCACTCCACGGCATCGGCATCCAGGACCTCGGCCCACACGTAGGAGTAGTAGTTGGCGTCGTAGCCGCCGCCGAACGCGTGGTTGAAGTAGGTGGAACGGTACCGGGGTGGAACGAGGTCGTACGCCAGCCCGGCCGCCTCGAGCGCCGACTCCTCGAACCGGGCGACCGCGGCGACGTCGTCAGGCACCTCGTCCGGCAACAGGCGGTGCCATGCCTGGTCGAGGAGGGCGGCAGCGAGGTACTCGCTCGTGCGGAAGCCCTGACCATGGGAACCCATGGAGAGCAGCCTGTCCAGGAGCTCGTCCGGCAGGATCTCGCCGGTGCGGTGGTGGCGGGCGAAGTTCGCGACGACGGTGCGGTTCGCCATCCACATCTCGTTCACCTGGGAGGGGAACTCAACGAAGTCGCGCGGCACGTCGGTCCCTGACAGGGAGGGGTACGTCACGTCCGAGAGGAGCCCGTGGAGGGCGTGGCCGAACTCGTGGAAGCAGGTGGTGACCTCGTCCCAGGTGAGGAGGGTGGGCTCGCCGTCGGCCGGCTTCGTGATGTTCAGGGTGTTCATCACCACAGGCGCCCGGCCGAGCAGGTGCGACTGGTCCACCAGGTTGTGCATCCACGCACCACCGCGCTTGCCCTTCCGCGCGTAGTGGTCGCCGAGGAACAGGGCGAGCGTGCTGCCGTCCTCCTCCTGCACCTCCCACACGCGGACGTCCGGCGAGAACGTGTGCAGGTCGGGCCGCTCGTGGAACGTGATGCCATACAGCTTCTCAGCTGCCCAGAAGACGCCGTCGGTGAGCACCGAGTCCAGCTCGAGGTAGGGGCGCAGCACGTCGTCGTCGACCGAGAAGCGCCGCTTGCGCAGCCGTTCGGAGGCGTACGCCCAGTCCGCCGCCGTGAACGGGCCGGTCTCCGCGGTGACCTCAGCCAGCTGCTCGCCCTCACGGCGGGCGTTGCGGGCCGCCGGCGGTGGGAGGGCGGCGAGTCGCTCGGCGACGGCCTCGGCGGACTTCGCCGTTCCCTCCTCGGCGACGGCGGCGGCGTGGGTCTCGTGGCCCAGCAGCCGGGCCCGCTCGGCGCGGAGCCGGGCGAGGGTGAGGATCAGCTCCCGCGTGTCCGAGGCGGGATCGTGGCCGTCACCGCGGGCGAGGGATGCGCGCATGAGCCGTTCCCGGGTGGCCGGGCTCTCCAGCCGGGGCACCAACGGCTGCTGCGTGGGGGAGAGGAGCGTGATGAGCCAGCCGTCGCGTCCGCGGTCCTGCGCTGCCTGCGCGAGAGCGTCGAGGGTCTCGGGATCGAGCCCCGTCAGGTCCTCGGCGTCGGTGAAGAGCTGCGCGGCCTCCTCGAGCGCCTTCGTGGCACGCTGCGAGAACTCGGTCTCAGCGGCGGCGATGCGTTGGTTGAGTTCCTTCAGCGTCTCCTGGTCCTCATCGGCCAGGCCGATGCCGGCACGGCGGAAGTCCCGCAGGTACTCCTCGAGCAGCCAAGCGGTCTCGGCGTCCAGGCCGAGCAGGTCCCTGCCACGCTCGAGGGACTCGAGCCGGCGGACGATGCCGGCATCGAGGTGCAGGGCGTCGGCGTGGGCGGAGAGCCTGGGCATGAACTCGGCCTCGAGGGCGTCCCACTCGACCCCGCCCACGGATTCCATGAGCGTGAACCCCACCGGCAGCACCCGGGAGAGGAGCTGGCCGGAACGCTCCAGCGCCACCAGGGTGTTCTCGACCGTGGCGATCTCCTCGTCCGCTGCGATCGCGTCCCACTCGGCACGCTGCGCGGCGAGCCCGGCGTCCAACGCTTCTCGGACGGCCTCGGGGGTGGCGGCGGCGAAGTCGGGGAGTTCGAGGGGGAGCGAGGAGGGCGCAGCGAACGGGTTCGCAGGATTCAGTGACATGGGTACCATTCTGCCGCGCCGACCGACACCGTGCGCGCCCGGCACGCGCACACGCTACCGGGACGGCCCGTGGTCGCGCCGCCGCGCTCGGTCAGTCCGCCGTGAGGCGGGTGGTGGCGAGGACCTCGGCGATCTTCGGCTCGAAGAACCCGGGGCCCTTCAGCACCTTGCCGTCCGCGCGGTGGATGGGCCTGCCGTTCTCGCCGAGCTTCGACATGTTCGAGCGCTGCACGGCGTGGAGGACGGCGTCCAACGGGATCCCGGTCTCCAGGGCCATGCCGTAGATGACATAGATGAGGTCCGCGAGGGCGTCGGCGGCGGCGACCGTGTCCCGGTGGTGCGTGTCGGAGGCCACGGCCTCGGTGACGGCCGCGAGGACGTGCTGCTCGGCGTCGTCGCCGTAGACGGCGCCCATGAGCTCGGCGAACTCCTCGGCGATGAGGGCCATGCGCATGTGCACCCGCTCGGTGTCGACGCTCGCCGGCCCGGTCGAGACCGGCAGGCCGAACGTGGCGTGGAACTGGCGGACGAGTGCCTCCGGATCCCGCGGGTCGGGGATCGCCGGATGGATCCCGTCCGGGCCGGTCCACGGCGCGGCAGGGCTGCGCAGGTCGGTGGCGAGCAGTGCGCCCACCCACAGGTCGCGCGAGGGGGCGTGAGGGTCGAGGTCGTGCGGCAGGGCGGCGCGGCGGAGGCCCTCCATGCGGAAGCCGTGCCGCCACACAGCCCTCCACGCGGGCCAGTTCCCGGCGTCGGCGGACCAGCGGACCCGGGTGAGTCCGAGGGTGTCGAAGGCGAAGTCGAGCGCGAGTCCCAGCGACTCGTGGAGGATGCCACGGCCGCGGAACGGTTCTGCCAGCCAGAAGCCGATGCCGCGGCTGGTGAACGAGCGGCCGATCAGGGTGAGGACGCCGGCGAGTTCGCCGTCGGCGCGGATGGTCCAGGCAGCGCCGTTGTCGTCCCAGAGGCGTGGGGCGTGCTCGATGACCCACCATCGGGCACTGTCCCTGGTGTACGGCGACGGGACGCTGGTCCAGCGGGCGATCTCGGGATCCTGGCACGCCACCGTGATCGCCGGGACATCGGCGAGAGAGGGGATCGAGAGGGTGACTCGAGGGCCGCGCAGCTCGATGGGTTGCATGGGGAGAAGCCTAACGCGGCCTGTGACGAGGGCCGCTCGCCAGCGATTTCGCCTGCGCCCCGAGGCCCGTGCTAGAGTCTTGTTCGCCTGATCACCGGCTCGCCGCGTGGGAGGGACCACGCGCAAGTGGCGGAATAGGCAGACGCGCTAGCTTGAGGTGCTAGTGCCCGTATTAGGGCGTGGGGGTTCAAGTCCCCCCTTGCGCACATTTCGGGCCCCGGCCCACGGCCGGGGTGTTCGTCGTCTCC
The DNA here is from genome assembly GCA_051744325.1 of Actinomycetota bacterium. Classification (GTDB taxonomy): domain Bacteria; phylum Actinomycetota; class Actinomycetes; order Actinomycetales; family Actinomycetaceae; genus UBA1383. The sequence goes on from JBNJCY010000001.1 coordinate 55,910, forward strand.
CGGTGGCAGAGCGCCTGACTCATTTCCCAACAGGCGCCGCCTCGCCCTCGGTACTGTGACACAATCCGCGGATCGGAAGCACGGGGAGGGACAGCCGATGACGGCAAACCAGGTCGGGTTCGCACTGCTGATCCTGGGGGCCTTCCTGCTGGTCGGCAAGATCGTCCGGGTGAGGGTCGGCTGGGTCCAGCGACTCTTCCTCCCCAGCTCCATCATCGGAGGGGCGCTGATCCTGCTGCTCGGCCCGCACGTGCTGGGCCAGCTGATCGGGGGTGGCTTCAGCGAGGCAGGGCTCTTCACGCCGTGGATGCGCGACACCTGGCGTGTCCTCCCGGGACTGCTGATCAGCGTGGTCTTCGCGACCATGTTCCTGGGCCAGGAGATGCCGTCGCCGAGGCGGGCCGTCACCCTGGTCGGCCCGCAACTCGCGCTCGGCGTTGCGTTGGGCTCCGGGCAGTACGTCGTGGGCCTGCTGCTCACCGCGCTCGTCCTCGTGCCGGTGTTCGCCGCGGAACCCATGGTGGGGGCGTTGATCGAGATCGGATTCGAGGGTGGTCACGGGACGGCAGCCGGGATGCGGCCCGTGTTCGAGAAGCTGGGCTTCGAGACCGGTGCCGACCTCGCGGTGGGGATCGCGACCGTCGGGATCGTGGGCGGAGTCGTGCTCGGCATCGTGCTCATCAACTGGGGCGTCCGGACCGGCCGGACCGAGATCCTCAGGGGCAACGTCGAGGCGTCGATCGAGGAGCAGCAGGGACTCTTCCGCCGGGACGAGTACTACCCCGCCGGCACCATGACGAGCAGACCCGCCTCAGTCGAGCCGCTGTCGCTCCACATGGCGATGGTGGCGGTGGCCATCCTCATCGGGTGGGTCATCCTCGAGGCGCTGCGCTGGGTGGAGGCGCAGACCTACGCGTCGGTGATGCTCGACGACGAGACACCGCTCGAGATCTTCGCCTATGTCCCGCTCTTCCCCCTCGCCCTGCTCGGTGGGGTGATCCTGCAGGCCATCGCGACGGCGGTCGGAGTGGCCCACCTCATCGACCACCAGATGATGCTCCGCATCCAAGGATGGGCCCTGGACTTCCTCATCATCGCGGCCATCGGAACCCTGTCGCTGGAGGCGATCGGGGAGAACCTGGGAACCTTCCTCATCCTGTCCGTCGCTGGTATTGCCTTCAACGTCGTGGTCTTTCTTCTCCTCGCCCCTCGCATCATCGGTCGGTACTGGTTCGAGCGAGGCATCGGGGATTTCGGCCAGTCGATGGGCGTGACGGCAACCGGGCTCATCCTCATGCGGATCACCGACCCCGAGGCGAAGAGCCCGGCGCTCGAGGCTTTCAGCTACAAGCAACTCCTGTTCGAGCCCTTCTTCGGTGGTGGCCTCGTCACGGCGCTCTCCGTCCCGATCATCGCCCTGACGGGGCCGTGGCCGCTCTTCAGCGCGATGCTGGTCGTGTTCCTCGTGGCGACCGTCGGTGGGTTGCTCTACTTCGGGCCGCGGGCACGCGTGGAGCGCCTGCCGGCCACCGTCGGTGCGGACTGATCGGGCCACACTCGACGCCATGCGAGTCAGGCAGGCGTCCGTGAGACATCCGTCACCGTGCGGTGCCGGCTCCAAGCGCGTGGGGGTCAGGTCACCTGTCCGAGGATGTCGACGACGGCGGCCATGGCGGGGGCCGACCCGTCCGGTGCGGGGAACTCCAGGAGCACCCGGCTGCCGACCGGCACCCCGATGAGAGGATCGAAGTCGCCGCCGCTGCC
>JBNJCY010000002.1:0-47815 GCA_051744325.1 Actinomycetota bacterium
TGCGAGAAGAACATGGGACCTCCGGGGCGTCACCCGCCAGCGTAGCGAGCCCGCCCGGACCGCGCGCGCCCAGCACCGTTAGGGTGGCACCATGTCCTGCCTCTCGGAACGCGAGGCGATCGAGATCGCCCAGCGACTCATCCAGTTCGACACCTCCAACTTCGGGGACGGGACCGGGCCCGGTGAGCGGGATGCGGCGGAATACGTGGCGGAGTCGCTCGCGGAGGTCGGCTGGGATCCCACCGTCGTCGAGTCGGAGCACCGGCGGGCCACTGTGCTCCTGCGCATCCCGGGCCGCGAGCCGGAACTGGGTGCACTCGTCCTGCACGGACACAGCGACGTCGTGCCGGCGAACGCACCGGACTGGAGCGTCGACCCGTTCAGCGGCGTCATCAGGGACGGCATGCTGTGGGGCCGGGGCGCCGTCGACATGAAGCAGATGGTCGGCATGATGCTCGCCGTCGCGCGGGACATGAAGCGCTCCGGCTGGGCGCCGCGCCGCGACATCGCGCTGGCGGTCTTCGCAGACGAGGAGGCCGGCGGCCGCAAGGGGTCCCACTGGGTGGTGGACAACCATCCCGAGTTCTTCGAGGGTGCCACCGACGCCGTCTCCGAGGTCGGGGGTTACTCGGTCACCCTGGACGGGCGGCGGGTCTACCTCGTCCAGACCGCCGAGAAGGGACTGCACTGGCTCCGGCTCGTCGCGCAGGGCACAGCCGGACATGGCTCCCTGGTCAACGAGGACAACGCCGTCACCCGGCTTGCGAGCGCGGTGCACCGGATCGGCACCCATGCCTGGCCGCTGCAGCTGACGCACACCATGCGAAGGCTGCTCGACGGCGTCGCGGACCTGACGGGCATCGCCTACGACCCCGAGGACGAGGAGTCCGTGCTCCGGCTGGTCGACGCCCTCGGGCCGTCCGGTGCCTTCGCGCGCGCCACCCTCAGGACGGGCGTGAGCCCCACCCAACTCGACGCGGGGTACAAAGCGAACGTGGTCCCCGGGACCGCGACCGCGGCCGTCGACATGCGGACGATCCCCGGCACTGAGGAGGACGCGCTGGCCACGCTCAAGCGGCTGGCCGGGCCGCGCGTGGACCTTCAGGACATCAACCGGGACATCGGGCTCGAGGTGCCGTTCGAGGGCGAGTTCGTCGACACCATGGTCGCTTCTGTGCTCTCCGAGGACCCCGGGGCGACCGTCCTGCCATACATGCTCTCCGCCGGGACCGACAACAAGGCGCTCTCCCGCCTCGGGATCCGCGGGTACGGATTCACCCCGCTCCGGCTGCCGGACGGGTTCGACTTCGCTGGCATGTTCCATGGGGTGGACGAGCGGATCCCGGTGGAGGCGGTCGAGTTCGGTGTGCGGGTGCTCACGCGCCTGCTGCGGAGCGGGTGAACCGCTGTCCCGCGCCAGCCGGGCCGTATAGTCTCGGGGCATGGAGATCGATCCCCGCGCGGCACTCGACCGCCTCATCGAGGCACTGGGCGCCCACTACGACGCGGTCACGTCCAACCAGGACCCCGAAGCGCCCGCGGTGATCAGTGCCACCGCCACCCTCGAGGACGCGTTCGTCACCTACGACGACGCACTCATCACCAACTTCGACGTCGACCTGCCGTTCGACATCTATGACGAGGACTTCGAGGATGAGGACGACCTCGAGGAATACGACGAGGACGAAAAGGAAGAGGACGACGAGGACGAGGAGGACGAGGACGAGGACGACGAGGACGAGGACGACGAGGACGACGAGGACGACGAGGAAGAGGACGACGAGGACGACGCTGACGAGGAAGAGGACGACGACTGAGGCGTCCCTACTGGTTACGGACCCGCTCCGGGTAGCCGATCGCGGGAGCACTGACGTCGGCGAGAGCGTCCGCTATCAGAACCGGTAGCTCCACGTCGCTGGCCAGGATGGCGCGCAGCTGTCCCGGCGTCCGCGGGCCGACGACGGCAGAGGCCACCCGGGAGCGAACCCAGGCGAGGGCGACGTCGAGGGGCTGGCACTCCAGCCCGTCGGCGGCCCGGACCACCGACTCGACGATGCCCGAGGCGTGTTCGGTGAGGCGGGGTTCCACGAATGACCGCAGGTGGGGGGAGGCGCCCCGGGAGTCCGGTGGGGTGGAGTGCCGGTACTTCCCTGTCAGCACGCCGCGCCCCAGCGGCGACCATCCGAGCACTCCGAAGCCGAGCGTGGTGGATGCCGGGATCACCTCCCGTTCGGCCCCGCGCTCGAGCAGCGAGTACTCCGCCTCGACGACGGCGAGGCCCGGGTCCGGCCCGAGCAGCCCTGCCATGTGGGCGCACTGCCACCCTGCGTGGTTGGAGACCCCCACGTACCGGGTCCGGCCCGTCTCGACCGCGGTCCGCAGGGCGCTCGCCGTCTCCTCCGTCGGGGTGCCCGGATCGGGGGACTGGACGAGCAGGATGTCCACGTGATCGGTGCCGAGGCGGAGCAGGGAGGCATCGAGGGAGTCGAGTATCGTGCCGCGGGAGGCGTCCACGACCGCGCGGTCCGAGCGCCAGGTGCGGACTCCCGCCTTCGTGGCGATGACGAGGTCGGACCGGGAGATCCCGGCCACGAGGAACTCGCCGAGCAGGGCCTCCGCGCCGCCATCGGAGTACCCGGCTGCGGTGTCCACGAGGGAGCCGCCGGCGTCGAGGAACTCGGTGAGCATGATCGAGGCGTCGAGCGGGTCGGTGTCCCGGCCCCAGGTCATCGTCCCGAGGCCGAGGTCCGAGACACGCAACCCGGTCCGGCCGACTGCTCGCTGCTCCATGCCGCCACGTTATCCGCTCCGGCCCGCGCCGCGCCCACCGGGAGTGAGGGGCGGACAGTCGGCGAGTAGGCTGCCGGGGTGGACCGTTGGCCGAACGTCGCCGTACCTGCCCTGCCCACCCTCGACGTGGTGCCACGCGTCGGCGGTGTCCCGCTGCCACGGGACCTGAGCCTCTACGTGTGCGGGATCACCCCCTATGACGCCACCCACCTCGGTCACGCCGCCACCTACCTCGCGTTCGACCACCTCGTGCGGTTGCTCCGCGCAGCCGGGCACCGCGTCCGCCACGTCCAGAACGTCACCGACGTGGACGACCCCCTCCTCGAGCGGGCGGCGGCCACTGAAACCGACTGGCGCGAGCTCGCCGCCTCCCAGATCGCACTCTTCTCCTCCGACATGGAGGCCCTGCGGATGGTCCCGCCGGATCGTTACGTGGGGGTGGTCGAGTCGATCCCCCTCGTGGTCGGGGCCGTCGAGCGCCTGCTCGACGTGGGCTCCGCCTACCGGCTGGCGGACATCCCCGACGTGTACGCGGCGATGGAGGAGGACGAGCGCTTCCGCCGCACCCTCCCGGTACCGGAGGGTGACGCCGTCGCGCTGTTCGAGGAGCGGGGCGGAGATCCCGCCAGACCGGGCAAGCGTGCGCCCCTCGACCCCCTGCTGTGGCGAGCGGAACGGCCCGGTGAGCCGGCGTGGGACGGGGGCGCGCTCGGGCGGGGCCGGCCGGGGTGGCACATCGAGTGCGCCGCGATCGCCGCGGATCACCTCGGCGGCGCGCCGACCATAACGGGCGGTGGCAGCGACCTCGCCTTCCCCCACCATCACATGTCCGCGTCCCACCTCCGCGAGCTCGGCCACGGCGAGGGGTTGCTCACGATGCACACCGGCATGGTGTCGCTCGACGGCCACAAGATGAGCAAGTCCCGGGGCAACCTCGAGTTCGTCGCACGGCTGATGCGGGAGGGGGCCGACCCGCGGGCCATCCGGCTCGTTCTCGCCGCACACCACTGGCGCACCGACTGGGAGTGGCACCCTGGCGAGCTCGACGACGCCGCACGTCGCCTCATCCGGTGGCGCGCGGCGGCCGCGGAGGTGACCCCGGGGGCCTCCTCGACGCTCGCGCACGAGCTCGCCACCGTCCTGGCCGACGACGTCGACACACCTGCCGCGCTCACCGTCGTGGACGACTGGGCGGGGAGGGTCCTCGGAGGAGATCTCCGGGCGCGCGCGGACGCACACGCCCTCGGCTCCATCGACGCCCTGCTCGGGATCGACCTTCAGGACTTGCCGCGGCGGCGCAGGTAGCGCTCGAACTCCCGCGCCAGTGCCTCGCCCGTCGCCTCGGGTGACTCGGCGGTGTCCCGCGACTTCTCGAGCTGGGCGACGTATCCCGCGACGTCCGGGTTCTCCTCCGCCAGTTCGCTGACGCCGGCCTCCCAGGACGCGGCCTCCTCGGCGAGTTCCGAGGTGTCGACCTCCTCGTCCAACAGCGCCGCGAGTTCGCGCGCCAGTGTGAGGGACGCCTTGGGCGACGGCGGCTCCGCGACGTAGTGCGGCACCGAGACCCAGATGCTCACCGGCTCGAACTCAACCTCCCCTGCCATGGCGTCCAGCACCCCGACGATCCCCGTCGGGCCCTCGTAATCGGACTCGCGCAGGGCGAGGGTGCGGCGCACGCGCTCGCTCGACGACGTCGCCGAGGCTGGCAGCGCCCGGGTGTGGGGCACGTCGGCGAGCAGTGCGCCGAGCAGGTAGACCTCGGTGACCCCGGCGCTCCGTGCGGACTCGAGCAGTTCGTGCGCGAAGTCGCGCCACCGGAACGACGGTTCGATCCCGCGGACGAGCAGTGCCTCGCGGCCGGACGGCATCGTGGCGGTGTACAGGATCGTCCCGGGCCACAGCACCTGCCGCACGCCGTCCTCGTCCCGCTCCACGACAGGACGGTTCACCTGGAAGTCGTAGTAGTCCTGGGCGTCGACGGCTTCGGCCTCCTCGGCCTCCCATGCCTCCAGCAGGAGGTCGATGACGGTGGTCGCCGCGGAGCCCGCGTCGTTCCAACCCTCGAAGGCGGCGATCATCACGGGTGCCTGATGTGAAATGCCGGTCATGGGCCCAGCCTACGTCTGGGTACGCTGGAGGCGTGACCCACCCCCTGAAGGCAGTGCTCTGGGACCTCGACGGCACCCTCGTCGACTCCGAGGGCTATTGGATCGCGACGGAGTCCGACATCGCCGGCGAGCACGGCGCGGACTGGGGTGAGTCGGACGGACTGGCGGCGGTCGGGCTGCCGCTCGCGAGCACCGCGCAGAGGCTCATCGGCAGGGGTGTCCGCTCCACGGTCGAGTCGGTCATCGAGGACATGATCGCGCGCATGCAGGCCCGGGTCCGGCACGAGGGGGTCCCGTTCCGGCCGGGCGTCGTCGAACTGATGGCCGATCTCCGTGCCGCGGGGGTCCGGCAGGGCCTCGTGACCATGAGCTACGGGGGCTACGTGGACGCGGTCGTGGCGGGAATGCCCGAGGGGAGCTTCGACGTGGTCCGCACCGGGGACACCGTGGAGCATGGCAAGCCCGATCCCCGTATCTACTTGGACGCGGTCACGATGCTGGGCCTCGACGTCGGGAACTGCCTCGCCATCGAGGACTCCCCGTCCGGCGTGGGTGCCATCCTCGCGGCTGGCGTGACCCCGGTGGCGGTTCCCTTCCTCGTGGACCTCCCCGAGGACGACCGGCTCGTGCTGCTGAAGAGCCTCGCGGGCGTGGGCCCTGAGCACCTCGACCTCATCCACCGGCGGTGGCAGGGCGGCGCACCTCGAGCAGGGCGTTGAGGCCCTCCTCCGGCAGCGCTGGGACCTCGCCTCCGAAGACGGGGCACAACGGCTGGAACGAACACCACGGGCACAGGGCCGAGCGACGCGCGGGAAAGTCCCCGGAGCGCGCGGTCGCCTCGATGCGGCACCACAGCGACCGGAGTGACCCCTCGAACACGGCGAGATCCTCCGCGTGCGGGTCCAGCGTGAGGGTGCGGCCGTCACCGAGGTAGACGAGTTGGAGCCGCGCCGGTGCACGGCCCTCGAGGCGCCAGATCATGAGGGCGTAGAAGCGCATCTGGAAGAGCGCCTCGGCACTGAAGCGCTCGGAGGGCGACCTGCCGGTCTTGTAGTCCACCAGCCTGATCGCACCGGTGGCAGCGCGGTCCACCCGGTCGATGTACCCCCGCAGCAGGATCCCGTCCGCGATCTCGACCTCGATGAGCCGTTCGCGCTCAGCCGGTTCCAGGCGACGTGGGTTCTCCATCCGGAAATAGGTCGACACCAGCACCCGCCCCTGTGCGAGCCAGCCGTCCAGGTCCGCCTGGCCGGAGAACAGCCGCAACAGGTCCGGATCCCGCGCGACAAGTGCGGCCCACTGCGGATCCAGCAGGGCGAGCGCGGCGTCCTCGGTCCGTCCCGCCGCCGGCAGATCGAAAAGGCCCTCCAGCACCGCGTGCACCAGGGTGCCGCGAAGTGCTGCTGGGCTCGGCTCCTCGGGTAGCCGGTCCACAGTGCGGTACCGGAACTTCAGCGGGCACTGCTGGAAGTCCTTCGCCCGGGAGGGGGACATGGCGGCGCGTCTCATGCACCCACGCTAACCCGGTGCACCCACACGCCTTCCGAGGGGTGTGGACGAAGGTGCACACCGTACGCTGGGCCAATGGGTTGGCGCATCGGGCACATCGGCGGGACGCCGCTCTTCCTCGCGCGGTCCTGGCCGATCGGGGTCGTCGCCCTGGGGGCCTTCTACCTGACCGGGCTGATGTCCTCGATGCCCCTGGTGCAGGCAGCCGGGTACTCGATCATCGCTGTGCTCGGCCTGTTCGCATCCGTCCTCGTCCACGAGGTCAGCCACGGGTTCGCGGGGCGTGCCCTCCACCGGCCGCCGGAGGCCTACACGCTGACGATCTGGGGTGGCCACACCACATTCCGCGGGCCGGAGTCCCGACCGCGCGACATGGCGCTGATCGCGGCGGCCGGCCCAGCCTCCAACCTCACTCTGGCCCTCCTGTTCTGGCTGCTGCTGGTCGCACTGCGCGGCGAGCCATTCTGGATCCTCGCGCCGCTCGCGTGGGTGAACCTCGCACTCGGCGCGTTCAACCTCCTCCCGGGCCTGCCCATGGACGGCGGGCACCTGGTCCACGCCCTCGGCTGGGCGGTGACGGGCAGGCGGGAGAGCGGGATGGTCCTCGCCGGACGCCTCGGCCAGGCCCTCGCCCTCGCCGTCGCCGCCTATGGACTGGTCCCGCTGCTCCTCGGCGGGGGGTCCGGGGGGACGAACCTGTGGGCCCTCATCATCGGGGCGTTCCTGTGGCAGGGAGCCACGCAGTCGGTGCATGTCGCCCGCGCCCGGCAGTCGGTCTCTGGCGTCGACCTGCGCCGCTGGATGGTGCCGGCGTTCGCGATCGATGCCGCGGCGCGGGTCGGCGACGTACCGCCCACAGGTGGTGTGGTGCTTGATGGCGGCCGGCCCATCGCGGTCGTCACGGTCGAGGCGATGCAGCAGGGCGCCGACCCGGGCCTCCCGGTGGGCGCCGTGGCGCGCTCGATCGCCCCGGAGTCGGTGCTGCGCGTGCCGGTGGGGGCCGACGCCGTCGCTGCGCTCGGCAAGGCGGCGCGTCACGGCGACGTCGTCGTCCTGGCGGACGGGCACGGCCTCTGGACGGCCACCGTGGCGCAACTCGCCCAGCACCTCAGGAGATAGGCTGGTCCCTCGTGACTGAGCAGACCATCCCCGGAAGGATCGGGCCCGCCGCCCGTCGCGGTCCGCTGCGGCCTGGCGACAGGGTCCAGCTGACCGACGCCAAGGGCAGGATGCACACCATCCAGCTCCGGGATGACGGGCACTTCCACACCCACCGCGGCGGGATCGACCACGCTGACGTGATCGGACTGCCCGACGGCAGCGTCGTGCGGACCGCCGAGGACCACGAGTACCTCGTGTTGCGCCCGTTGCTGTCCGACTACGTGATGGGGATGCCGCGCGGAGCCGCGATCATCTACCCGAAGGACGCGGGCCAGATCGTTCAGATGGCGGACATCTTCTCCGGTGCCGTCGTCGCCGAGGCAGGGGTGGGTTCCGGGGCGCTCGCGATGAGCCTCCTCAACACGATCGGGACCGGCGGTCGGCTCATCGGCATCGAGCGGCGGGGAGACTTCGCCGACATCGCCCGCGCGAACGTCCGAGCCTGGTTCGGTGCGGACCACCCGGCATGGGAGGTCCACATCGGCGATCTGGCCGACGTGCTCCCCATCGTCGCGGGCGAGGCGAGCGTCGACCGGGTGGTCCTCGACATGCTCGCGCCCTGGGACAACATCGACGCCGTGGCGCGGGCCCTCGTCCCCGGCGGCGTCGTGCTCGCCTACGTCGCGACGACGACGCAGCTCTCCCGGTTCGTGGAGGACCTGCGGGGGGCCGGCTCCTTCACCGAGCCCCAGGCGTGGGAGTCCCTGGTGCGGACCTGGCACCTGGAGGGGCTCGCGGTGCGGCCCGACCACCGCATGGTCGGCCACACCGGGTTCCTCGTCACGGCCCGCCGGCTGGCCCAGGGGGCTGTGCCACCCCAACGGACCCGCCGTCCCGCGCCGGGCGCCCGCACCGCGGATGAGGGGGGCGCCCCGCCGCCCGGGCAGGCATGGACCCCCGAAGCAGTGGGGGAGAGGCCCACCTCGGAGCGCAAGGTCAGGCGAGTCACGCGCGACCTCACGGCCCGTGCGGCCTACGACGACGTCACCGCAGAAGAGGAGAGGGATGGCTGACAGCCAGTCACTGGAGCAGCAGGTCATCTCGCTGGCCACGAAGAACGACCGGCTCGCCGAGGCACTGGCGAGCGCCAGGCGCCGCCTGATCGAGCTGCAGGACCAGCTGGACCAGGCGATGCGTGCACCTTCCTCCTACGGTGTGTTCGCCGCCGCCCACCTCGAGGACCGTGAGGCCGACGTGTACGTGGCGGGGCGCAAGATGCGGCTGCCCGTGGCCGCGACGCTCCCGCTGGGGGCGCTGCGGCCCGGCCAGGAGGTGCGGCTCAACGAGCAGTTCCTCGTTGTCGCCGGCTCTGGCTTCGAGGCGAACGGCGAGGTCGCGGTGGTCCGCGAGGTCCTCGACGGCGATCGGGTGCTGGTGGCACTGCGCGCGGACGACGAGCGTGTTCTTCGCCTCGCCGGCCCCCTGCTGGGCGCCGCGATGCGGATGGGTGACGCGGTCGTCGTCGACATTCGCTCCGGGTTCGCCACCGAGTTCGTGCAGCGCACCGAGATCGAGGACCTGATCCTCGAGGAGCAACCCGACACCGACTACGAGGACATCGGTGGACTGGAGGCCCAGATCGAGCAGATCCGCGACGCGGTCGAACTGCCCTTCCTCCACCCTGAGCTCTACCTGGAACACGGCCTGCGACCGCCGAAGGGGGTACTCCTGTACGGGCCGCCCGGGTGTGGCAAGACCCTCATCGCGAAGGCGGTGGCCACGTCGCTGGCCCGCACGGTCGGGGGGCCCGACGGCACGGCCTACTTCCTCAACATCAAGGGGCCGGAGCTCCTCAACAAGTTCGTGGGGGAGACGGAGCGCCAGATCCGGGTCATCTTCGCCCGCGCCCGGGAGCGCGCTCGCGGGGGCGTGCCCGTGATCATCTTCTTCGACGAGATGGAGTCCCTGTTCCGGATCCGGGGCGTGGGCATCTCCTCCGACGTCGAGACCACCATCGTCCCGCAGCTCCTGTCCGAGGTGGACGGAGTGGAAGCCCTCGAGAACGTCATCATCATCGGCGCGTCCAACCGTGAGGACATGATCGATCCGGCGATCCTCCGCCCCGGGCGGCTCGACCTCAAGATCCGCATCGAGCGGCCGGACGCGGAGGGGGCGCGGGCGATCCTTGCCAAGTACCTGACCCCCGACCTCCCGATCCACTCCTCCGAGCTGACGGCGCACGGCGGGACCTCCGAGGCGGTCGCCGCGATGATCGACGCCGTGGTCGACCACCTGTATGCCATCACCCCGGAGAACCGGTACGTCGAGGTCACCTTCTCCACCGGAGAGAAGGAGGTGCTCCACGTGCGGGACTTCGCCTCCGGCGCCCTCCTGGCCAACGTGGTGGACCGGGCGAAGAAGACGGCGATCAAGGACCTGCTCGCGACCGGGGAGCGCGGCCTCCGCACCCGCCACGTACTCGACGGCCTCGCCCAGGAACTGCGGGAGAACGAGGACCTGCGCGCCAGCACCGAACCGGAGCAGTGGGCGCGGATCTCCGGCCGGCGTGGAGAGCGGGTCTCGATGATCCGCATGCTGCGCGACGACGAACGCGCCTCCGAGCAGCGCCCCGCCGCGCGTCCGATCGAGGTGCTGGAGCTGGGGGAGGACACACTGTGACCGTGCGGCGGGTCATGGGGATCGAGACCGAGTACGGGCTCATCGAACCGGGCAACGCCTGGGCCAACCCCGTGGAGATGTCGACCCGGATCGTGCGCGCCTACGCCGCGGGAGTGCCGCACGCCCCCTGGGACTACGCCGGCGAGGATCCCCTCAGCGACGCCCGCGGCTACCGGCTGCCGCGGGCGGCGGCCCACCCGTCCCAGCTGACGGACTCCCCGGCGCCGCCGGACCGCGGGTCGCTGAGGGGTGGACCGGCCAACGCCGTCCTGCCGAACGGGGCGCGCCTCTACGTCGACCACGCCCACCCCGAGTACTCCTCGCCCGAGGTCACGGGCCCGCTCGACGCGCTGCGGTGGGACCGGGCCGGGGACGAGGTCATGATCGAGGCGATGCGCGCCGTCGGCAGCCCGGAGATCGTCATCTACAAGAACAACGTGGACGGCAAGGGTGCCTCCTACGGCACGCACGAGAACTACCTCGTGCGGCGCTCCGTGCCGTTCCGCGAGCTCGCGCAGCGCCTCACCCCGTTCTTCGTCACACGGCCTGTCGTCTGCGGCGCCGGGAGGGTGGGACTCGGCCAGCGTTCTCAGGAGCCGGGGTTCCAGGTCTCCCAGCGCGCCGACTACGTCGAGAACGACATCGGCCTCGAGACCACCTTCAACCGTCCCATCGTCAACACTCGCGACGAACCGCATGCGGACCCCGGCCGGTGGCGGAGACTGCACGTGATCGGAGGGGATGCCAACCGCTTCGACGTCCCCGCCCACCTCAAGTTCGCCACCACCGCGCTCATGCTCTGGCTGGTCGAGGAGGACCACCTCCCGCTGGAACTCGACGCGCTGACCCTCTCCGCCCCGGTGGTCGACACCTGGGGAGTGAGCCATGACCCCTTCGGCCACGTCCTGTCCACCGAGGGCGCCACCCGCACGGCGCTGGACGTCCAGCGCACCTACCTGGACGTCGTCGCCCGCCACGTCGGCGACGACGCCGAGACCACTTTCGCCCTCGAGCTGTGGGACGCCGTCCTGACAGGTCTCGCGACCGACCCCGATTCCGTGGCCCACCAGGTGGAGTGGGTGGCCAAGCGGCAGCTCCTCGAGGGGCTCCGCCGGCGAGGGAACCTCTCGTGGGACAACCCCCGGCTCGCGGCGTTGGACCTGCAGTGGGCCGACCTGCGGCCCGAGCACTCGGTGGTCGCGCGCCTTGACACGGCCGGCCGCGTCCAGCGGCTCGTCGACCAGGCCGAGGTGCACGAGGCCGTCTCGACGCCCCCGGCCGACACACGCGCCTGGTTCCGCGGCACGATGGTCCAGCGCTTCCCCCGAGCGCTGGCCGCCGCGGGCTGGTCCTCGGTGGTGGTCGACTCGGGGGGATCGCTCGTGCGGATCCCGCTCACCGACCCGCTGCGGGGAAGCCGCGCACGCGCGGCTAGGCTGTTCGAATCGAACGACGTCGAGACGCTGCTCTCCATCCTGGGCGGCGAGTGAGGAGGACGGATTGTCCAGCCAGGAATTCGCGTCCGCTTCCAAGCGTGAGCCTGAGCCGGTCCCCGACATGCCGGTCCCTGCGGCACCCCAGGCCCAGGTGCGGGGAGTCGATGACCTCCTCGACGAGATCGACTCCATCCTCGTGACCAACGCCGAGTCCTTCGTCCAGGGGTTCGTGCAGAAGGGCGGCCAGTGATCCCTCGCCGAATCTGGGGGATCGAGACGGAGTACGGCCTGACGTGTGCACCCGTCGTGGGCCACCGGCCACCTCTCGACGCCGACGAGGCGGCTCGGGTCCTGTTCCGGCCCGTCGTGGCGCTGGGCCGCTCGACGAACGTCTTCCTCCGGAACGGCGGACGGCTCTACCTGGACGTCGGGTCCCACCCCGAGTATGCGACGGCGGAGTGCGACCAGTTGCCCGACCTGCTCGCCCAGGACCGGGCGGGGACCGTCATGCTGCGCGACCTCGCGGTGCAGGCCAACGAGAGGCTCGCCGGCGACGGCGTCGACGGGCGGATCCACCTCTTCAAGAACAACCTCGACGCGGCGGGGAACTCTTTCGGCTGCCACGAGAACTACCTGGTACGCCGGCGTCCGGATTTCGCGGCCATGGTCGGATCGCTCGTCCCGTTCCTCGTGACCCGCCAGGTAGTCACGGGTGGCGGCCACGTCCGGGTCCGTGGCGGCCGGGTCGAGATGGGGTTCTCGCAGCGTGCGGGCCAGATGTGGGACGCGATGAGCTCGGCCACCACGCGCTCCCGGCCGATCGTGAACACCCGCGACGAGCCGCACGCCGACGCGGAGCTCTACCGGCGGCTGCACGTGATCGTCGGGGACTCCAACGTCGCCGAGGGCTCCACCCTCGTGAAGGTGGCCGCGACGGACATGCTGCTCGCGATGGCGGAGGCCGGCCACCGGATCGACCTGGAGCTGGCGGAGCCGATGCGCGCGATCCGTGAGGTGTCCACGGACATCACCGGGACTGTGGAGGTCGACCTGGCCGACGGGAGGCGACGCACCGCCGTCGCCATCCAGCGGGCGCACCTCGAGGCGGTCCGCGCGTTCGCGGCGGCGAACTGGGACGTCGGATCGTGGCACGCCGCGGCGCTCGACCTGTGGGACCGGGCGCTGACCGCCGTCGAGTCCGGGGACCACACACTGGTGGACACCGAACTGGACTGGGCGATCAAGGAGAAGCTCGTGCGGCGGTTCGAGGGCCGGGACGGCGCCACAGTGGTCGCGCTGCAACGCCTCCTGCTGGCCTACCACGACATCACCGAGAGCGCCCTGCAGGAGCGGATGGAGTCCCGGGGGCTGATGCGCCGTTTCACCACCCCCGCGCAGGTCGACGGCGCGGTCGCCCACCCTCCGAGCACCACCCGGGCACGGCTCCGTGGTGCGTTCGTCGGACGCGCCCAGGACCTCCGGCGTGACCACACGGTGGACTGGGTCCACCTCAGGCTCGCGGACCCCGCGCACCGGACCGTCATGCTCACGGACCCGTTCGGGGCCGACGACGACCGGGTGGACGTCCTGCTGCAGGCGCTGGCGATCTCGTAGTCTGGGCGCATGTTACGTTCGTTCGTGGCGGTCCTGGCGGTGCTCCTGCTCACGGGGTGCCGGGCCGGTCCGGACCAGCAGGATGGCGAGGAGGGCCCGGTAACGGTGACCGGGGAGTTCGGCTCTGTCCCAGTCGTGACGTTCGAGGCGCCGCTCGATCTGGGTGAGTCCGCCATCGAGGTCCTCATCGAGGGGGACGGCCGCGAGTTGCGGCCGGGCGGACCTGTCCTGCTCGCCCTGACCGCCTACGGCGGGAACGACGGCACGATCCTCGCGGAGCGCGGAGCCGGTGCCCCGCGGAATCTCCTCCTCACCCGCGACGACGTTGGCGACAGCCTGTACGACGTCCTCACGGGCGCCGCCGAGGGTTCGCGGCTCCTCACGGTGCAGCCCGTCGACGAGGACGGCGCCGAGATGATGCTCGTGGTCGTGCTGGACGTGCTCCGCACCCGCGCCCACGGCGAGGCGGTCGAGCCACCCAATGGGGTCCCCGTGGCGGGCGAGGACGATGCGGGCGTACCCACGGTGACAGTGCCGGAGGGTCTCCTGGAGCCCACCGAGCTCGGCATCGTGCCCCTCATCCGCGGCGAGGGACCCCAGGTGATGCCCGGCCAGGAGGCGATCGTCCAGTACACGGCCTGGTACTGGGATGACGGCACCATCTACGACTCGACCTGGGAGGATGGCGCGGTCCCGGCGTCGGTCGCGATCGACGGCACCTTCCCGGGCCTCCGGGACGGAGTCATCGACCAGCGGGTCGGTTCGCGCGTCATGCTGCTGATCCCGCCCGCCCGGGCCATCGGGACCGACTCTCTCGTGATGATCGTGGACATCCTGGCCGCCACGGGGGAGGGCGAGGTCGAGGAGGCGGAGGGCTGAGCGCTCAGTCTCCCGCGGCGTCCCAGCAGAGGTCCGCGTCCCTCCGGTAGTCGAGGGCGTCCTCCTGGCGTTCCCACTGGTCCCAGTGCTCCGCCCAGTGCCAGTCGTCCCGCTCCATGGCGCGCGCGCGCCGGACCTCCTCCGGTGCCCGGCACCACACCCCGACCTGGATGTAGGAGTCGACGGGGGCCGCGATCGCTCCGCACCCCTCCACCAGGAGCAGTTCGCCCGGCCGCAGGGGTGGTACACCGACCCAGTCGCCGGGCCGGCCCGTCGCCCAGTCCCAGGGTCGGAACCTGCCGGCGTCGCCGCGCGAGAGCGGGGCGAGGGCGAAGGTCACCGTGTGGTCCAGTCCCCGGGAAAGGCCCCACCAGCCGCGGTACACATCATCCAGGTGCAGGACCCGCGCATGGGGCAGCGCGGCCATCAGCCGCGCCGCCAGCGCCGTCTTGCCCGCCCCGGACCGGCCGTCGATGCCGACGACGACGGCGCCCGCCGACCGCGCCGCCTCCAGGGCCGCCACCACGGAAGCCAAGGAGTCCAGGGTTCGGCCCGCGCAGGCGTGTTCGTCCATGGCGTCCCAGCCTATTACTCTTGACAGCGGTGAAAGGAGGCCGCATGGCGGTCGCGATCCGTGTCATCCCCTGCCTCGACGTCGACGACGGCCGGGTCGTCAAGGGCGTCAACTTCCGGGGCCTGGTGGATGCGGGGGACCCCGTCGAGCTCGCCCACCGCTACGACTCCGAGGGCGCCGACGAGCTGACCTTCCTCGACGTGTCGGCGTCGTCCGAGGGCCGGGCGACCACTCTCGAGGTGGTGCGCCGCACCGCCGAGGAGGTCTTCGTGCCCCTCACCGTCGGCGGCGGCGTGCGGTCCGTGGCCGATGTCGACCAGCTCCTCCGGGCGGGCGCCGACAAGGTCGGCGTGAACACCGCGGCCATCCACCGTCCCCAGCTCATCGACGACGTCTCGCGCCGCTTCGGCAACCAGGTCCTCGTCCTGTCCCTCGACGCCCGCCGGTGTGCCACCACCCCATCGGGCTTCGAGGTCACCACGCACGGCGGGACACAGGGCACCGGGATCGACGCCGTCGCCTGGGCGCGCGAGGTCGCGGACCGGGGCGCCGGGGAGGTCCTGCTGAACTCGATGGACGCGGACGGCACCCGCGCCGGATTCGACCTGGAGATGCTGGCCGCCGTCCGCACCGCCGTCGGGATCCCGCTCGTCGCCTCCGGGGGTGCGGGCACCCCCGCGCACTTCGCGGAAGCTGCCGGCGCCGGCGCCGACGCCGTGCTCGCCGCTTCCGTGTTCCACTTCGGCCGGATCACCGTCGCCGAGGTCAAGCGGGAGCTCGCCCGGGCCGGGCTGCCGGTGCGCTGGGCGTGACGAGACGATTCTGCCCTCCCCGGGCCGTCGTGCGAAGATCAGCCGGTGACCGCAACACCCGACTGGGGCGCCACGACGCCGGACCTGCTGGGATTCCGTGACCTCGCCCGGACGCACCGCGTCATCCCGGTCGCACGCCGCCTCCTCGCCGACGGGCTGACGCCGACCGCCGTCCACCGCGCGCTTGGCGGTGCCCCCGGGACCTTCATCCTCGAGTCCGCCGAGCACGGGGCGTGGAACAGGTGGAGCTTCGTGGGGATCCGGTCCCGGGCCACCCTCCTCAGCTACGACGGCACCGCGCAGTGGCTCGGCGACGTCCCCGCCGGGATCCCGTCGGGCGGACCCGTCCTCGACGTCCTCCGCGCGACCCTCGCCGAGCTGGCCAGCGCCCACCTCCCGGGCCACCCGCCGCTCACCGGGGGACTCGTGGGGACGCTCGGGTGGGATGTCGCAGGGCTGTGGGAGCGCCTGCCGCGGACCACGACGGACGATCGGGGCATCCCGATGGTCGCCCTCAGCCTCGTGTCCGACCTCGTCGCGCTGGACCACCACACCGGGACCGTCTGGCTCATTGCGAACGCGATCAACGCCGACGGCACGGACGAGCGCGTGGACGAGGCCTGGGCCGACGCCGTCGGACGGCTGGACGCCCTGCAGGATGACCTCGCCGGACCCCGTCCCGCGACCGTGTCCGCACTCTCGGCGGGGAAGGAGCCGGCGCTGCGGTTCGGAACCACACAGGAGGACTTCGAGGCTGCCGTTCGGGCCGGCAAGGAGGCCATCCGTGACGGCGAGGTGTTCCAGGTGGTCCTCTCCCTGCGGGTGGACGTGCCGTGCCGGGCCGACCCGCTCGACGTGTACCGCGTGCTGCGGTCCATCAACCCGAGCCCCTACATGTACCTGCTGAGCCTTCCCGACCCGCGCCGCGAGGGTGGCCGCATCGACGTCGTCGGCTCGTCGCCCGAGACGCTCGTGAAGGTCGTCGGCCGCTCCGCGCGGACGTACCCCATCGCAGGGTCCCGGCCCCGCGGTGCCACCCCGGAGGAGGACCACGCGCTGGCCGACGAACTCCGGGCGGATCCGAAGGAGTGCGCTGAGCACCTCATGCTCGTGGACCTGGCCCGCAACGACCTCGCCAGGGTCTGTGAACCGGTCAGCGTGGCGGTGGCGGACTTCATGGCGATCAAGCGGTTCAGTCACATCATGCACATGGCCTCCACCGTCACCGGCACCCTCCGCGAGGACGTGACCGCTGTCGACGCCCTCGTGGCCACCTTCCCGGCCGGCACGCTCTCCGGGGCGCCAAAGGTGCGGGCGATGGAGCTGATCGACCAACTGGAGCCCACCCGTCGCGGGGCCTACGGCGGCACGGTCGGGTACTTCGACTTCGCGGGGGACATGGACATGGCGATCGCCATCCGGACGGCCGTGATCGCGGACGGCACGGCCAGCGTGCAGGCGGGTGCCGGGATCGTCGCGGACTCCGTGCCCGCCACGGAGTACGCCGAGTGCCGCAACAAGGCGACCGCCGCCCTGCGGGCGGTACAGCTCGCCAGCAGGCTGGGCGAACCGTGAGCAGGCCCCTGACCGTGGCGGCGCTGCTCCTCGGGGGTGCCATGGTGCTCGCCCTCGGCGGAACCGAGTGGCTCACCGCGCTGGCCCCGACGCCGACGGGTGCGGCGGCGCTGGCGCTCACCGGCGCGAGTGCGGCCCCAGCGGTCACCGCGGCGGGCCTGGTGCTGTTGGCAGCTGCGCTCACCCTCACCATCGCCGGCGTCGCCGTGGGCCGCATCGCAGCCGTCGCCGCGGCCACCACCAGTGCAGGGGCGTTCGTCCAGGTTCTCGGGGTGGCCCTCGACCCCGCACCGCGACTCGAACAGGCCGCCGCGGCGGCGACCGGCGTGCCGGAACTGCAGGGTGACGCCACCGTGCTGGTGCCCGCGTGGCTGGCCGTCGCGGGCCTCGGTGCCATGGTGGTCGTGTCCCTCGTCGCGGTACCCAACCTGCGGACCTGGCCCCGTGGCCGTTCGCGGTTCGATCGCGACGGCGTCGGTGTCGCGGATGATTCCCGAGCCCGCGCCATGGACGACTGGGACGCCCTCGGCCGCGGAGAGGACCCGACGGACGGAACAGGTACTCTGGACCCGAGGAGGAACACATGACTGACGAGTCCTACACGTTGCCGCCCGCGGCGGCACCGACCAACCACGGCCACACGCGGGCGTCCTGGACGCTGGTGGCCGGCGTCCTGCTCGGCGCCCTCGTGATCGGCATCGGGCTCGCCGTCGGGCAGCCCACCATCTGGGTGGCCGGGACCGTCATCACGCTCGGCTCGATGCTCGCGTCGTGGTTCATGCGCCTGCGGGGCTTCGGCCAACCCGTGGTCGAGCGGGTCCGTCGCGACTGGTACGCCGACTAGGCCCGGGCGATGTCCGTCCTCGACGACATCATCGCGGGGGTCCGCGAGGACCTCGCCATCCGGCAGGTCGAGGTCAGCCTCGACCGGCTCAAGGAGATCGCCCAGCGCGTGCCGTCCGCGAAGGACGGGGTGTCGGCGCTGCGCAACCCGGGGGGCGCGGTCTCCATCATCGCCGAGGTGAAGCGCGCCAGCCCCTCGAGGGGTCCGCTGTCCCACATCGCTGATCCGGCGGCCCTCGCCGCCGAATACGAGTCGGGCGGTGCGGCGGCGATCTCCGTGCTCACCGAGCAGCGCCGGTTCGGCGGTTCTCTCGCCGACCTCGACGCGGTCCGTGCCGCAGTCGACGTGCCGGTCCTCCGCAAGGACTTCGTGATCAGCCCCTACCAGATCTGGGAGGCCCGTGCCCACGGCGCCGACCTCGTGCTGCTCATAGTGGCGGCACTGGAACAGAAGGTGCTCACCTCGCTCGTCGAGCGCGTGCACTCACTCGGGATGACGGCGCTCGTCGAGGCCCACGACCGCCTCGAGGCGATGCGGGCCGTCAACGCCGGCGCACGCGTCGTGGGTATCAACGCGCGGAACCTGAAGACCCTGGAGGTCCGGCGCGACGCCTTCGCCTCGGTCGTGGAGGTCGTGCCGGGTTCCGTGGTCAAGGTCGCCGAGTCCGGCGTCCGCGGCCCCCATGATGTGATCGACTACGCCCGGGCGGGTGCCAACGCCGTCCTCGTCGGCGAGGCCCTGGTCACCCACCCCAACCCGCGCCAGGCCGTCGCTGAGATGGTCGCGGCCGCCAACCATCCCGCGCTCTCCCAGCGCGACTAGGAAGGAAACCATGCCCACACAGCGGCTCGAGGACCTGGCGGGTCCGTACTTCGGCGAGTTCGGTGGCCGGTTCGTCCCAGAGGCACTCATCGCGGCGCTCGACGAGCTCGCGGCCTCCTGGGAAGCTCTGAGGAACGACCCCGCTTTCCTCGCGGAGCTGGACGAGTTGCACCGCACCTACACCGGACGCCCCTCCATCCTCACGGAGGCGAAGAGGTTCTCCCAACTCGCCGGCGGGGCGCGGGTCCTGCTGAAGCGGGAGGATCTGAACCACACCGGGTCCCACAAGATCAACAACGTGCTCGGCCAGGCCCTCATCACGCGGGCGATCGGCAAGAAGCGCGTCATCGCGGAGACGGGTGCCGGGCAGCACGGAGTGGCCACAGCCACCGCCGCGGCGCTCCTCGGACTCGAGTGCACGGTCTACATGGGCACGGAGGACGTTCGGCGCCAGGCCCTGAACGTGGCGCGCATGCGGCTCCTCGGCGCCGAGGTCGTACCCGTGTCCACGGGCTCCCGGACTCTCAAGGACGCGATCAACGAGGCGTTCCGAGACTGGGTCACCAACGTCGAGTCCACGAACTACATCTTCGGGACCGTGGCCGGGCCGCACCCGTTCCCCACGATGGTGCGCGACCTGCAGAAGATCATCGGGGAGGAGGCCCGCGAGCAGGTGCTCGCCCTCACCGGTCGGCTTCCCGACGTCGTGATGGCCTGTGTGGGTGGTGGATCGAACGCGATCGGCATCTTCAACGCCTTCCTCGACGACGACGGGGTCCGGCTCGTCGGGCTGGAGGCTGCCGGGGACGGGATCGAGACCGGCCGGCACGCCTCCGCAATCGTCGGGGGCGAACCGGGCGTACTGCACGGCGCGCTTTCCTTCCTCCTTCAGGACGAGGACGGCCAGACCCTCGAGTCGCACTCGATCTCGGCCGGGCTGGACTACCCCGGGGTCGGGCCCGAGCACTCCTACCTCGCGAGCATCGGGCGCGTCGAGTACTGGCCGGTGACGGACACGGAGGCGATGGACGCCTTCGCCGCCCTGTGCCATACGGAGGGCATCATCCCCGCGATCGAGTCCGCGCACGCGTTGGCCGGCGTGCTCCGGCTCGGCCGCGAGGCAGGCGACGCTGCGAAGGACCTCGTCATTCTCGTGAACCTCTCCGGGCGAGGGGACAAGGACGTGGCCACCGCGGCCGACTGGTTCGACCTCCTCCAGGAAGGGCAGGCATGACCTCCAAGAGCGCAGCCGCACTCGACGCGCGGACCTCCGCCGGGGGCGCTGGTTTCATCGGCTACCTGACCGTCGGCTACCCCGACCTTGAGACCTCGATCGCCGCGGGCCGCGCGCTCGTGGACTCCGGGGTGGACATCATCGAACTCGGGTTGCCGTACTCGGATCCGGGCATGGACGGACCCGTCATCCAGCACACCGGGCAGCTCGCCCTCGACGCCGGCACCCGGACCCGGCACGTGCTGCAGGCGGTCGAGGCGCTCGCCGACGCCGTTCCGGTCCTCGTGATGACCTACTTCAACCCCGTGCACCGCTATGGCGTCGAGCGCTTCGCCCGCGACCTCGCCTCGGCGGGGGGAGCGGGCCTCATCACCCCCGACCTCGTCCCGGACGAGGCGGGCGCCTGGATCGACGCTGCGGCCGCGCACGACCTGGACCGGGTCTTCCTTGTGGCGCCCTCCTCCACGGACGAGCGGCTGGTCCGGACCGCGGCGGCCTGCCGCGGCTTCGTGTACGCCGCTTCCACAATGGGGGTCACCGGCGAACGCGCCTCCGTGGACGACACCGCGGAGATCCTCGTCGCCCGCACCCGGGCTGCCGGCGCGGACCGGGTGTGCGTGGGCCTCGGCGTTTCGATCGCCGACCACGCCCGCGAGGTGGGTGTCTACGCCGACGGCGTCATCGTGGGCTCTGCCCTGCTGAGAGCTCTGGGCGACGGCATCTCCTCGTTGCGCCACCTCGCCGTGGAACTCGCCGACGCCGCCCACTCGGCCCGGACAGCCGGATGATCCCGCTCTCGATCCCGAGCCCCTCCGTCTCGGAATGGGCCCTCGGACCGTTCCCCTTCAGGGCGTACGCGTTGGCGATCCTGCTGGGTATCGCGGTGGCGACCGTGATCCTCCAGAAGCGGTACGCGCGCAAGGGCGGTCCGGAGGAACGGGTCCTCGACCTGGTCCTGTGGATGGTGCCATTCGGGATCATCGGCGGGCGGATCTACCACGTGCTCTCATCGCCCGACGCCTACTTCGGGCCGGACGGGGACCCGTGGATGGTGTTCGCCATCTGGAACGGGGGGCTCGGCATCTGGGGGGCTGTCGCCCTCGGGGCGGTCGGGGCGTGGGTGGCGGCACGCCGATACGGGTTGCGGATGCCGCCCATCGCGGATGCACTCGCGCCGGGTCTCCTCGTCGCGCAGGCGATCGGCAGGCTCGGCAACTGGTTCAACCAGGAACTGTACGGCGGCCCGACCACCCTTCCGTGGGGTCTCGAGATCGATGACGTCCATCTGGTGGCTGGATATGCCTCCGGGACGCTCTTCCACCCGACCTTCCTGTACGAGATCGTCTGGAACCTCCTGGCCGCCGTGTTCCTCATCTGGGCGGAGCGGCGCTTCCGGCTGGGACACGGTCGCGTGTTCTGGCTCTACGTCATGAGCTACACCCTCGGGCGCGTGTGGATCGAGATGCTCCGCGTGGACGAGGCCGAGATGGTGCTGGGCATGAGACTCAACGTGTGGACCTCGATCCTCGTGTTCCTCGTGGCCAGTGCCTTCTTCCTCTGGCTCGGGCGGCGGACGGGCCAGCCGGACCCCATCCATCTGCCGGGCCACGGCGTCGACGGCGATACGTCCGGGATGGCGACGCCTGTGAACTCCAGCGCACCGGATGCCGGCGGTCACAGGGGCGGTTGAGTTCGCGGACCAGATTCTGGACGTCCCCATTGGGCACCGCCATCGGATCTGGCAAAATGCGGGCAAAGAGAGATCAGGACAGACTCGGGCCGACGTAGTCCCGTGAACCACGGTGGGAAGCGATTCCCGGCAAGGACATGGTGGGCATGGCACTGGGCGAGCATTCAACCGGTCTGTACGACCCCAGCCACGAGCACGACGCGTGTGGTGTCGCCTTCGTCGCCACGCTGCGCGGGCACGCCGGCCGCGACATCGTGGAGGCGGGCCTCACGGCGCTGGCGAACCTCGACCACCGTGGGGCCGTCGGTGCCGAGGAGAACTCCGGCGACGGCGCCGGCATCCTCACCCAACTCCCGCACGAGTTCCTCGCCGCGGTCACCGGATTCGACCTCGGGGAACCCGGCGAGTACGCGGCCGGCATCGCGTTCCTCCCCAGCGACGGGGCCGCGCGGGCACGCGCCGTTGGCGCCGTCGAGCGGGTCGTCGACGAGGAGGGACTCCGGATCGTGGGGTGGCGGGACGTCCCCTTCGACGACTCGATGATCGGGCGTATGGCCAGGGACTGCATGCCCGTCTTCCGGCAGCTCTTCCTGCGCGCGCCCGACGGCGCGACGGGCATCGACCTCGAGCGCCGCACCTTCCGGGTCCGCAAGCGTTGCGAGAACCACCTCGGCATCTACTTCTCGTCGCTCTCGAGCCGCACGATCTCCTACAAGGGAATGCTGACCACCTCGCAGCTGCGCCGGTTCTTCCCGGACCTCAACGACGAGCGGTTCGCCTCGCAGATCGCGCTGGTGCACTCCCGCTTCTCAACCAACACCTTCCCCTCCTGGCCGCTGGCCCAGCCGTTCCGGATGCTTGCCCACAACGGGGAGATCAACACGGTGCGCGGGAACCGCAACTGGATGGCGGCTCGGCAGGGCAACCTGTCCTCCGAGGTGCTCGGTGACCTGGCCTCGCTGGGCGACGTCAACTCCGTGGGAGCCTCCGATTCCGCGTCCTTCGACGAGGTCGTCGAACTGCTGCACCTCGCGGGCCGGCCCCTGCCGCACGCCATGCTCATGATGATCCCCGAGGCGTGGCAGAACAACGACGCCATGGACCCGGCCCGGCGCGCCTTCTACCAGTACATGTCGACCATCATGGAGCCCTGGGACGGCCCCGCCTCGATCAGCTTCACCGACGGAACGGTCATCGGCGCGGTCCTCGACCGCAACGGGCTGCGGCCCGGGCGCTACTGGGTGACCGCCGACGGCCTGGTCGTGCTCGCGTCCGAGTCCGGGGTGCTCGACCTCCCGGTGGAATCCGTGGTCCGCAAGGGCCGCCTCGAACCCGGCCGCATGTTCCTCGTCGACACGGGGGCGGGCCGCATCATCGAGGACGAGGAGATCAAGGCGAGCCTGGCCGGCGAGCACCCGTACGCCGACTGGCTGGACGCGGGCCTCCTCCGCGTCGAGGACCTGCCCGATCGGGAGCACGTCTCCCACTCGCCATCCTCGGTCGTGCGCCGGCAGCAGACCTTCGGCTACAGCGAGGAGGAGCTCCGCATCATCCTCGCGCCGATGGCGCAGACCGGTGCCGAGGCGCTCGGCTCGATGGGCACGGACACCCCGATCGCGGTGCTCTCCTCCCGTCCGCGGCTGCTGTTCGACTACTTCAGCCAGTTGTTCGCTCAGGTGACCAATCCGCCGCTCGACGCGATCCGCGAGGAACTGGTCACCGCCCTCGACGCGGTGATCGGACCGGAGCCCAACCTCCTCGAGGACAACCCGGAGCATGCGCGCAAGCTCGTCCTCGGCTTCCCCGTTCTCGACAACGAGCAGCTCGCCAAGGTCGTCCACGTGGCCCGGTACCGCCACAACAAGGGGTTCTCGGCCATCAAGGTGAAGGGACTGTACGACGTGTCCGGGGGAGCGGACGCGCTCCGGGCACGCCTCGAGGAGATCTTCGCGGAGGTCGACGCCGCCATCGGGGACGGCGTCAGCTTCATCGTCCTCTCCGACCGCGACTCGAGCGCGGAGCTCGCGCCGATCCCCTCGCTGCTGCTGCTGTCCGCGGTGCACCACCACACCCTGCGGAGGCGCACCCGGACCCGCATCTCCCTGGTCGTCGAGGCCGGGGACGTCCGCGAGGTCCACCACGTGGCCCTCCTCATCGGCTACGGTGCCGCAGCCGTCAACCCCTACCTCGCCATGGAGTCCGCGGAGCGGCTCGTGGACGAGGGCGTCGTGACGGTGCCGAAGGAAAAGGCCGTCGCCAACCTCAACAAGGCGCTCGGGAAGGGCGTCCTGAAGGTGATGTCGAAGATGGGCATCTCCACGGTGGCGTCCTACCGGGGCGCCCAGGTGTTCCAGGCCCTCGGACTGTCACGGGAACTGGTCGACGACTACTTCACGGGAACTCCGACGCCTCTCGACGGCGTGGGCCTCGAGGTGCTCGCCCGTGAGGTGGCGCTCCGCCACGCGACGGCGTACCCGCCGTCGGGCATATCGCCCGCCCACCGCACGCTCACCATCGGCGGGGAGTACCAGTGGCGGCGCGAGGGGGAACCCCACCTGTTCGACCCCGAGACGATCTTCCGCCTGCAGCACTCGACGCGGACGCGGCGCTTCGACGTGTTCCAGCGGTACAGCGCGCGCGTCAACGAGCAGTCCGAGCGTCTCATGACGCTGCGCGGCCTCCTCGAGTTCAAGGGCCGCGCGCCGATCCCGGTGGACGAGGTGGAGCCCGTCAGCGAGATCGTCAAGCGCTTCTCGACCGGCGCGATGAGCTACGGCTCGATCTCGGCCGAGGCACATGAGACTCTGGCGATCGCGATGAACCGGCTCGGTGGGAAGTCCAACACCGGGGAGGGCGGTGAGGACACCGAACGTCTCCACGACCCGGAGCGCAGGTCCGCCGTCAAGCAGGTCGCCTCGGGCCGCTTCGGGGTGACCGCTGACTACCTCACCAACGCCGACGACATCCAGATCAAGATGGCGCAAGGGGCGAAGCCCGGTGAGGGCGGCCAGCTCCCGGGCGCGAAGGTCTACCCTTGGGTGGCGCGCACGCGCCACTCCACGCCGGGAGTCGGCCTGATCTCGCCGCCTCCGCACCACGACATCTACTCGATCGAGGATCTCGCCCAACTCATCCACGACCTGAAGAACGCCAACCCGGCAGCGCGGATCCACGTGAAGCTCGTCTCGGAGGTGGGGGTCGGAACGGTCGCCGCGGGCGTCTCGAAGGCCCACGCCGACGTCGTCCTGATCTCGGGTCACGACGGCGGCACGGGGGCGAGCCCGCTGACCTCGCTCAAGCATGCGGGGGCGCCGTGGGAGCTGGGACTGGCGGAGACGCAGCAGACTCTTGTGCTCAACAACCTCCGCGACCGGATCGTGGTGCAGACCGACGGCCAGCTCAAGACGGGTCGCGATGTCGTGGTGGCAGCGCTGCTCGGCGCGGAGGAGTTCGGGTTCGCCACCGCCCCGCTCGTGGTCTCGGGCTGCATCATGATGCGGGTCTGCCACAAGGACACCTGTCCGGTGGGGGTGGCCACGCAGAACCCGGAGCTCAGGGCGCGCTTCAACGGCAAGCCGGAGTACGTGGTGAGCTTCTTCGAGTTCATCGCCCAGGAGGTGCGTGAGCTGCTCGCCTCACTCGGGCTGCGGTCCCTCGAGGAGGCGGTCGGCCAGGTCGACCTCCTGGATGCCAGGCGCGCGATCGACCACTGGAAGGCCTCCGGCCTCGACCTCGCCCCCATCCTCGAGAAGATCGACCCGGCGCCCGGGGGATTCCAGCACTGCGCCCGCCCACAGGACCACGGGTTGGAGGCCGCGCTCGACAACCAGCTGATCGAGCTCGCACGTCCGGCCCTCGACCGGGGGGAGGGAGTCGTGATCGAGCGGGGGGTCCGGAACGTCAACCGCACGGTCGGCACGATGCTCTCCCACGAGGTCACCAAGCGGTACGGGCCGCAGGGCCTGCCCGACGACACCATCGACGTCACGTTGCACGGCTCGGCCGGACAGTCGTTCGGCGCGGTCCTCACGCGCGGCGTGACGCTGCGGCTCTTCGGTGACGCGAACGACTACGTCGGGAAGTCGCTCTCCGGCGGACGAGTCGTCGTGCGCCCCGACAGGCGTTCCCACTTCTGGGGCCGGCACAACGTCATCGCCGGCAACGTGGTGGGCTACGGCGCGACCAGTGGGGAGATGTTCCTGCGGGGCCAGGCCGGCGAGCGGTTCGCGGTGCGGAACTCCGGTGCCACCATCGTCGTGGAGGGTGTCGGCGACCACGGCTGCGAGTACATGACAGGGGGGACCGTCGTGGTGCTCGGGGCCACCGGGCGGAACTTCGGTGCCGGGATGTCCGGCGGTACGGCGTACGTGCGCGACCTCGACCGGGCCAAGGTCAACTCGCAGGCCCTCGCCGCCGGCGACCTCCTCCTGGAGCGCCCGGACAGCGAGGACGAGCAGATCCTCGCGGACCTGCTGCGCCGACACCTTGAGCTCACCGAGTCGCACAACGCCGCCGAGCTGCTCGGGGAGGGCCTGCTTGCGGACAGGTTCACCAAGGTGCTCCCGCGGCAGTATGCCGCTGTCTCCGCCGCCCTCGCCCGGGCCGCGGAGGAGGGGCTCGACCCCGCCTCACCCGAGGTGTGGGAAACGATCATGGAGGCGTCCAATGGCTGACCCGCGCGGATTCCTGAAGCACCGGCAGCGCGAGCTGCCCGAGCGCCGCCCGGTGACGGTGCGGATCCGGGACTGGAAGGAGGTCTACGAGGTCCGTGAGGAGGACTCGGCGGTCCTCGCCCGCCAGGCGTCCAGGTGCATGGATTGCGGCGTCCCGTTCTGCCACAGCGGGTGCCCGCTCGGCAACCTCATCCCCGAGTGGAACGACCTTGTCCACCGGGACCGGTTCGCCGAGGCCATCGAGCGTCTCCACGCCACCAACAACTTCCCGGATTTCACCGGGCGGCTGTGCCCGGCACCCTGCGAGACGGCATGCGTGCTCGGCATCAACCAGCCCCCGGTCACCATCAAGAACGTCGAGAAGTCGATCATCGACGTCGCCTTCGAGCGTGGCCTCGTCCAGCCCCAGCTGCCCGACCAGCTCACGGACAGGACCGTCGCGGTGATCGGGTCCGGTCCCTCCGGGCTCGCCGCTGCCCAGCAGCTCACGCGGGCGGGCCACACGGTCGCTGTCTTCGAGCGTGCGGACCGCGTCGGCGGGCTCCTCCGGTACGGCATCCCGGAGTTCAAGATGGAGAAGGCACACCTCGACCGCCGGCTCGACCAGATGCGCGCCGAGGGCACCATCTTCCGCGTCTCGGTGGACGTCGGCTCGGACGGACTGACCGGCCGGGACCTCCTCGAGCGGTACGACGCCATCGTCCTCGCCATGGGTGCCACAATCGCGCGCGACCTGCGCGTCCCGGGCCGGGAGCTCCGCGGCATCCATCAGGCGATGGAGTACCTCCCGCAGTCCAACCGGGCCTCCCTGGGAGAGCCGGTGGACGCCCAGGTCACGGCGGAGGGGAAGGACGTGGTCATCATCGGCGGTGGCGACACCGGCGCGGACTGCCTCGGTACCGCCATCCGTCAGGGTGCCCGGTCCGTCACCCAGCTGGAGATCATGCCGCGCCCGTCCGACGACCGGCCCCATACCCAGCCGTGGCCCACCCACCCGATGACCTTCCGGGTGACCTCTGCCCACGAGGAGGGCGGGGACCGGGTCTACGCCGTCAACACCGCCGAGTTCCTCGGTGAGGACGGCCAGGTCACTCACCTGCGCCTCACCGAGGTGGACATGTCCAGCGGCCGTCCCGTCACCGTGGAGGGCACCGAACGGCTCCTTGCCGCGCAGCTCGTGCTCCTCGCGATGGGGTTCACGGGCACGCCGCGGGCCGGCGTCGTCGAGCAGCTCGGCCTCGATTGCGACGAACGCGGGCGGGTCCGGCGCGGCGACGACTACTCGACGAGCGTCCCCGGGGTCTTCGTGGCCGGCGACGCGGGCCGCGGGCAGTCGCTGATCGTGTGGGCCATCGCCGAGGGCCGTTCGGCGGCTGCTTCCGTCGACCTCTTCCTCCGTGGCTCCACGGAGCTGCCATCGCCCATCGCGGCCACCACCATGCAATTGCTGGCGTGACCACCCCACGGCCACGGCCCGCCCACGCCTAGGATGATTCCATGCGCAGAGCCAAGATCGTTTGCACCATCGGACCGGCCACGGAGTCGCCCGAACAGATCCGCGAGCTCGTCGACGCCGGCATGGACGTGGCCCGGATCAACGCGTCGCACGGTGAGCACAACGGTCACGAGCGGGTCTACGCGAACGTCCGCAGCGCGGCCCGGGAGGCGGGGCGCGCCGTCGCCGTCCTCGTGGATCTCCAGGGCCCGAAGATCCGGCTCGGACGCTTCGAGAACGGTCCCCACCACCTCGCGGTCGGTGACTCCTTCACGATCACCACCGAGGACGTCGTCGGCACGAGGGAGATCAGCTCAACCACGTTCGAGGGGCTTCCCGGGGACTGCTCGTCCGGCGACCTCCTCCTCATCGACGACGGCAAGGTGGCCGTCCGCGTGGTGGAGGTGGACGGACCACGGGTCCACACCGAGGTAGAGGTTCCCGGCCCGGTGTCCAACAACAAGGGCATCAACCTCCCCGGCGTCGCCGTGTCCGTGCCCGCGCTGTCGGAGAAGGACAAGACCGACCTGCGGTGGGCCCTCCACCTCGGTGCGGACATCATCGCGCTCTCCTTCGTCCGCTCCGGGCAGGACGTCGAGGACGTCCACGCGATCATGGCGGAGGAGGGCCGCTTCGTTCCCGTCATAGCCAAGATCGAGAAGCCGCAGGCCGTGGCGAACCTGACGGAGATCGTCGACGCTTTCGACGGCATCATGGTCGCCCGCGGTGACCTCGGCGTCGAACTGCCCCTCGAACAGGTGCCGCTGGTCCAGAAGCGGGCCATCGACGTCGCCCGGCGCTTCGCGAAGCCCGTGATCGTGGCCACGCAGGTGCTCGAGTCGATGATCACGAGCCCACGGCCGACTCGTGCCGAGGCGTCCGACTGCGCCAACGCCATCCTCGACGGCGCGGACGCGGTCATGCTGTCCGGCGAGACCTCGGTCGGCGAGTTCCCCATCGAGGCGGTGCGCATGATGGCCCGCATCATCGAGAACACCGAGGAGGGCGGCGGTGACCGCATCGCGCCCCTGACGTCCTCCCCGCACACCCGCGGTGGCGTCATCACGAAGGCGGCCGCCGAGATCGGCGAGATGCTCGAGGTCAAGTACATCGTCACATTCAGCCAGTCCGGGGACACCGCACGCCGCATGTCGCGGCTCCGCTCCCCGATCCCACTGCTCGCATTCACCCCGCTGGAGTCCACCCTCAACACCTTGGCGCTCAGCTGGGGCGTCCAGACCTACCTGGCTCCCGAGGTCGCCCACACGGACGACATGGTCGACCAGGTCGAGTACCGCCTCAGGGAGAACCACCTCGCGGACGAGGGCGACCGGGTGGTGGTCGTGGCGGGCATGCCGCCCGGCATGGTCGGCACCACGAACTCGATCCGTATCCACAAGGTGGGCGAGACGTCGAAGGGGAGCCGCCGCTAGCGTGACCGACGTCACCCTGGGACGGGGTCGGGGCGCCGGATCGGCCGGTAACCTTGACTCCGCGGCTCCTGTGGTGGAACTGGCAGACACACCGCACTCAAAATGCGGCGCCGAAAGGTGTGCGGGTTCGAATCCCGCCGGGAGCACTGTTGTCACAAGGGAAATGAGGGAACCATGGGCAAGGACGAGGCCAAGGACGCCGCGGACGCAACCGCACCGCGCCGCCGTGTCGTTGTGGCCGAGGACGAGCCGCTGATCCGCCTCGACATCGTGGAGTCGCTGACCGAGGCGGGCTACGAGGTCGTCGGAGAGGCCGGGGACGGCGCGACCGCTGTCGACCTGGTCGCGGAGCTCGAGCCCGACGTGGTCGTGATGGACGTCCAGATGCCCGAGGTGGACGGGATCACCGCCGCCGAGCGGATCATGAAGGACCGCACCTGCGCGGTCGTGATGCTCACCGCGTTCTCCCAGACGGAACTGGTGGAGCGGGCACGCGACGCCGGTGCGATGGCCTACGTCGTCAAGCCCTTCACCCCGTCGGACCTCCTGCCCGCGCTGGAGATTGCGGTCTCGCGCTTCCAGGAGATCGTCTCCCTGGAGTCGGAGATCGCGGACCTCGCGGAACGCTTCGAGACCCGCAAGCGCGTGGACCGGGCCAAAGGCCTCCTCATGTCGAAGATGGGCCTCTCCGAGCCGGAGTCGTTCCGCTGGATTCAGAAGACGTCGATGGACCGGCGCCTGACCATGCGCGAGGTGGCGGATGCCGTCATCGAGCAGGTCGGGAACGCCTGAACTCCGTGACCTCGCGGCGCACCGAGCAGGTGAGCCGCGCGGTGCAGACCACCCCGCCGTCGTCGTCGACGATCGAGATCGCATAGGTGGCCACCGTGTTCCCCTCGTGCAAGGGGACGGCGGTGGCCGTCACGTGCCCGGAGCGGATTGCACGGTGGTGGGAGGCGTTGACCTCGGTCCCGACGGCGGTCCCCGGGTGGGCGTGCAACCCTGCCGCGATCGAGCCGACCGTCTCCGCCAGTACCACGGAGGCACCCCCGTGCAGGAGGCCATGGGGCTGGGTGTTGCCGGCCACCGGCATCCGGGCCACCACCCTGCCGGGCCGGGCCTCGAGGAACTCGATGCCCATCCGCTCCATCAGGGTGCCGGGGGAGGAATCGTTGAGCGCGGCGGCGCGGTCGTGGCTGTCGTCCATGGGATCTAGGGTGGCAGTGTGAACACGAAAGAGCGACTCCTCCTCGTGGACGGGCACTCCATGGCGTTCCGGGCCTTCTACGCGCTCCCCGTGGAGAACTTCACCACCCGCTCCGGGCTCGCCACCAACGCGATCCACGGCTTCCTCTCGATGCTTGTCAAGCTGATCGCCGACGAGGAGCCCACCCACGTCGCCGTCGCCTTCGACGTCGGGCGCGTGACGTTCCGCACGGAGGAGTACTCCGACTACAAGGGGACGCGCGAGAAGCTGCCGGAGGACTTCCGCGACCAGGTGCCGCTCATCCGTGAGGCCGTCCGGGCGATGGGTATCGTGGAGGTGTCGAAGGAGAACTACGAGGCGGACGACGTCATCGCCACCCTTGCGCGCGAGGCGGCCGGGTCCGGGATGGACGTGCTCATCGTTTCGGGGGACCGGGACACGTTCCAGCTCGTGGACGATTCAATCACCGTGCTCTACCCGATCCGCGGCGTCTCCACGCTCACCCGGATGACGCCCGTCGCTGTGGAGGAGAGGTACGGAGTCCGGCCCGAGCAGTACCCGGAGCTCGCCGCCCTCGTCGGCGAGACGTCCGACAACCTCTCCGGGGTCCCGGGTGTCGGTCCGAAGACGGCGGCGAAGTGGCTCGCACAGTACGGCGGCCTCGACGGCCTGATCGCCGTCGTCGACACGGTTCCCGGCAAGGCCGGCGAGTCGCTGCGGACCCACCTCGCCGACGTGGTACGCAACCGGCGCCTCAACCACCTGCTCACCGACCTCGACCTCCCGGTGAGGGCCCGTGACCTCCACCGCGGCGCCGGGGACCGGACGGCGATCGAGGACCTCTTCACCTCGCTGGAGTTCAGCGTCCTGCGCGATCGGGTGTTCGCCGTCCTGCCCGGGGGAGGGGAGAGCGGTCCCGCCGTGGAGGCCGTCGAGCGGCAGGAGACCACCGACGTGGCCGCGTGGCTCTCCACGGGTGCCGGCGCCGTCGCCGTCGACGTCGTCGGTGACCGGTCGGACGCGTGGCGGGTCTCGCTTGCCGATGGCGCGACGACGGCGAGCATCGACCTGGGTGGCGCCGGCGCCGACGGCGTTGACGTCGCCGCCGTCCGGGAGTGGCTGGAGTCGCCGGCGCCGAAGTCGCTGCACGACGCCAAGGCGGCGTGGCACTCCCTGCGCGGCCGGGGCATCCACCTGGCCGGCGTGGCGTTCGACACCGCGCTCGCCGCCTACCTGTGCTCCCCGGGACAGCGGAACTACGACCTGCCGGACCTCGTGAGCCGGCACCTGGGGCGCGACATCGCCTCCAGCCAGGCCCACGGGATGCTCGACCTCGCGGAGCGGGCTGAGTCGGTGGCCCGGGCCGAGGCCGTGCACGATCTCACCGCACGGCTGACGGAGGACCTCCGGGAGAGGGGAGCCGCCGCCCTGCTCACGGATCTCGAGCTCCCGGTCCAGCGCACCCTGCAGGACATGGAGGCGATCGGCATCGCCGTGGACGAGGTCTTCCTCCTCAACCTCGAGCAGGAGTTCGCCAGCCACGTGATGGCCGCAGCGCGGGAGGCGTATGCCGTGATCGGCAGGGAGGTCAACCTCTCGAGTCCGAAACAGCTGCAGGATGTCCTCTTCGACCAGCTCGGGATGCCCCGCACCAAGAGGACCAAGACGGGGTGGACGACCGACGCGGAGTCGCTCACCGAGCTGTTCGCGAGGACCGGCCACGAGTTCCTCCAGCATCTCCTGGTGCATCGGGACCAGAACAAGCTCCGCCAGACGGTGGAGACCCTGCGTCGCACGGTCTCGGTGGACGGCCGGATCCACACCACGTTCGCCCAAACGGTCGCAGCCACCGGCCGACTGTCCTCCCTGGACCCGAACCTGCAGAACATCCCGGTCCGAACCGAGGAGGGCCTGCGGATCCGGGAGGCCTTCGTGGTCTCCGACGGCTTCGAGTGCCTGATGACCGCGGACTACTCGCAGATCGAGATGCGGATCATGGCCCACCTGTCCGGGGACGAGGGCCTCATCGAGGCCTTCCGCGCCGGCGAGGACCTCCACCGGTTCGTCGGCTCCCGGGTGTTCGGGGTGTCTGCCGAGGAGGTGACACCGGCGATGCGGTCCAAGGTGAAGGCCATGAGCTACGGACTCGCATACGGCCTGAGCGCGTATGGGCTGTCCCGCCAACTCGCGCTCGACGTCGCCGAGGCGCGCACGCTCATGGACGGCTACTTCGAGCGGTTCGGCGGCGTGCGCACCTACCTGACCTCCGTCGTCGAGGCCGCGCGCCGGACGGGGTACACCGAGACGATCATGGGCCGGCGGCGATACCTGCCGGACCTCAACTCGGACAACCGGCAGCGCCGCGAACTCGCTGAACGGACCGCGCTCAACGCGCCGATCCAGGGCAGCGCGGCCGACATCATCAAGGTGGCGATGGTTCGCCTGGACGAACGGCTCGCCGCTGAGGACATGGCGAGCCGGATGCTCCTCCAGGTGCACGACGAGCTCGTTCTCGAGGTCGCACCCGGGGAGCTGGAGGCCGTGACGGCAGCGGTCCGCCAGGCCATGGCGGGAGCGGCGGACCTGTCGGTCCCGCTCGACGTCTCGGTGGGGACAGGACGCACCTGGCGGGACGCCGCCCACTGACGGACCCGCAGTGACCGGTCAGGGCAGCCGGGAGCGGACGATGATCGTTCCGGGAACCCACGGCGCCCGTTCCGCGCTCCAGGCGCCCCAGTCCTCGCCGTTCTCCTCCTCCCATCGTGGTTCCACGACCTCCTCGAGGATGAAGCCGGCGCGGAGCACGCCGTTCAGCAGGTCCGAGACGGTGTGCTGGTACTCGGAGTACTCCAGGTCCCCGTCCACGTACTCGGCGTAGGGCGCGGTATCGAAGTAGGGGCGCACCACCCGCAGGTGGGCCGCCGACGGGTCGTCCGCGAACACCCACCGCAGCGGGTGCGAGGTGGAGAACACCCAGCGCCCCCTGGGGCGCAGCACGCGAGCCACCTCCCGGTGAACGGCCTCGGGGTCGGGCACGAACGGGATCGCACCGAACGCCGTGAACGCCACATCGAAGGACTGGCGGGCGAACGGGAGGTGGCGGGCGTCGGCGAGCACCAGGGGGACCGTGACGCCGCTGGACGCGTTGAGCCCCCGGCCGACCGCCAGCATGCCGTGCGCGATGTCGACACCGACGGCGTCGCCGCCGTGGCGGGCCACCCAGCGGGTCCCCTGGCCCGCGCCGCACCCCACTTCGAGGACGCGGCGGCCCGCCACGGGCCCCAACAACCCAGCGCGGTCCTCGGTGAGGCCCTCCGGACACCAGCGCAGGCCGGCGTCCCCGAGGAAGATGCCATGCTCCGCGTGGTACTCCGCGGCGTTCACGCTCCACCACCGGCCGTGCGCCCTCCCGGCATCCCCTCCGTCCATGACACCATTGTCACAGTGCGCGGGAGGAGGCCGACGTTTGCCCGCGCTTTCGGCGCCGTAGTAGGCTCGCCTCCGGCGACGTGTGCCGTCGTCGCAACCTGTCACAACTATCATCTGTCCGTATCGGAGTTCCCACCTCTATGACCATCACCACGCCGCCCCGGGCGGTCGCCCCCCAGGTCGCCATCAACGACATCGGAACGGATGAGGAGATCCTCGCCGCCGTTGACGAGACCATCAAGTACTTCAACGATGGCGACATCGTCGAGGGTATCGTCGTCAAGGTCGACCGGGACGAGGTCCTGCTCGACATCGGTTACAAGACCGAGGGCGTCATCCTTTCCCGCGAACTGTCCATCAAGCACGACATAGACCCGGACGAGGTCGTCCAGGTCGGCGAGAAGATCGAGGCCCTTGTCCTCCAGAAGGAGGACAAGGAGGGCCGGCTCCTTCTGTCGAAGAAGCGTGCGCAGTACGAGCGCGCCTGGGGCACGATCGAGCGGATCAAGGAGGAGGACGGAGTCGTCACAGGCACCGTCATCGAGGTCGTCAAGGGCGGTCTCATCCTCGACATCGGCCTGCGCGGCTTCCTGCCGGCCTCGCTGGTGGAGATGCGCCGGGTGCGCGACCTCCAGCCGTACATCGGCAAGCAGCTCGAGGCCAAGATCATCGAGCTGGACAAGAATCGCAACAACGTCGTGCTGTCGCGGCGCTCGTGGCTCGAGCAGACCCAGTCCGAGGTGCGCTCCACCTTCCTGCAGACCCTCGCGAAGGGCCAGGTCCGGCCCGGTGTCGTCTCCTCCATCGTCAACTTCGGCGCCTTCGTCGACCTGGGCGGCGTGGACGGGCTCGTGCACGTCTCGGAGCTGTCCTGGAAGCACATCGACCACCCGAACGAGGTCGTCGAGGTCGGCCAGGAGGTCACCGTCGAGGTCCTCGAGGTGGACATGGACCGCGAGCGCGTCTCGCTGTCCCTGAAGGCCACCCAGGAGGACCCGTGGCAGGCCTTCGCCCGCACCCACTCCATCGGCCAGGTCGTCCCCGGCAAGGTCACGAAGCTCGTTCCCTTCGGCGCCTTCGTGCGCGTGGAGGACGGTATCGAGGGCCTCGTCCACATCTCGGAGCTCGCGGTGCGCCACGTCGAGGTGCCCGAGCAGGTCGCCAAGGTCGGGGCGGACGTCTTCGTCAAGGTCATCGACATCGACCTCGACCGTCGGCGGATCTCCCTGTCGATCAAGCAGGCGAACGAGGGCGTGGATCCGACTTCGGACGACTTCGACCCCTCGCTCTACGGCATGGCCACCGAGTACGACGAGAACGGGAACTACAAGTACCCGGAGGGCTTCGACCCGGAGACCAACGAGTGGCTGGAGGGCTTCGATGCCCAGCGGGAGGCGTGGGAGACGCAGTACGCGCTCGCCCATGAGCGCTGGGTCGCCCACAAGGCCCAGGTCGCCCAGGCGGCGGAGGCGGAGACCACCACCGGTGCCGCCGACCAGCAGGAGAGTTCGTACTCCTCTGAAGGGTCAGCCAACGAGGGCACCCTGGCCTCCGATGAGGCCCTGGCAGCGCTGCGCGAGAAGCTCACCGGCCACTGACCGGACCGTGAGGAGAGGCCCGTCCCCGTCCGGGGGCGGGCCGCTCCCCTTCTCGCGGTGCGATGATGGATCCATGCCGCTGCAGGTGGGCCTCACAGGGGGCATCGGGTCGGGCAAGTCGACGGTCGCCCGCCTGCTGGGAGACCTCGGCGCCGTCGTCGTCGATCTCGACGCCATCGCGCGGGACGTGCTCGCCCCGGGCACGAAGGGGCTGGCCCTCGTGTCAGACGCGTTTCCCGGGGTCGTCGCCGACGGGAGGCTCGATCGGGCGGCCCTCGGCGAGGCCGTCTTCGGCGACGACGCCGCTCGCGCGCAACTCGAGGCCATCACCCACCCGCTGATCCACGCCGAGGCCTCTCGCAGGATTGCGGCAGTACCGGAAGGCAGCGTGGTGGTGCACGACGTCCCCCTGCTGGTGGAGAAACACCTGGAGGGACGGTACGACGTCGTCGTGGTGGTCGGTGCCTCGGAGGAGGTCCGGCGCGAGCGACTCCGCACCACCAGGGGCATGGACGACGCCACGATGGACGCCCGGTTCCGTGCCCAGGCGGACGACGACGCCCGGCGCGCGGTGGCCGATGTCTGGTTGCCGAACGAGGGCAGCGAGTCCGATCTGCGGGAAGCCGTGCGGGAGTTGTGGGAGGAGGTCCTCCTCCCGAGGGTGCGCGACGGCGCCGGGGGCTGAGGGGCGCCGGCGGCTGAGGCCGTCATGGGTTCGACGTACGCTTGAGGGCATGAGACCGGACGCCGCCCTGACGCGCTCGGAGGCACCCTTCGAGGTCGTCTCCGACTTCAAGCCGTCCGGCGACCAGCCGCGGGCCATCGCCGAGCTCGCCGCCCGGCTGCGAGCGGGCGAGAAGGACACCGTCCTCCTCGGCGCCACCGGCACGGGGAAATCGGCGACGACTGCCTGGCTCGTGGAACAGGTGCAGCGCCCCACCCTTGTCATGGCCCCCAACAAGACCCTCGCCGCGCAGCTCGCCGCGGAGTTCCGGGAGCTTCTCCCGAACAACGCGGTGGAGTACTTCGTCTCGTACTACGACTACTACCAGCCCGAGGCATACGTCCCACAGACGGACACCTTCATCGAGAAGGACTCCTCCATCAACGACGAGGTGGAGCGGCTCCGCCACTCCGCGACGAACTCGCTGCTGACGAGGCGGGACGTCGTCGTCGTGGCGTCGGTGTCCTGCATCTACGGACTCGGCACGCCGCAGGAGTACGTGGACCGGATGGTGCCGCTCCACGTCGGCATGGAGGTGGGCCGGGACGATCTGCTGCGCCAGTTCGTGGGCATGCAGTACGTGCGCAATGACCTCGACTTCTCGCGCGGCACCTTCCGCGTGCGGGGCGACACCATCGAGATCATCCCGGTGTATGAGGAACTCGCGATCCGCATCGAGATGTTCGGGGACGAGATCGACGCCCTGGCGATGCTGCACCCACTCACTGGGGAGGTCCTCCGGTCGGCTGAGCTGGTCCACCTGTTCCCCGCGAGTCACTACGTGGCGGGACCGGAGCGGATGGAGCGGGCGGTGGTCGGCATCGAGGAGGAACTCGAGAAGCGGCTGGCCTCGTTCGAGCGGCAGGGCAAGCTGCTGGAGGCCCAGCGCCTCCGGATGCGGACCACCTACGACCTCGAGATGATGCGCCAGATCGGGTCCTGCTCGGGGATCGAGAACTACTCTCGCCACATCGACGGCCGCGGCCCCGGCACCCCGCCGCACACCCTCCTCGACTACTTCCCCGACGACTTCCTCCTCGTCATCGACGAGTCTCATGTGACGGTGCCCCAGATCGGTGCCATGTTCGAGGGCGACGCCTCCCGCAAGCGGACCCTCGTCGACCACGGCTTCCGGCTGCCCTCGGCCCTCGACAACCGGCCCCTGACGTGGGAGGAGTTCCTCGAGCGGACGGGGCAGACCGTCTACCTGTCCGCCACGCCGGGCCCGTGGGAGCTCAGCCGGTCCGACGGCGTCGTGGAGCAGCTCATCCGCCCCACCGGGCTCGTGGATCCCAAGGTGGTGGTGAAGCCCACCCGCGGACAGATCGATGACCTCCTGGCCGAGGTGAACGCGCGGGTGGAACGGAACGAGCGTGTCCTCGTCACAACGCTCACGAAGCGGATGGCCGAGGACCTCACGGAGTACCTCCTCGAGCGGGGCGTCAAGGTCCAGTACCTCCACTCGGACGTGGACACCCTGCGCCGGGTGGAGCTCCTGCGAGAACTCCGGCTCGGCCAGTTCGACGTCCTCGTGGGCATCAACCTGCTCCGCGAGGGCCTCGACCTTCCCGAGGTCTCGCTCGTGGCCATCCTCGACGCGGACAAGCAGGGTTTCCTGCGGTCCGCCACCTCCCTCATCCAGACCATCGGCCGTGCGGCCCGCAACGTCTCCGGCGAGGTCCACATGTATGCGGACTCGGTGACCGCCGCGATGGCGCGTGCGATCGAGGAGACGGACCGGCGGCGCGAGAAGCAGGTCGCGTTCAACCTGGCCAACGGGATCGACCCGACCCCCCTGCGCAAGAGGATCGGGGACATCACCGAGGCCCTCGCCCGGGAGGACGTGGACACCCAAGAGCTCCTCGAAGGCGGCTACCGGCAGCCCGGCCGCCGCCGGGACACCTCCCCGAAGGCACGCGCCGAGGGGGACCTGGCGGATCTGATCGAACAGCTCTCGGCCCAGATGCACGCCGCGGCCGCGGAACTCCAGTTCGAACTCGCCGCACGCCTCCGCGACGAGATCGCCGACCTGAAGCGGGAGTTGCGCCAGATGCGGGACGCATGATCGAGCTCACCGCCACGCGGCTGGCAGAGACCCGGATCGAGAGGATAGCCTGAGGCCGTCGAGGGGAGTATTCCCCATCACCTCATCGTCAGCACGCCGGGCGTCGTCGTCCCGCCCGGCGGGGTGGGTGCACCCCGGGGTGCACAGGAGAGACCTCACGGCTGGGTGAGATCCGGAAGGACACATGGGTTCCGCACATCTATCCATCTCGTTCGAGGCGATCACCCTCGGGGTCATGGTCGTGATCATCATGCTGGACCTGCTGTACGTGGTGCGGCGGCCCCACGTCCCCTCCTTCCGGGAGGCCACGACCTGGGCGATCTTCTACATCACGCTCGGACTCCTCTTCGGGCTCGTCCTCGCCTTCGTCGCGAACTGGCAGGTGGCAGGCGAGTTCTACGCCGGATTCCTGACTGAGAAGAGCCTGTCCGTGGACAACCTCTTCATCTTCGTGATCATCCTCGCGAGGTTCCGGGTCCCGCCGCGCAACCAGCCCGAGGTGCTGATGATCGGCATCATCATCGCCCTGGTGCTGCGGGGGGTCCTGATCGTCCTCGGGGCGGCGGCCATCGAGCGGTTCAGCTGGGTCTTCTACCTCTTCGGTGCCTTCCTCATCTACACCGCGATCAGGCTCGTGCGCGGCGGGCACGGCGACGAGGAGGAGTTCAAGGAGAACCCCCTCATCGTCCTGCTGCGGCGCTTCCTCCCCCTCCACGATGAGTACGACGGCGCGCGGATCCGAACCGTCGTCGACGGCAGGAAGCTGTTCACTCCGATGGTGGTGGTCATCCTGGCCCTCGGGTCCACCGACCTGCTGTTCGCGCTGGACTCGATCCCGGCGATCTACGGTCTGACGCAGGACCCGTTCATCGTGTTCTCCACCAACCTGTTCGCTCTCATGGGCCTTCGGCAGCTCTACTTCATGCTCGGCGGGCTGCTGGACCGGCTGGTGTACCTGCCCTACGGGCTCTCCTTCATCCTGGCGTTCATCGGCGTGAAGCTGTTCCTCCACGCCCTGCACGAGAACACGCTGCCATTCCTCAACGGTGGCGAGCGCATCGCGGTGCCCGAGATCCCGATCTGGCTCTCGCTCACCGTGATCGTCGCGACCCTCGCCCTGACCACAGTCCTCTCACTCACCGTCGGCGCGAAGCGGCTGCTCCAGGCGGAGCATCGCCGCCCCGAGATCCCGCACGGGGGTGTCGCGCCGACCGAGGACGCCGAGGTGATGGCGCGGGCCAGCGAGCTGACCGACGTCGAAAGGACGCCACCGGGCCCGGCGTCCTGACGATGTGGCGGTCCAGCAGCGGTCAGTCCTGCGGTGCGAGCACCCCGAGGACGGGCTGCCACTCCTCGGCGGTGCGGGAAGCGATGCAGTCCTGGAGGAGGAAGGGATCGTCCTCGAGGAGTTCGAGCGCTGCCTCGGGCGATCCTGCCTCCAGCACGATGAGGGCGGCGTTGGAGGCGGGGAGGGGGCCCGAGGCGAGGAGGGAGCCCGACTCGAGGAGTCCGCGCAGGAACGCGCGATGCGCTGGGCGGGTCTCCGAGAGATCCCTGTCCGTGACGTAGTGGTAGGTGACAGCGATGATCATGGACCCACACTAGCCGCGGCAGTGAGAAGGCGGGCCGCTACCACGACACACCCGTTCGAACATGTGTCCGATTCCATTCGTGGCCTAGAATGTTGCAGTGAATGATCGCCTGCTAGTGAGCGGCGCTCGGGAGCACAACCTCAAGGACGTCTCCCTCGAGCTGCCGCGGGACCGGCTCATCGTGTTCACGGGTCTGTCCGGGTCCGGCAAGTCGTCCCTCGCCTTCGACACCATCTTCGCCGAGGGACAACGGCGCTACGTCGAGTCGCTCTCCTCCTACGCCCGCCAGTTCCTCGGCCAGATGGACAAGCCCCACGTCGACTTCATCGAGGGGCTCTCCCCGGCGGTGTCGATCGACCAGAAGGGCACCAACCGGAACCCGCGCTCGACTGTCGGCACCATCACCGAAGTGCACGACTACCTTCGCCTCCTGTTCGCGCGTGCAGGGACCCAGACCTGTCCCACGTGCGGCGAAGTGGTGACCGCCCAGACGGCGCAGCAGATCGTGGACCGGCTCACCGGCCTCCCCGAGGGAACGAGGTTCCAGCTGCTGGCCCCGATCGTGCGGGGACGCAAGGGCGAGCACGTCGAGCTCCTCGCCGAGCTGCAGCAGAAGGGCTTCGCACGCGCCAAGGTGGACGGGACGGTCGTCTCGCTCGCGCAGCCGCCCGCGCTGGAGAAGAACCTGAAGCACTCCATCGACGTCGTGGTGGACCGCCTCGTGGTGCGTGACGGCGTCCGGCAGCGCTTCACCGATTCCGTGGAGACGGCGCTCACGCTCGCCGAGGGACAGGTGGTGGCCGAGTTCATCGACCTCGAACCGGACGACCCGAACCGTCTCATCCGGTTCTCCGAGAAGAGGGCCTGCCCCAACCAGCACCCGCTCGTCCTCTCCGAGATCGAGCCCCGTTCCTTCTCCTTCAACGCGCCGTACGGTGCCTGCCCGGAGTGCGACGGCATCGGCACCAGCGTGGAGGTGGACCCGGAACTCGTGGTTCCCAACGAGGACCTCTCCCTCGCGGAGGGCGCCATCGCGGTGTGGCCGGGTGAGAGGTCGCAGTACTACTTCCGGCTGATCGCGGCGCTCGCCGAGGACCTGAAGTTCTCCACCGAGGTGCCATGGCGGGCGCTGCCGGAGCGGGCCAGGGAGGCTCTCCTCCACGGCAACGACTACCAGGTGCACGTGAAGTACAAGAACCGCTGGGGCCGGGAACGGAGCTACACCAGCGGCTTCGAGGGTGCGATCCACTACATCAACCGCAAGCACGGCGAGACCGAGTCCGATTCCTCCCGGGAGCGCTACCTGGGCTTCATGCGTGAGATCCCGTGCGCCGTGTGCCACGGGGCGCGTCTCCGGCCCGAGGTTCTCGCGGTGAAGGTCGGCGGCCTCTCGATCGCCGAACTCTCCGATCTCTCGATCGATCGCGCCAAGAAGTTCCTGGACCGCGTCCAGCTCACGGAACGTGAGGCCGCCATCGCCTCGCAGGTCCTCAAGGAGATCCACGCGCGTCTCGGCTTCCTCCTGGACGTCGGGCTCGACTACCTGACGCTCTCCCGCTCGGCGGGAACGCTCTCCGGTGGTGAGGCGCAGCGGATCCGCCTGGCCACCCAGATCGGTTCCGGCCTCGTGGGCGTGCTGTACGTGCTCGACGAGCCGAGCATCGGGCTGCACCAGCGGGACAACCGGCGACTGATCGAGACCCTGACCCGGCTGCGAGACCTCGGCAACACGCTCATCGTCGTCGAGCACGACGAGGACACCATCCGTTCATCCGACTGGGTGGTGGACATCGGTCCGGGCGCGGGGGAGCACGGCGGCGAGATCGTGCACTCGGGGAGCTACGCGGACCTGTTGGGCGCGCCGAACTCGATCACGGGGGACTACCTCTCAGGGCGTCGCCAGATCCCGGTGCCCGCCGTCCG
Source organism: Actinomycetota bacterium (assembly GCA_051744325.1). Taxonomy (GTDB): domain Bacteria; phylum Actinomycetota; class Actinomycetes; order Actinomycetales; family Actinomycetaceae; genus UBA1383. The sequence continues at coordinate 41,807 of JBNJCY010000002.1, forward strand.
GCGTCCCCGGGACCCCGCCCGCCTCCTGACCATCACGAGCGCCCGCGAGCACAACCTGAGGGACATCACCGTGCAGTTCCCCCTGGGCAGCTTCGTCGCCGTGACCGGTGTGTCGGGTTCCGGGAAGTCCACCCTGGTCAACTCCGTGCTCTACAACGCCCTGGCCAAGGAGCTCAACCGCTCGCGGCTGGTGCCCGGGCGCCACAAGTCGATCGACGGCATGGAGCACCTCGACAAGGTCGTGCACGTCGACCAGTCCCCGATCGGGCGGACACCGCGGTCGAACCCCGCGACCTATACCGGGGTGTGGGACCACATGCGCCGGCTGTTCGCCGAGACCACGGAGGCGAAGGTGCGCGGGTACGGGCCGGGAAGGTTCTCCTTCAACGTGAAGGGCGGCCGCTGCGAGGCCTGCAAGGGCGACGGCACGATCAGGATCGAGATGAACTTCCTCCCGGATGTCTACGTGCCCTGCGAGGTGTGCCACGGCGCCCGGTACAACCGCGAGACGCTCGAGGTCCACTACAAGGGCAGAAACGTCGCAGACGTCCTGGACATGCCCATCTCCCAGGCGGCTGAGTTCTTCAGCGCGGTCCCGGCCATCGCCCGTCACCTGAACACGCTCACCAGCGTCGGCCTCGGCTACGTGCGACTGGGCCAGAGTGCCCCCACCCTCTCGGGCGGCGAGGCGCAGCGGGTCAAGCTCGCCTCCGAGCTGCACCGCCGCTCCTTCGGCCGCAGCATCTACGTCCTGGACGAACCGACCACGGGCCTCCACTTCGAGGACATCCGCAAGCTCCTCCTCGTCCTGCAGGGCCTCGTGGACAAGGGCAACACCGTGATCGTGATCGAGCACAACCTCGACGTCATCAAGTGTGCGGACTGGGTGATCGACCTCGGGCCCGAGGGAGGCGCCGGCGGTGGCGAGGTGGTCGCGGAGGGCACGCCCGAGGAGGTCTCACGGGTGGCCCGGTCCCACACCGGACGCTTCCTGGCCCCGTTGGTGGACGCCGCGGCGGCGTCGGTGGACGCCGCGGCGGCGTCGTAGGATCCATGGCCGACCCCGCGAGCTATCGCCCCAGGGACGTCCCGACCGCCCCGGGCGTCTACCGCTTCCGGGACTCCCAGGGTCGCGTGCTCTACGTCGGCAAGGCGAAGAACCTGCGCTCCCGGCTCGCCTCCTACTTCCAGGATCCTGAACGCCTGCACCCACGCACGCGGTCGATGGTGACGACTGCGTCGTCGGTCCAGTGGACGGTCGTGGCGAACGAGGTCGAGGCGCTCAGCCTCGAGTACACGTGGATCAAGGAGTTCTCCCCACGGTTCAACGTCGTCTTCCGGGACGACAAGTCCTACCCCTACCTCGCGGTCTCCCTGGGGGAGGAGTACCCGCGCGTCCAGGTGATGCGCGGAGAGCTGCGGAAGGATACCCGCTACTTCGGCCCGTACACGCACGCGTGGGCGATCCGCGAGACGATGGACCTGCTCCTGCGGGTGTTCCCCGTCCGCTCCTGCTCGATGGGCGTGTTCCGTCGGGCGCGCAACTCTGGGCGGCCGTGCCTGCTCGGCTACATCGACAAGTGCAGTGCCCCGTGCGTGGGCCGGATCAGCCCGCAGGCCCATCGGGCACTCGCGGAGGACCTCTGCGCGTTCATGAACGGGGACGCGGCGCGCTTCATCACCCGACTCGAGCGCCAGATGCTCGCCGCCGCCGACGCCCAGGACTACGAGCGTGCCGGCCGGCTGCGGGACGACATTGCCGCCCTGCGCCGCGTGATGGGGCGCAACGCAGTCGTCCTGCCCGCGGACACGGATGCCGACGTCTACGCCATCGCCACGGACGAACTGCAGGCCTCGGTCCAGGTCTTCCACGTCCGACAGGGCCGGATCCGGGGCCAGCGCGGCTGGGTCACCGACCGCGGCGACGACGCCTCCGAGGGCGAGCTCATCGAGCGGCTCCTCGTCCAGGTCCACGGGCCGCAGGCACAGGACGACGGCACGGCAGGTCACGCCATCCCGCGGGAGATCCTCGTCCCCCACCTTCCCGACGACGTCGAGGCACTGGCGGCGTGGTTGCGAGCGGCCCGTGGCGGCGTGGTCTCCATCCGGGTGCCGCGACGCGGGGACAAGAGGGCGCTGCAGGACACGGTCCACGAGAACGCCGTGCAGGCGCTTGACGCGGAGAAGCTGCGGCGGGGCGCCGACCTGGCCACCCGGTCACGCGCGCTCGAGGAACTGCAGCGCCACCTCGGCCTCGCAGTTTCCCCGCTGCGCATCGAGTGCTACGACATCTCGCACACGGGCGGCACCTTGCAGGTGGGCTCCATGGTCGTCTTCGAGGACGGGCTGCCGAAGAAGCGCGACTACCGCACCTTCAACATCCGCGGGCCCGAGGGTGACGGCGCGCGGGACGACACCGAGGCGCTCGCCGAGGTCCTGGCCCGGCGCTTCGAGAAGGTTCGCCGGGGCCCCGCGCCCACGAGCGGGGTGGCCGAGGACATCGTGGAGCGGGAGTCCTTCAGCTACGAGCCCGGCCTGCTCGTCATCGACGGCGGGCTGCCCCAGGCCAGTGTTGCCGCCCGTACCCTCGCAGGACTCGGCGTCGACGTCCCGGTGGTGTCGCTCGCGAAGCGGCTCGAGGAGGTGTGGGTGCCCGGGGAGGATTTCCCCGTGGTGCTGCCGCGGGGCAGCGAGGCGCTCCATCTCCTGCAGCGGGTGCGGGACGAGGCCCACCGCTTCGCCATCACCCGGCACCGGAAGCGCCGGTCGAAGGCCATGACCGACTCCGTCCTCGACACCCTGCCCGGCATCGGCCCGGCCCGCGCGAAGGCGCTGCTCAAGCACTTCGGCTCGGTTCGGCGGTTGCGGCAGGCGGACGAGGTGGCCATCGCCCAGGTGCCGGGGATCGGGCCCGCGCTCGCGCGCGAGATCGTCGCCCACTTCGCCAAGGGCTAGGCGCAGGCCAGGGCCGCGCAGCACGCCCGCGTGGCATGCTTGGGTGATGGACCAGCCATCGACCGCCCCCGGACCGACGACCGTTCCGGAGGGGATCCCGATGCGCGACGAGCAGACCCAGCCCCCCGCGACCGAGCGCCCCGAGCTACTCCTGATCACCGGGATGTCCGGTGCCGGCCGGACCCGTGCCGCAGCGGCGCTGGAGGACCTGAACTGGTACGTGGTCGACAACCTGCCGCCCCGCCTCCTCATCACGCTCGCCACGATGATGCGTGCCGGCGACGGTGTCTCGCGCCTGGCCGCCGTCGTCGACGTGCGGTCGGGGGAGTTCTTCAACGAGATGGTCTCCGTCATCGACCAGATCCGCCAGACCGGGATGGAGTACCGGATCATCTTCCTCGAGGCGTCCGACGCCGAGTTGGTGCGGCGCTTCGAGACCGTCAGGCGGCCGCACCCGCTGCAGGGTGACGGCCGCGTCCTCGACGGCATCGCTGCCGAGCGCGCCCTCCTGCAGGCGCTCAAGAACCGCGCAGACATCGTCATCGACACCACCGAGCTCTCCGTCCACGACCTCGCCCGCAGGATCCGCGAGCTGATCGACGACGGCGCTGAGGCACGTCTCCACCTGACCGTCATGTCCTTCGGGTTCAAGTACGGGCTCCCCCTGGACGCCGACCACGTCGTCGACGTCCGCTTCCTCGCCAACCCCTACTGGGTGACCGAGCTCCGGCACCTCACCGGCCACGACCAGCAGGTGAAGTCCTACGTGCTCTCCCTGCCGGGCGCCACGGACTTCGTGGGCCGGTACGTCGAGGCGATCGAGCCGATCCTGGGGCGTTACGCCGACGAGCTGAAGCCGTACGTCACGATCGCGGTGGGCTGCACGGGTGGCAAGCACCGGTCGGTGGCCATCAGCGAGGAGATCGCCGCGCGCCTGCGGCATTCCGGGCACCCGGTGCGGACCATCCACCGCGACCTCGGACGTGAATGATGGACAGCTCCGTACGGGTGGTGGCCCTCGGGGGAGGACATGGGCTGGCGGCAACCCTGCAGGCGCTGCGCCACGTCTCCCGGAACCTGACCGCGGTCGTGACGGTGGCGGACGACGGCGGGTCCTCCGGTCGGCTGCGTGTCGAGTTGGGGTGCCTGCCACCGGGTGACCTGAGGATGGCGCTGTCCGCCCTGTGCGACGACACCGACTGGGGCCACACGTGGCGTGACATCCTGCAGCACCGGTTCCACAGCGACGGGCCACTGGACAAGCACGCCGTCGGCAACCTGCTGATCGCCTCCATCTGGGAGCAGCTCGGCGACCCGGTCGCGGGGTTGGAACTGGTCGGGAGGCTCCTCGGAGCCCGGGGGACGGTTCTTCCGATGGCCATGGTCCCTCTGGAGATCGCGGCGAGAGTTCGCGTCGGGGACGAGGCGGTCACAGTGCGGGGGCAGAGCCGGGTGGCCTCGACGCGCGGCCGAGTGCTCGAGATCTGGCTGGAGCCGGGCGACCCTCCCGCGTGCCCCCAGGCGGTCACGGCGGTCCGGGAGGCCGAGTTCGTCGTGCTGGGCCCGGGTTCCTGGTTCACCTCTGTCCTGCCCCACCTCCTGGTGCCGGGCCTCAACGAGGCCCTCCACGCCGCGCACCACCGGGTCCTGACCGCCAACCTCGCCACCCAGAGCGGAGAGACGGAGGACCTGACACCCGGGGACCACCTCCGCGCGTTGCACCACGTCGCCCCCGACCTGACCTTCGACACCGTCATCGCCGACCCGGTCGCAGTGGACGATCTGGACGACTTCACGGAGGCTGCGGCAAGACTCGGGGCACGAGTGGTCCTGCGGCAGGTCCGCAGTGCCCGGGCACCAGGGGTGCACGACCCGCTACGCTTGGCTGCCGCGTACCGTGACGCCTTCGAGAGCTGCCACGGCGACGTCACCTGAGGAAAGGGGCCCGGATGTCGTTGACCGTCGATGTCAAGGACGAACTCGCGCGCGTGCGGGTGGAGAGGATGTCCGCCCGGAAGGCCGAGGTCGCCGCGATGCTGCGCTTCGCGGGCGGGCTGCACATCATCTCGGGGCACGTCGTCATCGAGGCCGAGCTCGACACGGGCATCGCCGCGCGGCGCCTCCGCCACGAGATCGCGGAGGTCTTCGGGCACCGGAGCGAGCTCATCGTCGTTTCTGGTGGTGGGCTGCGGCGCGGCAACAGGTACGTCGTACGCGTGGTGCAGGACGGTGCCGGCCTGGCCCGTCAGACCGGCCTCATCGACAACCGGGGTCGCCCGGTCCGTGGGCTGCCTTCGCAGATCGTCGCAGCCTCGCTCGGGGACGCCGCCGCGGCATGGCGGGGTGCGTTCATCGCCCACGGCTCCCTCACGGAGCCCGGCAGGTCGGGCGCGCTCGAGGTGACCTGCCCCGGCCCGGAGGCCGCCCTGGCGCTGGTGGGTGCGGCTCGCCGGATGGGGGTGCCGGCGAAGGCACGGGAGGTCCGAGGGGTCGACCGCGTCGTGGTCCGTGACGGGGAGGCCATCGCAGCCCTCCTCACCCGCATGGGAGCGATGGACACCGTGCTGGTCTGGGAGGAGCGCAGGTTGCGGCGCGAGGTGCGCGGCAATGCGAACCGGCTCGCGAACTTCGACGACGCGAACCTGCGGCGGTCCGCGCGCGCTGCCGTCGCTGCCGGCGCGCGGGTCGAGCGGGCGATGGAGATCCTCGGTGAGGAGAACATACCGGACCACCTCCTCGAGGCCGGCCGCCTGCGGCTGGCCAACAAATCGGCGTCGCTCGAGGAACTGGGTCAGCTGTCCGATCCCGTCCTCACCAAGGACGCGGTGGCGGGCCGGATCCGCCGCCTGCTGGCCATGGCCGACAAGCATGCCGCGGAGGTCGGGGTCACCGACACGTCGGCCGCGCTCACCGAGGAGATGCTGGAGGACTGAGCATCTCCAGCGCCGAAGAATGGCTCTTGTGACCGATCCGTGGGTTCTCTCCGGCCGGGGAGGGGGTCGCCCGGACTTCGACCAGTCGCACGAGGACGAGATGACCGTCCAGGGTCCCCCA
>JBNJCY010000003.1:0-40047 GCA_051744325.1 Actinomycetota bacterium
ACTCCGGCTGCGGGGATGTCACTGGGGCTGGCCACCCGCCTCTCGCGGGCGCGAGGGGGACGGGTGGTAGGTCAGCCGGTACTTGCCGACCTGCACCTCGTCACCGGCCTTGAGCTCGACCGACTCGATGCGCTGCCGGTTCACGTAGGTCCCGTTCAGCGAACCCACGTCGCGCACGACGAACCCGCCGTCCTGGGCGAGGAACTCCGCGTGCTTGCGCGACACGGTGACGTCGTCCAGGAAGATGTCCGAGCTCGGGTGCCGGCCCGCCGTGGTGCGCGGCGCGTCGAGCAGGAAGCGCGCGCCCATGTTCGGCCCACGCTGCACGATCAGGAGCGCCGACTCGGGAGGCAGCGCTTCGACCGCCTCCTGGTCGCTGGGGGTGAGGGTCGCGCGGGTGGACTCGTCGGGCTCGGCGCCGACCGCGCCGAACTGCGTGGTGTTGCCCAGGTTGTCCGGACGGTTGGGTTCGCTCACGGTCGCCTCCTTCACATGGTTCCTCAACTTTACCCACTGTGCCGCACGGGATCACCCCTGCTCGTCGGATTCGACGACGCGTGCGTGCTCGAGGTCGTCGAGAACCACCACGGCCTCGATGCGCACGTCCCCGAGTTCCTGCATCGTGGTCGTCGCCCCGGTCGCGCGGATGGCGGCAAGGACGCCGCCGGGCATCTCGAGGGCGACGCTCAGGGCGTCCGGTGAACCGATGGCGCTCACCCGGTACGGGGGCGCGACCGCGAGCCCGTCCACCTCGACGCCCTCGTCCGCCTGGACCACCCACGACCGGGTCGAGATCCGGACCGAGTTCAGCTGGATGGCCTCGGCCCCGGCATTGCGGAGTTCCTCGATCAGGGTGACGAGGGACTGCGCCCTGACGACGCCGCGGGAGTCCTCGACCGTCACGACGATCCCGGGCCCGTGCACGGGGACCACCCCGGCCTGGATGGAGCGGAGGAGGACCTGTTGCTCGGCGGCGGCCCGGGCGGCCTCCTGGGAGGTGACACCGCTGCGGAGCTCGGCCAGCTCGGCCCGCAGGGAATCCCGCTCCGCCGCGAGGTCGTCGATCCGCGTGCCGATCTCGTCGAGGAGGCGCACGAGTTCCGTCTGGGTCAGTCGGTCGAGAGAGTCGGACTCATCCTGCTGGATCTGGGTGGCCGCACTGAAGCCGACCAGCGCGACCAGGAGCGCGACGACCACCTGCGTCCGGCTGACGCGTGCCCGGAGCAGCTGCCGCAGTTGCTCCCGTCCTTTGCGCTCGGGCATCGTCAGGCCTTGAAGAGGTGCCGGCGGATCGCGGCCGCGTTGGCGAAGATCCGGATCCCGAGCACGACGACGACGGCGGTCGTCATCTGGGACCCGACGCCGAGCTGGTCGCCGAGGAAGACGATGAAGGCGGCGATGACGACGTTGAAGATGAAGGAGGTGATGAAGACCCGGTCGGAGAACACGTCGTCCAGGTAGGCCCGGAGTGCGCCGAACATGGCGTCGAGGGCCGCGACGATCGCGATCGGGAGGTAGGGCTGCAGGCCGGCCGGGATCGTCGGCTGGACGACCAGACCGACGATCACCCCGATCACGAGGCCCATGGCTACCAGCATCGTTCCTCCTCCGTGCCGTCACGAGATGTCGGCATAGTCCTCCCCGTCCAGAATCTCGGCGAACTCCACACTGCGCGAGGGAGCCGCGCCGAGCACGAGCGAATCAGCGGTCTCGATCTGGACCGTGATCCCATACGTGTCGCGCAGGACGGCCAGGTGCCCGGAGGCCCGGGTGCGCGCGAGGCGGACCTGCAGGTCGGTGGGGTCACCGACCGCCTCGACGACGTATGGGGGCGACAGCGGCGTCAGGTTCACCAGGACGGCCTCACCGGCATTCCGGACGGCGGTGGACGGCGACAGACGCTGGCCGTCCACCGCGATCGCCTCGGCGCCGGCGGCCCACAGCGCGTTGATCAGGACCTGCAGGTCGAAGTCCTGGATGCGCTCCGCGGAACTCGCGGCGGATGAGTCGTCGAGGGTGACCATGATGCCGGGACCCGTCACCGGGACGGTCCCGGCTGCGATCCCGAGTTGAGTCGCGAGGGCGTTCGCGCCGCCGTCGTCATCGAGGAGCGCGGACTGGGTCTCGAGGATCTCGGCGTTGAGCTCGGCGATCGTGGCCTCGACGGCGTCCTGGCTCGCGATGCCCTCGACCACCTCGTCGCGCAGCACCGACGTGGCGGACACACCCACCCGCGCGCTCCTCAGGTCCTTCGCCGCCCACAGCGGCACGGCCACGATCGCCGCGACGACCAGCGCGGCGAGCACGCGTTGCCACGGGGCACGCGGCCTGTCGTGGGCCTCCGCGGAGTACCCGAGGTCGATGGGATTCTCGAGGAGCAGGCGCAGGACACCGGCGGAGACCGAGGCGTTGCCGTTTCGGTCCTGCGGGCCGGTTCCGGTCATGCCAGGGCCCTGCTCGCCTCGAGGCCCTGGCGGATGTAGATGGCGGCGGACAGCCAGTACAGGCCGATCCCCCACAGCGCAGCGGCCCAGCCGAACACGAGGGAGAGGTATCCGAGGGTGCCCCCGAGGTGCGCGAGCAGGAGCAGCGGGAAGGAGTACATCAGCGCGAAGGTCCCGGCCTTCCCCGCGACGTGCACCTGAAGGGGTGCCAGGCCCCGGCGTCGCAGCGCCGGGAGCAACGAGACGAGGAGGACGTCCCGCCCGACGATCACCGCCACGAGCCACCAGGGCACGAACCCGCGGGAGCCGAGCCCGACGAGGGTGACGAGGATGTAGAGGCGGTCGGCGGCGGGATCGAGCAGCTGCCCGAGCCGGCTCATCTGGTTGAAGCGACGCGCGATCACGCCGTCGAACCAGTCGGAGGCACCGGCGACCATCAGCACGACGACGGCAGCGACGTCCCGTTCCGTGAGGATGAGCAGGGCAAAAACAGGGACGAATGCGAGGCGTCCCATCGAGATGATGTTGGGAACCGTCCAGACGCGGTTGCTGAGCCCTTCCGCGCCGTTCGCCCCCACCATGATGGTCCTTTCCCGATTTGTGATGTTCCCGCTCATGCCCCCTTCACGAAATCATGCCATTCTTGTGACGTGTTGGAAGTGCTGACAGGCTCGGGGCTCGCGATGGCGGCCGGCCTGAACGCCTACATCCCGCTCCTCGCCCTCGGCCTGCTCTCCCGGTACACCGACCTCCTGCAGCTGCCGGTGGGTTGGGGCTGGCTGGAGTCACCGGCCGCACTCGTCGTCCTGGGGGTCCTCCTCCTCGTCGAGGTCGTTGCGGACAAGGTCCCCGCGGTGGACAGCATCAACGACGTCCTGCAGACGGTCGTGCGGCCCGCCGCGGGTGGCATGGTGTTCGCCGCGGGCTCCGGGTCCGAGACGATCGCCGTGCAGGATCCTGCCGAGATCTTCCAGACCGGCGCCTGGATCCCCATCCTCCTCGGGATCGTCCTCGCCTTCACCACCCACACCGCCAAGGCAATCGGGCGGCCGATCGTCAACGTCTCGACGGCGGGGGCAGGCGGTCCCGTCGTCTCGACGGCTGAGGACGTGTCCGCCGTGGCTCTGGTTGGCGTCTCCGTGTTCCTGCCGCTCCTCGTGGCGGTCGTCCTCGTGGTCATGGTGGTCGCCGTCGTCTGGCTGGTGTCGAAGTGGCGGGAACACGGGCGCCGGCCGACGTCGTCGTCCACCTACTGAGGCCCACCCTTCAGCACTAGGCTGGGTGCATGAGATTCGGGTTGTTCATTCCGCAGGGCTGGCGCTTCGACCTGGTGGGCATCGAGCCCGCCGACCAGTGGGCTGTGATGCGTGATCTCGCCCGGCACGCGGATGACGGCCCGTGGGACTCGATCTGGGTCTACGACCACTTCCACACCACCCCGCAGCCGTCCGAGGAGGCGACCCACGAGGCGTGGGCGCTCATGGCGGGCCTCGGGGCCGCCACGAGCAGGGTTCGACTCGGCCAGATGTGCACCTGCATGGGCTACCGCCCGCCCATGTATCTCGCCAAGTTCGCGGCCACGGTGGACCACATCTCCGGCGGACGGCTCGAGATGGGCATCGGCGGAGGCTGGTACGAGCACGAGTGGCGCGCCTACGGGTACGGCTTCCCGCGCGCGGGTGTGCGCCTGAGGATGCTCGACGAGGGCGTCCAGATCATGCGGCAGGCTTGGACGGAGGGCGTCGCCACGTTCCACGGCGACCACTACGACGTCGACGGTGCCATCTGCCGGCCCCTCCCCCTCCAGGACGGCGGAATCCCCCTGTGGATCGCTGGCGGCGGCGAGAAGGTCACCCTCCGCATCGCGGCGAAGTACGCCGACCACACGAACTTCGACGGCTCCCCCGAGGGCTTCGCCCACAAGAGCGAGGTCCTGCGCGGCCACTGCGACGCGATCGGCCGGGACTTCGCCGAGATCACGCGGTCGGCCAACTACAACGTGTTCATCGGGCGCGACGAGGCCGAGGTGGCGGAGCGGCGGGCGCAGTACGTCGGGCGCCTCCGCCCGCATCTGAGCGAGGAGCAGCTGGAGGGCCAGCTGCGCACCATCGACGGATTGCCCGGGGTCGGCACCCCGGAGCAGATCGTGGAGAAGCTGCGGGCAGTTGGCGAGCTCGGGATGGAGTACGGGATCCTCTACTTCCCGGAGGCGGCGTACGACCGCTCCGGGATCGACCTGTTCGCGAGGGAGGTCATCCCAGCGCTCCGCTGAGCGCCTTCCGCGGCCGGGGGTCCCTGACGGCCTCGGACCGGAAGCGGGTGGCGATGACCAGGACGGAGACCGCGAGCCACGCGACGATCACCGCGAGGTGCGTCCACGGGAACGGGGTCCCGAGCGTGGAGACCGAGTCCGTCATGGCGCGCGCGGCGTGCCGGAGCGGGAAGAACCACCCGATCGCGTCGAGCACGTCCGGCAGGTCGGCGCCGACCACGAAGATGTCCGAGATGAAGCACAGCGGGAGCAACGTGCCCAGCGTGGCGCCGAGGACGGCCTGGCCCGAGTGGACCAGCGACGCCACAGCGAGCCCGACGGCCGAGAACGTGACGGCGGAGACGACGAACACGAGCAGTCCCACGGGCCAGTCCGGCGGGACCGGGGGCCTGAACAGCAGGACCGTGAGCACGGTGATCGCGGCGAGCGTGAGGAGCGAGACCACGAGGGCCGCGACCACCCGCCCGGCCAGCAGCGTCCCCGTGGGCAGCGGCGTGGCGCGAGTGCGCTTCAGCACGCCGCGCTCGCGTTCCTCGGCCAGCCCCTGCGGCATGTTGACGAACGAGGTCACGGCCGTTCCGTAGATCGCCATGGTGGCGGCGTAGAAGGACCCGAGCAGGAGCCCGTCGGCGATCTCGAGGTCCCCTCCCCCGTTGACCGTCGGGATGATCGCCGTCAGGAGGAGGGGGAACACCACGGCGAAGAACACGGACGAGGCATCGCGCCACAGGATGGCCTGGGCGTGGGCGACCTGCCCAGTGAACAGGGTCCACAGCGACGGACGCCCGGCCCGCCGCGGGGAGGCATCCGCGGCGACCACGCGGCCGCCGCCGGCCCGCTCGGCCGTGGGACGGGCCTCCCTGCCGGACCGCAGCGCCCAGAGGGCGAGGAGCGCTCCCCCGAGTCCCCATGCCGCGATGGCGGCAAGGTTGTCCCACTGGAAGCCGGACCCCGTGAGGTAGGGATTCAGCCCGTCGGAGAACAGCGTGACCATGTGCTTCAGCGGGAACACCCAGGCGATGGTGTCCATCCAGCGGGGCGTGTCCCCGCCCATCATGAACACGCCGGAGATGAACGACAGGACGATCGCGAAGCCGTTGGTCACCGCGACCACCATCGGGGTCGAGGGCAACAGGAGGGCCAGCGCCAGGCCGAGCGCGGCGAACGCCACGGACGACAGCAGTAGCGTGACCACGACCGCGACGATCGAGCGCGCGAGCAGCTGCAGGTCGAAGAAGGCGACTCCCACCCCGAGCACGAGGGTCACCGCGATCAGTCCCAGCAGCACCGCCGCCAGTACCCGACCCCCGATCAGCGCCCACCGGGGAAGCGGCGTGCCGAGTTGGCGCTTCAGCACTCCCGCGGTCCGCGCCTCGGCGAGGCCGGAGGCGAGGAAGGAGAAGGTCGCCATGAGGACTCCGAAGGACGCCAGCGCCGGGGCGAGGAACTGCACCATCCGCACACCGGTGCGCTCGTCCACGACGGCGTTGCCCATGAGCGCGGCCAGCAGGAGGAAGAACACGAGGGGGAATGCGACGGAAAGGATCATCGTCAGGGGGGCCCGGAGCAGCGAGACCAGCTCGTGCACGGTCTGCCGCCCGAGGATCGCGAGGGACCGCGTCATGTGAGGACCTCCGGCGAGCCCTCACCCACGAGGCCGAGGTAGATGTCCTCGAGGCGGGGGCGCGCGAGCGTCAGGTCCTCGAACTCCAGCCCGCGATCCACCGCCCATGCGGACAGCGCGGCGACGTCCGCAGTGGCGGAGATGGTGTGGATCTCGACGACGTTGCCCGCCACCCGTCGGTCCGCGCCGATCGTGGGGAGGTCCGACGTCGAGACGCCGGGGGGAAGGCGGAACGAGATGACGGTCCCGGTGCCGGCTGCGGTGGCGAGTTCGGCCGGGGTGCCGGAGGCGACGACCCGGCCGTGGTCGATGATGACCACTCGGTCGGCAAGGTGCTCGGCCTCGTCGAGGTAGTGAGTGGTGAGCAGGATGGTGGCCCCGAGGTCCCGCAGGCCGTCCACCAGCACCCACGCGTGCCGCCGCGCCGACGGGTCGAATCCCGTGGTGGGCTCGTCGAGGAAGATCATCTCCGGGTCGCCCACGATGCCGAGTGCGAGGTCGAGCCGGCGGCGCTGGCCGCCCGAGAGGGTGCGCACGCGTGCGTCGGCCTTCTCCCCCAGCCCGCTCAGGGCGATCACCTCGTCCACGGCGCGCGGGTGGGGGTAGTACCCGGCATGCAGGCGGATCAGCTCCCGGGGGGTGAAGCTCTCCTCGAAGCCCGCCTCCTGCAGCACCACCCCGATGCGCTCGCGGAAGGCGCGTCCCCCGGTCTGGGGATCCATGCCGAGAACCCTGACTTCGCCCGCGTCCCGCCGCCGGTACCCCTCGAGGATCTCAACCGTGGTGGTCTTCCCGGCGCCGTTTGGCCCGAGGAGCGCCACCACCTCACCGGTCTCGACCGTGAGGTCGAGGCCGTCGACGGCGGTGAGTGTCCCGTAGGACTTGCGCAGCCCTGTCACGTCGATCGCTGGCACGGATCCTCCTTCGTGGGTTCAACAGACATTCTGGCGCACGCGACCTGGCCGGGTGTGCGGATCTGGGTGGCTGCGACGACGACGGGCCCGGACCTACCATGTGAGGTGACAGGACCTTCCCGGGATGGGGGTGGCGCATGACGGACTCGGAACCGTTCGTCCTCGACGTCGCCCTGGACAGGTCGAGCACCACTCCCCTGCACGCCCAGATCGCCGAGCCGCTCGCGCGCAGGATCGAGTCCGGGGAACTCGCCGCCGGTACCCGTCTTGAGAACGAGGTCGCGATGGCCCAGCGGCTCGACGTGTCCCGGCCGACGGCGCGGCGTGCCCTCGAGTCGCTCGCGCACCGTGGCCTGATCGTTCGAAGGCGCGGGGCGGGGACTCGTGTCACGCCGGCACCCCTCCACCGCGCGATGAGTCTCGGCAGCCTGCACGACGACCTCGCGGAGTCCGGCCGGGAGCCGCGCACGTCGGTCCTCGAGTGGCGCCTCGAGCAGGCCCCACCCGGGGTGGCACGCGCGATGGACATCCGGGTGGACGCCGACGTGGTCCTCGTCCGCCGGCTGCGGATGGTGCGCGACGACCCGCTCGCCATCCTCACCAACTGGTTGCCGCCGGACATAGCCCCCACTCGTGCCGAACTCGCCGAGCATGGCCTCTACGACCTCCTGCGGGAGAGGGAGGTCATGCCGGCCATCGGGGTGCAGCAGGTCAGTGCGCGCCTCGCCACGGAGGCGGAGGCACGCCTGCTCGGCGAGCCGGCGGGCGCCGCGCTGCTGGCGTTGCAGCGCACGGCGTACGACAGTGCCAGCAACGTCATCGAGTTCGGGCAACACGTCGTCCGGGCGTCGATGTACTCCTTCAGCCAGGTCGTGTTCTCCTGAGGAGCACTGCACTACCCTCGCTGCATGAGAGTCATGCGCAGCAGGGTCGTGTCCGCGCTCGGTGCTGCGCTGGTCATCGCAGGGTGCCAGCCGTCCCCGACCACCACCGTCACCACGCCGGCCGTCACCGCAACGAGCTGTGCGGAGCTCCCGGCGCGCATCGTGGACGCGGTCCAGGATTACGTGGACAGCTTCGACGCAACCGACGCGGGGGCCATCGCGGGGGCGGTCACCGCCCGGCAGGGCGCGTTCGCGGCCGCCACCGCCGAACTCCGCTCGCTCGGTGAGGAACTCGCCTGCGACCCCGACGAACTCGCCGCCGGCATCAGGGTGGAGCTGGGCCGCCTCGAGGGCGGCACTCCGGTGCAGGACGCGATCGCGGACACCTTCCGTGCCGGCCCCCTGGGGACCGCGGATCCCTCCGACCTCGGGGCCATCCAGGTCACCGTGGGAACGCCCGACGAACTCGCGGCCGCCCTGGCGGTGGCGGGCAGCGGCTCGGTCATCCGGCTCAGCGAGGGCGATTACCGGCTCACGCAGCCTCTGGTGATGCTCCGCCCCGTCACCCTCGTGGGCGCTGGGCGGGACTCCACGGTGCTGCTGTCACCGGCGGAGGGCGCGCTCGTCATCGCGACGGACGGCGACGCCGTCGTGCGGGACCTCGCGATCTCCGGCGGGGCGTCCGCGGTGCAGGTGGCCGCGGGCGGCTACGTGCTGGAAAGGCTGCGGATCGACCGCGCGGGAGGATACGGCGTGGTGCTGCGCCCGGCCGCGAACCCACTCCTGCCCGCGGGCACGCGCCGCGAGCTGACCGACGTCGCGATCTCCGGCGCCACGGCGGGCGGCGTGGTGGTGGCGGGCGCGGAGGCACCGTCGCTCACGAGCGTGTCCGTCGACGGCTCGGACGGGTGCGGGCTCTGTTTCGTGGAGCAGTCCGCTGGAACCGCCGCGGGCGTCAGCCTCACGGACACCCAGGTTGGCGTCCGGGTGGACGACGATGCCGCACCCGTCGTCAGCGACGCCATCGTGACGGGGGCGGACGTTGGCATCGCCTTCACCGGCGGCGGGGCACCCAGGGTCGAGGACTCCGTCGTGACCGGGGGCGCGACCGGGATCCAGGTGACCGGCGACGGCACCGGGACGGTGACGCGGACCCGACTCGTGGACGTGGTGGAGGTCGGGCTCCGGATCTCGGGTTCGGCGCGGGTGTCCCTCGTCGACCTCTCCCTGGCGGGGCCGACAACCGTGGGGGTCGCCGTCGTCGGAGCGTCTGCCCCGGCACTCACCGGAGGCAGGATCGCGACCGCGGGAGAGGTGGGCATCATCTGGGCGGAGACGGCGGGAGGAACCGCGACCGGCGTGACCGTCGCGGAAGCCAGGCTGGCACTCCAGCTCAGCGACGACGCCTCCCCCACGATGAGCGGCGTGACGGTGGAGTCCGCGGCAGCGGGCACGTTGCTCGCCAACGGCAGGAGCACAGGGCAGGTGAGTGGGCTCACCTGCCCGAACGGCGACGGCGCCGTCGTGGCGCTCGCCGAGCAGACCACGGTCGTGGTCACGGCGAGCAATGGCTGCGAGCTCGTGGACGAACGCCCCAGTCAGGAGGACCGATGACCGACCATCCCCTCGACCCGCCCCTCGAGTGCGACCTCGTCATGAAGGGCGGCATCACCAGCGGCGTGATCTACCCGCGGGCCGTTTGCGAACTCGCCCGAACCTATCGGCTCCGCTCTGTGGGTGGGGCCTCGGCCGGTGCCATCGCGGCCGCGGCCGCTGCCGCTGCCGAACTCGGGCGCGCCACCGGAGGCTTCGAACTCCTCGAGGGACTCCCGGAGGACATCACCGCACCGTCCCCTGCCGGCGGCTCCACCCTCTTCCGCCTGTTCCAGCCCGGGCGTGCCACCGCTCCCCTGTACCGGGCCCTCACGGCCGGGATGGGCCACACGGGGCTCGCACGCAAGCTGCGCATGGCCGGTGGCGTGCTCCGGGGCTTCTGGGCGTGGGGACTGGCCGGTGCCGCCCCGGGTGCCGTCATCCTGGTGGCGAGCCTCTCAGGCGCCGGCATCGCGCGGGGCGCGGGCACGGTTGCCGGCGTCCTGCTGGTCCTCCTCGGCGCCGTCGCCGGGATCGCTGGGGGCATGTTCACCGTCCTGGGCCGGCTGCCCGCTCTCGGCTTCGGGCTCTGCGACGGTATGCCCGGCGACGGCGGTCGTGACGCCCAGTCGCTGACCCCGTGGCTCCACGACCGGCTCCAGTCCATGGCCGGCCGCTCCGTCGAGGACCCGCCGGTGACGTTCGGCGATCTGGCGCGTGCCGGTATCGAACTGCGGACCATGACCACCAACCTGACGCGCCACCAGCCCATGGCGATGCCGTGGCGATCGGGCGAGTACTTCTTCGACCCGGCGGGCATGCGCGAGCTCTTCCCCGAGGATGTCGTCCAGTGGATGGAGGACCACCCGCCCAGCTTGGAGGGGGCACCCTCCGACATCTGGGAGCTGGAACTCCTCCGGCAGCAGGCGCTGCCACTGCGACCGTTCCCCGGGCCGGCCGATGTTCCCATCGTCGTGGCGACCCGTATGTCCCTCAGCTTCCCCGTGCTGATCTCGGCGGTGCCGTTGTTCGCCGTGGACCGCAGCCTCCCCGCGAACAGCGCGGCGCGCCGGGCCGCCTCCGACTGGCGGCGCGCCCATCCGGAGGGCACCCCGGCCGAGGCCGCCCGCGAGGTTCCGGCCCTGGCGCTCGACCCCAACTGGTTCTCCGACGGCGGCATCTGCGCCAACCTGCCGGTGCACTTCTTCGACCATCCCCTTCCGTCACGTCCGACGTTCGCCATCGACCTCGCGTCGTTCCCCGTCGGCAGGTCCAAGGACGCCGACGAGTGCCGCAACTCCACCCTCCCGACCTCGAACGCCGCTGGCCTCCTGCGGCGCTGGGTGACCATCCCGGCGCACGGGGTCGGGGGTCTCGCCGCGTTCCTCCTGCAGGTGGTGGAGACCGCACGGGGCTGGGTGGACGCCGCACAGCTCACCATGCCCGGCTACCGGGATCGGGTGGTGACGATCTGGCACGATGACGAAGAGGGCGGCATGAACCTCGCGATGCCGCCCGAGACGGTCGCAGGCCTCGCCGAACGCGGCCGATGCGCCGCGGAACGGCTCTCCGACAGGTTCGCGGGCGACGCGCCCGGCGTGCTCCCCTCTCCCGGTTGGGAGAACCACCGCTGGATCCGGTTCCGGACCTCGACGGCGGGCCTCACCACATGGCTCGGACTCTTCGCCGACGGCTACGCCGCGCCGTCCGCCGGCGCGACCCCCTACTCGTCCCTGGCCGGTCCGGGGGCGGACGCCGCCCTGCCCTCGTACCCGTTGACAGTGGAGCGCCGGCGCCGAGTGAACGCACACACGGGGGACCTGCTGGGTCTCGCCACGGAGTGGGCCAGCGACGACGCCATGACCGCGGGCGCCCCCAGGCCGCGGCCACAGCTGCGCCTCGTGCCCGACGACGGGACCGCCGTCGGGCTCGCCGACTGATCAGACCAGCCGGCGCTCCCCGGGGTGCTGGACCCGCAACCAGCGGTACCCGTACCCGCCGAGGGCAAGCTCGACCTCGCCGTCGGGACCGACCTCGCAGTCACCGGGCTGGAGGAGATCCACCAGCAGCGTCCCCTCCTCCTCGTCCAGCGCGAGCGGCACCGTCACGGCGTCCGGCCCGAAGTTGTGGAGCAGGATCATCGACGCGGTGTCCCACGTGGTCCGGTGGGCGAGCACCGCGTGGTGCGGTTGCTTCAGCACCGTGAACCCTCCCCACCCGAGTTCCGGGCACTCGCGGTAGCGGCGCGCCATCGTGGAGACGTGGTTGAGGAGCGAGCCGGGGTCATGGCGGGAGTCCGCGACGTTGACATACTGGGGGCCGTAGGGCCCGTCCGGCAGGGGCTGGACCAGCGCTGTCGGGTCCGCGGTCGAGAATCCTCCGGTCGGGTCGTCGGCCCACTGCATGGGGGTGCGCACCGCCATGCGGCCGGGGATCGCCAGGTTCTCGCCCATTCCGATCTCCTCGCCGTAGAACAGCACCGGCGTGCCTGGCAGCGCGAAGAGCAGGGAGTAGACCATCCTGATGCGGCGCGGGTCACCGTCCAGCATCGGTGGCAGCCGCCGGCGGAGGCCCCGGTCGAAGAGCTGCATCTCCGGCTCGGGCCCGAAGGCGTCGAAGACCTCCTGCCGCTCTGAGTCGCTGAGCTTGTCCAGCGTGAGTTCGTCGTGGTTCCGCACGAAGTTGGCGAACTGCGAGTCCCGAGACATCCTGCTCATCGGCCGGGACTTCAGCGCTTTGGCCAGCGGCCGCGCGTCCTGCCGGGCGAGCGAGAGGTAGAGGGCCTGCATACCGACGAAGTCGAACATCATGGTGAGCTCGTCGCCGTCCGTGCCGCCGAAGAAGTCCACCTGGTCCGAGTACGGGACGTTGACCTCGCCGAGGAGTATGCCGTCCCCGCTGCGGCGGTGGAGGAACCGCCGCAGGGCACGCAGGTACTCGTGCGGCTTGGAGAAGTCCTCCTTGTCGCGCTGCGACATCCCCAGGTCGTTGAGGAAGTACGGGACGGCGTCCACGCGGAAGCCGTCCATGCCCAGCTGGAGCAAGAAGCCCATCACCTTCGCGATCTCGTCCTGCACCTTCGGGTTGGCGATGTTCAGGTCCGGTTGGTGGGAGTAGAAGTGGTGGAGATACCACTCCCCCGTTCTGGAGTCCTTCTCCCAGATCGAGTCCTCCTCGTCGGGGAAGACCACCTGGTCAGAGGTGTCCGGCGGTTCGTCCGAGCGCCAGACGTAGAAGTCGCGGTAGGGGTTGTTCTTCGACTTCCGGGACTGGACGAACCACGGGTGCTGGTCGGAGGTGTGGTTGACGATGAGGTCGGCGATCACGCGCATGCCGCGGTCCTTCGCCGTCCGGATCAGCTCGACGACGTCGCCGTGTGTTCCGAGGCGTTCGTCCACCCCGAAGAAGTCGGCCACGTCGTAACCGTCGTCCTTTCCCGGCGTCGGGTAGAAGGGCATCAACCAGATGGTGGTGACGCCGAGTTCGGCGAGGTAGTCGACCCGCTCGGCGAGGCCGTGGATGTCGCCGATCCCGTCGCCGTTGGAGTCGAAGAAGGTCTCGACGTCGAGGCAGTAGACGACGGCGTTCTTGTACCAGAGGTCCGAGGTGTCGGTGATGCGCATGGCTCAGGCCCCCTTCAGGGCGGGGAGGACCTCGCTCGCGGCGACGTCGAGCCAGGCCTCCTGCCGCTGCCCGACGAAGTGGAGGTAGACCTCCTCGAAGCCGAGGTCCACGTACTCGCGGATCCACTCGACGTGCTGGGCGGGGTCGGCGGAGACACGTGCCGCGCCCTCCACCGTCTGGAGCGTCACGTCGCGGCTGGCGATGTCGTAGTGCTCGGGGGTGGCCAGGTCGAGGCTGAGCGGGGCGTCGAAAACGTTGGACCGCCACTGGTCCATTGCGACCTCCTCGGCCTCTCTGCGCGTGGGTGCCCAGGAGAGGTGGACCTGGATGGCGAGCTTCCCGGTGCCGCCGTTGTCAACGTAGGCATCGATGACGTCGCGCAGCTTCTCGTGCGGCTGGTTGATGGTGATGACGCCGTCGGACCCCCACGCGGCGGCACGTGCCGCGGTCGGCGGGGTGATCGCGGTGGCGAGCAGCGGGACGGGCGTGGCGGGCCGGTCGTACAGCCTTGCCTGCTCGACCGTGACCAGGCCGTGGTGGGTGACCTCCTCGCCGCCGTGGAGCCGCCGGATGATGTCGACGGATACCTCCAGGCGGCGTTGGCGCTCCTCCTTCAGGGGCCACGCCTCCCCGGTGACGTGCTCGTTCATGTTCTGTCCGCTGCCGAGCGCGACCCAGTAGCGCCCGGGGAACATCTCTCCGAGCGTGGCGGTGGCCTGGGCCACGATCGCCGGGTGGTAGCGCTGGCCCGGTGCGTTGACCGAGCCGATGCGGAAGGAGGTCGTGGCGAGCGCGGCGCCGAGCCACGAGAGGGTGAACCCGGAGTGTCCCTGGCGTTCGCTCCAGGGGGTGAAGTGGTCGGACGACATCGCCATGTCGAAGCCGGCCCGCTCGGCGGACCGGACGTCCCGCAGCAGCTGGCCGGGTGCTATCTGTTCGTGTGAGCAGTGGAATCCGAAAGAGGCCATGACTCCTTGATAGCGCGTCGGCCGCCACTTCGCCTGCCGAGGCTGGCGACCGGGGGGTCTCAGCGGCGGCCTTGCACGGGGATGACGCGCAGGACGTCGTCCTCCGGCAGTACGACGAGGTCCTCCCCCGCGTGGTCCGCAATTGCGGCGAGGAGCGTCTCCTCGGACCAGGGCGGGGCGGCGCCGTCGGCACGGGCGAGGAGCTCGACGTGCGCCCCGGTCGCGTGCCGGATCGCGTTCTCGAGGCCAGGAGCGGGGGCACCGACGAGGAGCACGGAGCGCGGACCGGCCGGCGTGGCCGGGAGAGCGACCTCCCGGTCCTCCCGGTACACGGCGCCGTGGTAGGCGGAGACTGCGGCCGCCGCCACGAGAACCCCGAGCGCGTAGCGCATGGTGCGCACGGTCTCGCCGGAGGCCAGGCCGGCGAGGACGTCCTGCAGGAGGACGAACACCGCCACGATCAGGGCGACGACCGCGGCGACGCCCGCGATGCCGAACAGCAGCACGAGGTAGGTGCGGCGGGTGGGCGACGACACCTCGGGGACCGGGTCGGCCGCGAGGGCGCGACGGATGCGGCGCCAGAACGTCCACCACACCGGGACGCCGACGACGAGGAGGGTCAGGGCGCCGAGGAGCGTGTTGAGGACGGAGACCCCGAGGTCGATGCCCGGGGTGAGTGACTCGATGGCCGCGACGATCACCATGCCCACGCCGGAGGCCGCCGCGAGCAGGCCGATCGCGGCGACGAGGTACTCGTGCACCCTGCGGACCTCGGTCCGGGCCTCCCCCGTCTCCGCGAGGACGGCGCGGTGGTACCACCACGCCAACAGGCCGGCGACTGCGAAGGCGAAGGTTCCCGGCGAGTCGGCGAAATGCTCGCGGGCCGGGCCCGCCGGGTCGCCGAGGAGCCAGACCAGCAGCTGCCAGAGCAGCAGGCTGGCCGCCCCGACTGCGAGCACCAGGCCCCCGCCGACCCCGATGGGAAGCACGTACACGAGCCAGGGCGTGGTGCGCGGCAGCCGGGCGGCGGTGGTCAGCCAGTAGCGGGACCACACCAGTGCTCCCACTGCGAGGGCGGCGCCGTGGCCGGCCAGCTGGCGCGTGGTCCCCACCACCACCTGGTCGCCGCCGTCGAGGAGGAGGGCCTCGAGGCTCGCGCCGAGCAGGAGACCGAGCGCGACGACGGCCCACACCAGCCCGACGAGCGAGCCGAGGAGCAGGTGCGGCCAGCCACGCTCCCCCAGGGTGCGGCGAGCGAGGACCCAGTGGAGGAACCAGAGAGCGCCCCAGACGAGGAACGTGGCGAGTGCGCCGCCGTCGAAGTGGCCGCGCAGGAGTGCGGACAGGACACCCTGGAGCGCGGTCGCCGCCACGACGAGGGTGATGAGTGCTGCCAGCGTGAGGTACGCCGCGTACCCGCTCGAGGCGCCCTCCTCATGGTCGGAGAGGATCGTGCGGCGTGTCCACCAGGCGAGGAGGGCGGCGAGGGGCAGCCCGACGAGGGTGAACGACAGGGTGCGCGCGAGCGTCTCTCCGCCGGGGGCGTCCGCGCCCAGGAGCCGGCCGAGCAGGTCCGCGACGCCGATGGCCGCGATGACCGTGAGGGCGAGGAGCAGTAGGTACTGGAAGAAGCGGCGCACGCCGCGGGCGGCGCCGCTGCCGCTGGGATCCTGACCCCGGCGCCTGATGGTGACGACGGCGAGGACCACCAGTCCCACGGGGACGGCGAGGCCGAGGAGGGAGAACAGGACGGACAGGACCATGGTCAGTCGACCCACCTCTCACAGCTGTGGATGGGCCACGGCTGACCGGTGATCACCCAGGTGTCCCCGTCACGGCGGAGGGTGTAGGTCTCCCGGTGGGACCAGCCACCCTCGAGGCCGGAGCCCTCTTCGATGCTCAGGTCCACGGTCGCCGTGTCCCCGCTCGTGCTGGACCTCACCACGGCCACCCGGGCGGTGTCGGCGATGTAGACCTCGGGGAGGGGGTCGGAGCACCCCAGTGCCGGGTCGAGGTACTCGACGGCGGCCCCCACGCCGTCGTTGAACAGCGCGCTCACGTAGAGCTGGACGACACCCTCGGGCGTCCCGGCGTCGAACGCCGGGTGGTCGCGGTTGGCGGACACGAGGGCGGCGACGACGGCGAGCACCGCCACGAGGACGGCGACGATCCCGAGCACGGCGGCCGGACGGGTTCTCATGTGACCAGCATGCTCCTGACAGCGCCGCGAGGACAGGCGTCCCGTCGCGACGCGCCGACTGGTTCATCGGACCGAGGGGTCGGCGGGGAGGAGCCCGAAGCGGCGGGCGACGCGAACAGCGTCCCGGCGGCTCGTCACGCCGAGCTTTCGGTTGATCGTCTTCAGGTGCTGCTTGACCGTGTTCACGGAGATCCCGAGCGCCTCGGCGATCTCCGCGTTGGAACTCATGGTGGGCAGGTACGCGAGAACCGAGCGTTCGCGGTCGGTGAGCGGCTCGAACCCGACCTCCTCGGTCGCCGATCCGGGAGCCGACGCGGTCGCCAGCGTGGCCTCGACGAAGGACCGGTGGGTCCCGACGATGTCGAGGTGGCGTCGCAACATCGCCGTGAGCCGGTCGCCCGGGCGGAGGAAGGGCAGACGGGCGTCCTCGGGGGCGGCCAGGTCGAGAGCGCGCGCGAGTGCCTCGGTGGACGCGGCATCCCGCCGCAGGCGGTCCTCGGCGAGGGATACCACGAGCCACGCGTCCGCGCCGTTGGCACCATCCTGAGCCAGCATCGTCTCCACCGCGTCCCGCACAGACTCCGCCTGTCCCCCGGCGAGCAGCAGCCGCGCACGCGGCACCGCGAGCACGTCGGGTTCGGAGAGCGAGCCGTCCTCCACTGCGGGGGAGGCGGTGTCGTGCGTGGCCAGCACCCCGCGTGCGCGGGTGACGAGACCGGAGGCGAGTTCGATCTCCACCGCGAGGGCCGTGTGGAGACGGGAGATGTGGTGCATCCCGGGGTGGGTGGAGAGCCGGTGCGCGATCTCCGCGAGACCGTGCCGGGCGGAGGGCAGGTCGCCGAGCATCAGTGCCCGCCGCACGGCCACCACGTGGATCCCGGCGGCGACGAAGGGATCTCGGCCGCTGTCCGCCGCCACCTCGCACAACTCGAGGGCGCGCTGGGCGGCCGTGGCATCACCCCGGTGCACCTCGGCGGCAGCCAGCGCCAACCAAGCTGCCGCCGACTCGTGGCGGAACCGTGCCCCCGTCTGCTCGGCCACCTCCAGCGCGCCCAGTGCGAGAGTGCGGGAGGAGGCGATCCGGCCCGCAACGACCTCGGCCAGAGCGAACTGACCCTGGTGGTAGATGGCCGCGTATCCCGCCAGATCGGACCTGCGGAAGTGGGAGAGTGCCTCCCGGAGCAGGGCCTCGGCGCGGTTCGGGTGGCCAGACCAGACCTCACCGATCGCCGCGATGGCCAACGGTGACCCGCGGTAGGCCACCCATCCGGGCGCGTCCCCGGGTTCGAGTTCGTTGAGGAGGCCGGTCGCCTCGCCGGCTGTTGCCGCCATCGCCACCGCGTCCCCTGCGCGCCGCGCCGCGATCGACTCGAGGACGCGCGCATTGAGCAGGATGATCGACCGACGCGGCTCCGGCAGCGATCGTGCCTGCGCGACGGCCTGCGCGCTGAGCGACTGCTCGATGTCGTGCTCGCGCCGGCCGAAGGCGGAGAGTGCGAGCGTCATCAGGAGTTCCGGACTCCGATGGGCGGCCTCCGGTGGGATGAGGTCCGAAAGGTGCGCGAGCGTGGAGCGGTCCGCGGCGAAGAGGAGGACGGCGGCCGAGCGAACGACGAGGCGGCCGACCACGTCCCAGTCCCCGGACTCCACCGCGTGCGCCAGAGCGGTCCGCCACTCGCCCCGCGACTCGAACCACGCCGTCGCGCGGCGGTGCAGGTCCTGCTCCAGGTCCGGGCTCTCCGCCCGCAACCGGGCCCGGAGCATCTGGAGCAGGAGGGGGTGGTAGCGGTACCAGCCAGTGCCCTGGTGCTCGGTCACGAGGGCGTTCTCCCGGGCGATCTCCTCCAGGATCCGGGCGGAAGCCTTGCCACCGGTCAGCTCACGGGCGAGTGGAGCGCACACCCGGTCGGCCACGGAGGTCCGCAGGAGGAAGTCGGCCTCCTGCTCGCCGAGACCGCGGATCACCTCCTCCACGAGGTAGCCGGCCACGAGGGTCTGCCGACCACTGAACTGGTGGACGGCGGTGGCCGGGTCGGGAGAGGCCTCGATGGTCATGATGGCCAGACGGAGACCGGCGGCCCAGCCCTCAGTCACCTGCAGGAGGGCCGCGACCTGATCCGGTGTGAGCGCCAGACCGTGACTCTCGAGCAAGGCGCCCACCTCCTCGCCGGAGAAGGCCAGGTCCGCCGCCCTCACCTCGCCGAGGCGTCCGGCGAGCCGCAACCGGTGGAGCAACAGCGGTGGATCGTGCCGCGCGACCAGGACGAGGCGCAGCCCGGGCGGTTGGATCCGCAGGAGGTGGTCCAGTCCGTCCCACGCCACGCCGCCGGCCAGTTCATGGAGGTCGTCGAGAACGAGGCACACCGGGTGCCCCCCGATCCATGCGGCGAAGATCTCCACGAACTCCTCGTCCACGGACTCGGGCACCGGGAGTTCGCCGAGGTCCTCCTCCAGTGCTCGGCGAACGGCCCGGACGATCCCGGTCCACAGGCGCACCGGAGCCTTGACGCCGCGGTCCACGGACAACCATGCCACCGGGCATGACTGGTCGTCGACTGTGGCCCACTCGGCGACGGCGAGTGTCTTGCCCGTCCCCGCTCCACCGGTGACCAATGTCACGGGGTGATGGCGGACCGCGCCGTCGATCATCGTGTGGACGCGAGGCCGGTCGATGATGTCCAGCGGGGGCCGCGGGGCCGTGAGTCGTGCGTCGAAGAGGGAGGAGACCGCGTGTGAACTGACCACATCCCACCTCGAGGTGCCGAGAGTGCCACTGAACGTGGTCGTGTCCTCCCGCCAGCCGACAGTCTAGGGGATCCCGCGAAATCGCTCTATCCGCGTTGAGGCCGGACGTGCACCTCATGGATGTCCAGGGAGATCCTTTCCAGCCGGGCGAGGAGCTCGAACAGGGCCTCGGCGTCGTCGCGCAGCGCGACCTCCATCGTTGTGACGGCGGTCGCCTCGATGGTGTGGGGTTCCGTGACGACCAGATCGAGCAGATCGGCCACCTGACCCCGGAACTCAAGGCGCGCCACGACCGGGAGGAGGAACGGTCCCGGCTCGTCCGTGGCCGGGATGACCTCCACGTCCCGGATGTGGAGTCCGGCGCGCCAGAGCCGTTCGAGAACTCCGACGAGGGCGGCCTGGTCCACCACCGTGCCACGGAGCACCAGGTGTGTGCCGTCCCCCGCCTCGCTGAAGCTCGCCAGCTCCCGCCGGGTCTCTTCGGTGAGCACGCCGCGTGCACAGATCCGCACCTCGATCGACGAGCACGAGTCCTGTCCTGCCATGCCGCTCCTTCCTTGGGGAGGGGAACACCATCCTCACCCGACCAGTCGGGAGCGGGATTACCCGTTGCGGGTGATCCGCTCGGTTGGGGTGGTCCGTCATCGTGGCTCCATCAGACAGTCGGCCCGATACGGCGCGGGCCCAGTAGCAAGGAGAAGCCGATGTCAGAACTGATCATCCTCGGGTACGAGGACCACGACACCGCAGGGAAGGCCTACGACAAGGTCCTCGAGTTGCAGCGTGACTTCGTGGTCAACCTCAGCGGCCTGGCCGTCGTGCGGGTGGACGAGGACGGCAAGCAGCGGGTCGAGACGCCCGGGAAGATCGTCGGGGCCTCCGCGGCGTCGGGCGCGCTCTGGGGGACGCTCTTCGGCCTGCTCTTCCTCGTGCCGGGATTCGGCCTCGTCATGGGCGGCCTCATGGGCGCGGTCAGCGGCCGGCTCGGCAAGTCAGGCATCGACAGGGCCTTCAAGGAGCGCGTGCAGTCCCTGCTCGAGCCCGGCAAGGCCGCCGTCGTGATCATGGCCAACAAGATCACCGAGGACAAGTTCCGCTCAGCAATGGCCCCCTTCGGTGGTTCGGTGCTGCAGACCTCACTCTCCGAGGAGGACGAGAAGGAACTCGCTGCAGACCTCACCACTCCCGAGGCATGAGCCCGATGGTCCGCGGAGCGGCCGTCGCGGCGATCGCGGCACTCGCTCTCTCCGGTTGCTCGGGGTCCAGCGAGCTCGAGGGGCGCACGTTCACCGCCACCGAGGTGCGCGGGCACGACCTCGTGGAGGGCAGCGAGATGACGATCACGTTCGAGGACGGACAGGTCTCCGCGAACGCCGGCTGCAACACCCTGTTCGGCGCCGCCTCGTGGGACGGCGGCACGCTGGACGTCGCGGAGGCCCTTGCGTCGACGATGATGGCCTGCGACGACGCCCTCATGGCGCAGGACCAGTGGCTCAGCGACTTCCTGACGTCCGATCCGGCTCTGTCCCTCGCCGGCACCACCCTGAAGCTCGGCGACGACTCCGCCGGGCTCACCCTTACCGAGGAGGAATGAGCATGGACAGGATAGGCCCCGTTGACGTCCTCGTCATCGAGTTTCCCCGGGGGGAGGTGAGGTCGCAGGGCTTCGCCACGCTCCTCGACCTGGTGGAGCGGGACATCATCCATGTCCTCGACCTCGAGTTCGTCCGCCGGGACATGGACGGCAGTGTCGAGTCCGTCGACATCGCCGACGCCGTCGCGGACGCCCCGGAGGACCTCGGGTTCCTCGTCGGCGCGGCGTCCGGGCTCCTCGACCCCGACGACGTCGCCTTCGTCGGTGAGGTCATCGAACCGGGGAGCCTCGCCGGGGTGCTCCTCTTCGAGCACGTCTGGATCATGCCCATGGCCGACGCCATCGAGGCGGGTGGCGCCCGCATCGTCACCGCGGCCCACGTGGACCCCCTGGACCTCCTCGCGGTCCTCGGGAACGACAAGGAGAAGGATCAATGAGCCTCCTGCGTACCGCCGCGCGCACCGCGGTGATCACGTCCACCGCGACTCGCGCCCACGGCAGGGCGGCAGCGCGGCAGCAGGGCCAGTGGGCCGCGCAGCACGCCGCTGCCCCGGCACCCGCACCCGCCCCAGTGGCCGCACCCGCCCCTGCACCGGCACCCGTCGCGGCCCCCGCACCCGTGGACACCTCCATCATGATCGAGCAGCTCAAGCAGCTCGGTGAACTGAAGGCGGCCGGCGTGCTCACCGAGATCGAGTTCGAGGTGCAGAAGGCGCGGATCCTTCAAGGATCCTGAGGACTGTCCCGAGATGGACCCCGCGGTCACCAGCCTGCTCATCCTCGCCGGAGCCGTCGGCCTCTTCATCTGGAACAGGCTCCCGGTGGGGGTCGTGGCCATCCTCGTCGCGCTGGCGCTCCACGTCACCGGCGTGCTCTCCGTCGAGCAGGCCCTGGCGGGCTTCGGCGATCCGGTCGTCATCTTCGTGGCCTCCCTGTTCGTCATCAGCGAGGGCCTGGACGCCACGGGCGTGACCACGTGGGCCGGCCAGACGATCACGGAGCGGGCAGGGACGGACCGGCGGCGCCTTCTCGTTGCGTTCATGCTCCTGGCGGGCGTGCTGACGGCGGTGGTGAGCCCGAACGGATCAGTCGCCGCCCTTCTTCCCATGGTGGTGGTGGTCGCGCTCCGGCATGACCACCATCCGTCCCAGATGCTCATGCCGCTCGCCTTCGCCGCCCATGCGGGCTCGCTGCTCGCCCTCTCCGGCAGCCCGGTGAACGTGATCGTCAGCGACGCCCTCGCCGGCGCGGGCGGCGAGCCCTTCGGCTTCTTCGAGTTCGCGATCCTCGGCATCCCGCTGCTGACCGCGACGATTCTGCTCGCGATCCTCGCCGGACCGCGCCTTCTCCCCTCGCGCCCACCGGGCTCTGCGATGACCGATCTGAGCCGGCACGCCGCGACGCTCGCGGGCCACTACGCCCTCCAGGACGGCTTCTATCGGCTCCGGGTCCGGGATGACTCCCCCGTCATCGGGTCGTTGCTCCGCGAGCTCCCACCGGTCTCCGCAGCCCTGACGGTGCTCGGGGTGCAACGTTCCGACGGGTCGGCAGCGGGGGCGGACCACGTGATCGCCCCCTCCGACGCGGTGTCCCTCGCGGGCCCCGCTGGCGACGTCATCGATTTCGCCGAGTCACACGGCCTCAGCGTCGGGCTGCGTCCCGTGCGCCCGGACGACCTGGTCACGAAGCAGATGGGCGTGGTCGAGGTCGTCGTGCCGCCGCGCTCCCCGCTCGTGGGCGAGCGGGTGTTCCCGGGCATGGTGCGCCTCGGGGAGATCGTGATCCTCGCCGTCGGCCACCTGGGCCAGGACCGCGGCGCCCGGAGCACTGTCTTGGCCGAAGGCGACTCACTGCTCCTCCACGGCCCGTGGGCGGTCATCGACACCCTCGTGGACGACCGCGACGTCCTCGTGATCGACTCCCCCGAGCGGGTCCGCCGTCAGGCCGTGCCCTTCGGCGCCAAGGCCGTCGAGGCGGTGTTGATCCTCGCTGCGATGGTTGTCCTGCTGGCCTCCGGAGTGGTGGCTCCCGCGGTGGCTGGCCTCGGGGCAGCGGCTGCGATGGTCGCCTTCCGCGTCATCAGCCCGCAGCAGGCCTACCACGCCGTCTCCTGGCAGACGATCGTGCTCCTCGGTGGTCTCATCCCCCTCTCGACGGCGATCTCCTCCTCCGGGGCCGCCGACCGTATCGCGTCGGTGCTGCTCGGAGCGGTGGGAACGAGCTCCCCGTACCTCCTCCTGATCGCGATCTTCCTCCTCACCGCCACGCTTGGCCAGATCATCAGCAACACCGCCACCGTACTCATCGTGGTGCCGATCGCCGTCGCCGCGGCCCTCGAGACGGGCATCTCGCCTGCGCCGGTGCTCATGCTCGTGGCCGTCGCCGGCTCCTCGTCCTTCCTGACGCCGATCGCCACCCCCGCGAACATGATGGTGATGGCGCCCGCGGGCTATCGCTTCGGCGACTACTGGCGGTTCGGGCTCCCCCTCCTCCTCACCTGGCTAGCGATCGCCCTGCTTGTGATCCCGCTCGTCTGGCCGTTCTCGTGACCGGCCCCTGGGAGGCCGTCCTGCCGGCCGGGCAGCGCAGGGACCTGGAGGAACTGACGGCCCGGCTCGACCTCGACCTCGGTGACCGGCATGCCAAGATCTCCGGCTTCTGGACCATGCTGGTGCTCTCCGCGATCATCGCGGTCGCCGGCGTGCTGGGCGACTCCACCGCCACGGTCATCGGAGCGATGATCATCGCTCCGCTCTCTGTCCCCATCATGGGGATCGCGCTCGGCATCGTGCGTGGAGACGCGAGCCAGGTGGTCCGCTCCATGGGCTGGGTGACGGCCGGGGTGGCGACAGTCGTCACACTGGGGGCGCTCGCCTCGTGGCCGCTACCCGATGCGGTCGGCTCGGTCTCGAACTCGCAGATCGCCGCACGGACCTCGCCCGGGATCCTCGACATGGTGGCGGCCGTGGCCACCGGGCTCGCGGGCGCGGTCGGATTGGCGCGCCGCGACGTGAGCGACGTGCTGCCCGGCGTCGCGATCGCCATCTCGCTCGTGCCGCCCCTCGGGGTGGTGGGCATCTGCCTCGGGAACGGCCAGCCGGTTCTCGCACTCGGAGCGTTCCTCCTCTTCCTCTCCAACATGGTCGCCCTGGTCATGGCAGGCACCCTGGTGTTCACCGCCTATGGGTACGCGCGGGAGGCAGCCCTTGCCCGCGGCTTCAACCGGAGGCGGGCCAACTCCGCGGTCGCCGCCGTCCTCGTCCTGGTCCTCGTGCCGCTCCTGTCCAACACCGCCGCCAACCTGGCGGTGGCGATCTGGACGCAGCGCGTCACGGCGGTCGCGGAGGAGTGGCTCGCCGACGTCCCGGGTGGGAGGCTGACGGACGTGACCGTCACCTCGGCCACCGCGATCCTCGACATCGAGGTCCCCGGCGCACTGCCGGACACCGCAGCGCTGCTCGCTGCGCTCGACGGCAGCATTCCCACCGGAATCAAGGTCGTCGTCGACGCCGGCGTCGGCGAGCGCGTCGAGGTGGGCGTCGTGGACGGTGACGGTGGGTGACGCCGTCGCCACCGCTGCGAGGATGGTCGCCACCAACTGGCGCACCTGGCTGCGCACCGCCGTCGTGCTGCAAGCACTCGTGGCGCTGCTCGCCGGTCCCGCCATCGTCGTGCTGCTGCGTGGCGCGCTGAGGGCTGCGGGGGTCGCCGCCCTCACGGAGGCGAGCGTGGGCCAGGTGGTCCGCCATCCGCTCTCGCTCCTGCTCCTGCTCCTGCTCGCGGGGGTCGCCACGACCGCGGTCCTCCTGCAGCATGCCGCCTTCGTCCTGCTCGGCCGCGACCTCGCCGAAGCCCGCACCCCGCGGATCCGCGACCTCGCCGGGGAGGGCCTCGCGACGGCACGGAGGCTCGCCGGCCCGCAGGCGGGTCTTCTCGCGCTGTACGCCTTCGTGCTCGCGCCCCTGGGCGGATTCGGCCTCGGTGCCTCGCTCACCCGCGGCATCGAACTGCCGCCGTTCATCGCGGGCGAACTGCAGAAGACCCCCCTCGGCACGGCGGCGTGGCTCGTGGGGTTCGCCGTCGTCCTCGTCCTGAACCTGCGACTGGTGCTGGTACCCACCCTCCTTCTCACGACCGAGATGCGGCCTGCGGCGGCCTTCGCCGCGAGCTGGCGGCTGACCCGGCGTCGGAGTATCCGCCTCGCACTCCTCGCGCTCGCCCTCTGGCTCGGCGGGATCGTCGTCGCGACCGGGATGGTCACGATGGCGGTGGCCGCCACGCGGCTCAGCGACTCCGTCTGGCCTGCCGCCTCCGTGGCAGTGGCCGGGATCGCGCTCACCGTCACCCAGGTGTTCGTAGTCGTCGGCGCCGGTCTGGTCGCGGCATTCGTGAGCGTGGTCCTGCTCGCCGTCTCCCGTCCGAACTGGCCCGCCGCGACGGACCCGGTGCTCGCGGCCACCGCCCCCGGGCCGCGTGTCCTGACTGCTTGCCTCGTGCTTGTGCTCGCCGGGAGCGCGGTGAACGCGGGCGCGCTCCTGTCAGCGGGCACGGGACGGACGACGGCGATCGTCGCCCACCGCGGCGCCACCTATGGCGCCGTCGAGAACACGATCGAGTCGCTCGAGGCGGCTGCGGCGCTGGGTGCCGAGCACGTCGAACTCGACGTCCTCCAGGCGGGCGACGGCGGGCTCGTCGTCGTCCACGACACCAATCTGCGCCGCATCGCCGGGGTGAACCGGAACGTGTTCGAGATGACGACAACCGAGCTCACCGGCACCGCCATCAGCCAGGGCGTCCACGCGGGGACGATCCCCACCTTCGACGCGTTCGCCGCCCGGGCCGCGGAACTCGGGGTGTCCCTGCTCGTGGAACTCAAGGAGCACGGCCGCGAGCGGGGCGACCTGGTGGGGGACGTCGTCGCCGTGATCAAGGAGCACGACCTGGTCGGCACTGCCCTCGTGCAGGCCTTCGACCGGGAGACCGTTTCGGAGATCGAGGACCGTTTCCCCGAGGTCACCACCGGTTGGGTGGTCGCATTCTCCCGGGGTCGCCTTGATCCGGGCGCCGCCGACTTCGTGACGTTGGAGCAGACCTCCTGGTCCCCCAACGTCCAGGGTCAGGCCCACACGGCAGGAGTCCGGGTGTTCCTCTGGACCGTGACGGATCCCGTGCGGATGCGCACCTTCATGCGTGAGGGAGTCGACGGGATCATCACCGGCCACCCGAGCAGGGCGTTGGAGCAAAGAGCTGTCGTCGAGGCCGAGACAGGGTTGGCGGGCAGGCTCGAGGACGCCCTGCGAGCGCTCGTCGACTGGTGATCATTCGACCTGTGATCAGGAGCGGCGCTCGCGGGCCTCGCCGAGGACCTTCTTGAAGAGAACCATCGGCAGGAGGATGGCGGCAAGCAGGACGAAGACCCACACGATGAAGGGCGCGAGGATCCACGTCAGGGCCCCCTCGATGCGCAGCGCGTCGGTGAAGGTGGATGTCAGCAACAGTCCGATGAACGTTGTCACGAGGGCGATACCGCCGCGGAGGGCGGGGGCGTACTGCATCGCCATCTTCACGACGAAGGGTCCCAGCAGGACCTCGACAGAAGTGAAGAGCAGTACGGCGACCACGAACCCCAGCGGTTCGATGCGTAGCCCCGGGAGCACGAGCGCCGCGGCCAGCAGTCCGACTCCGTTCGCGAGCAGGTGCAGTGCCACGGAGGCGAGGAAGCGCACCATGGGTCCTCCTTCATTCGGTCAGGCAGCCACACGCTGCCTCACCAGCACCGTAGCCACTCCACTGGTCCTTCGAGGACACCCGCAACGGGTGATGCACCGGCAGCAGCGACGGCGCCACGCTGTGGCATCAGAGGGCTGCCCGCCCCGCGTCCATCGTAAGGAGAAACCGTGACCAAGACCGACACCGCACCCGGCGGCCTCACCGTCCGTCGCACGCCGTGGGACATCGTCCTCGGCATTCTGATCATCATCGGAGGACTCGTCCTGCTCGGCAACGTGGTCTTCGCGACCGCCATCTCCGTCCTCTTCCTCGGGTGGACGGCCCTGTTGTCCGGCATCGTCCTGGTGGTCGGCGCACTGTTCCGGTTGAAGTCCGGGGGCTTCTGGTCCGCCGCACTCGGCGGCGCGATCCTGGTGGTGCTCGGCCTCTTCATGTTGCGGAACCCGCTCATCGGCGCGCTCAGCCTCACGCTCATGGCCGGAGCCATGTTCCTCGCCTCCGGCATCACCCGCGTCATCATCGCCTTCCAGAACACCCAGGGGCGTTGGCTCCTGGTGTTTGCCGGGGCCATCTCGATCGCCTTGGGCCTCTGGGTCCTGTTCAACATCGGGACCGCGACGCTCACCCTCCTGGGCACCCTGGTCGGGATCCAGACCCTCCTGGAGGGACTCACCCTCATCCTGATCGGCCGCCTGCGGCCGCCGAAGGTCTCCTGAACAGCGAGAAGGGAACCGAGATGACCCGGCGTCCGGCCAAGCTCATCCCCGCCGACTTCACCCCGATTCCCTCCCAGGTGTCCCCCGCACGCGTGCGCGCGGTGGAGGCACTGACGGGGGTGGAGGCGATCGGGTTTCTCGTGCCCACCGAGGGCGACGCTCCCGCGGCGCTCGGGATCTCCCGGGCCGGTCTCGCCGCGGCCGGTTTCGACGGCAAGCTCGGGACCGCACTCGTGATCCCGCGCGACGGCGGCCCCGAACTCGTGGCCGTCGGTGCCGGGGACCTGGGCGAGCTGACCGTCGACGGCGTGCGCGACCTCGCCGCGGCGTTCTCCCGTGCGACCGCGGCACGCAGCGCGGTGGTCGGGCTCGACCTCTCCGCCGTCCAGATCGAGCCTGCAACGGCCGCCCAGGCGGCCGTGGAGGGCGTCCTGCTGGCCCGCTACCGCTACAACGTGCTCCGCTCGGAGCCGAAGGACACGGCTCTGGCCGAGCTGCAGCTCACCGGCGCGGATGTCGTGAAGCTGGAGGACGGGGCGGCGATGGGTGTCGCCACGGCACGTGCCGCCGTCGTCGCCCGGGACCTCACGAACACCCCCGCCGCGCACCTGACCGCCACGGACATGGCGGAGTCTGCGGTGGAGCTTGGCGCGGCCAACGGCTTCGGTGTCGAGGCACTCGACCTGGAGCAGTGCATCGCAGAGGGTTTCGGTGGCCTCCTCGGGGTGAATCGCGGCAGCGCCGAGGAACCGCGGATGATCGTGCTCACCTACGTTCCCGAGGGCGAGCCCACCGGACACCTGGCCCTCGTGGGCAAGGGCATCATGTACGACTCCGGCGGCATCTCCCTGAAGCCGTCCGACCCGATGCACCTCCTCATGAAGACGGACATGGGCGGGGCGGCCTCCATCCTCGGCATGTTCACCGCCCTGCGGGACCTCGGGGTCCGGACCCGCGTCACGGGGTACCTCTCCTGCACGGACAACGTGCCGTCCGGCTCGGCCTACGTCCTCGGGGACGTGCTCACCATCCGGGGTGGGACCACGGTGGAGGTGAAGAACACCGACGCCGAGGGCCGGCTCGCGATGGCGGACGCGCTCGTGCTCGCGACCGAGCAGTCCCCGGACGCCATAGTGGACATCGCCACCCTGACCGGAGCAACGCTCGTGGCGCTCGGGCCCCTCGTGGCCCCGGTGATGGGCAACAACGCAGCCGTCGTCGCCCAGATCGAGGCCGCGTCGGAGGCCACCGGCGAGCCCGTGTGGGAGCTCCCGCTGGAGAAGCGGTACCGCAAGCTCCTCGACTCGGACATCGCGGACATCTCCAACCTCGGCGGGCCCTTCGCCGGGAGCATCACGGCCGCGCTCTTCCTTGCCGAGTTCGTGGGTGACACGCCGTGGGGCCACCTCGACGTCGCGGGTACCATGCACGCGAGCAGTGACGATTCGTGGCGCTCCGCGGGCGCGACCGGATTCGGCGCGCGCCTGCTGGTCGAGCTGGCCCGCAGCTTCACCGTCCCTGACTGACCCCACGCCACTTCAGCACGAGAGGTCTCGTCGTGAACCCGGTACTCGCGTTCGTCGTCGTCATGGCGGTCTGGACGGTCAGCGACTTCGTCGCCAAGAAGACGCAGTCGCTGCTGTCGTCCCTGTTCGTCGCGTCGATCATCTTCCTGATCGGCTTCCTCACCGACGTCTTCCCCGAGGATCTGCTCACCAGTTCCTCGCTGCTCGCGCTCGCCGGCGTGGTGGTCGGGTTCATCATCGTGCACCTGGGCACGTTGATCAGCATCGAGGACTTCAAGAAGCAGTGGAAGACATTCGTCATCGGCGTCTCCACCGTGATCGGCATCGGGATCGCGCTGCTCGTGGCCGCCCTGATCTTCGGGGAACGGGCACCCGGCGGCTACGAGGGCGTCGCCGCGGCGCTGGACTTCGTGATCGCCGGCACCGGTTCGCTCAGCGGCGGCACGATCTCGGTGCTCATCATCCAGGAGGCGGCTCTCGGCATCGGGCTGACGGCGGTGGCCGTGTTCCCCGTCCTCATCGCCGCGCTCCAGGGCCTGGTCGGCTTCCCGCTCACCTCGATCATCCTCCGCAAGGAGGCGCAGCGGCTGAAGGGCGAGTACCGCGCGGGCCGGCTCGAGGTCCCCGTCCTGGTCGAGGCCGGGGAAGCTCCCGCCACGAAGCTGCCGCCGCCTTTCCTTACGACGGCGGGAACACTTTTCGTCGTGGGCCTCGCCGTGCTCGTCGCGACGGGGATCAACAACATCACCGACGGCATCCTGAACACCTTCGTCGTCGCGCTGATCCTGGGCATCGTGCTCCGGGCCACGGGTGTGTTCAAGCCCGCCGTTCTCTCCGGCATCGACTCCTTCGGCCTCATGATGATCGCGATCATGATCCTGATCTTCGGGCCGTTGGCGACCGTGCAGCCCGCCGACGTGGCGGCGCTCGCCTTCCCCCTCTTCCTCGCCTTCCTGTTCGGCGTGGCGGGCATCGCGCTCTTCGCGGGGCTGGCCGGCAAGTTGCTGGGCTACAGCATCCCCATCTCGATCGCGATCGGGCTCACCTCGCTCTACGGCTTCCCCGGCACGATGATCCTCAGCCAGGAGGCCGCAAGGGGCGGAGGGGAATCCCCGGACGAGGTGGCCGCCATCGAGGGGGACATCCTCCCGAAGATGATCATCGCGGGCTTCTCCACCGTCACGATCACTTCGGTGGTGGTCACGAGCATCATCGCCGCCGGCATCGGCTCCTAGGACCCATCGACATGAGCGACCTCGCCCTCGAGCTCGTCCCCGTGGCGGTCGCCATCGCCGTGTCGCCGTTCCCGCTCATCCCCGTCGTCCTACTGCTCCTGACGGGGAGGCCCCTAGCGAACGGTGGCAGCTTCCTCGCCGGCTGGTCCGGCGGGCTCCTGGTACTGGCGGCGGCCTTCACGGCCGCCGCCAGCGCCGTCGAACTGTGGGACGAGACACCCACGTGGGCGTCGTGGACGAGGCTCGTCCTCGGAATCGTCCTCATCGCGCTCGGAGCCCGCAAGTGGGTGACGGGCGGCGGGAAGGCGGAGGCCCCGGCGTGGATGGCCGCGCTCGGCGGGTACTCCCCCGCCCAGTCGCTGCGGCTCGGTTTTCTCCTCGCAGTCGCGAACCCGAAGGTCATCCTCCTCGTGCTGGCGGGAGGGGTCGCCATCGGATCCGCCGAGCTGGGGATGGGGCGTGCGGTGGCTGCCGTCGTCCTCTTCTCGGTCGTGGCGGCCTCCGCGGTGGCGCTTCCCATCCTGCTCCGCCTCGTGCTCGGGAGCCGGACGGACCGACCGCTCGACGCCGCGCGACGTTGGCTCGTCACCCACAACGACGCCGTCGTCTCCGTTGTGGTCATCGCGATCGGCGTGATGCTGGTGCTGAAGGGCGTGGGCGGGCTGTGAGCCTCAGCCGATGATCATCGTGGTCTCGGGGTTGCGGTAGTCCCGGCCGCGGGTGCGCAGCGCAAGGGACGAGCCCAGGGTGATCGGTCCGAGACGGCCCACGAACATGAGGACCATGAGCATCAGCTGGTGGCCCGCGGCCAACTCTGCCGTGATGCCTGTCGAGAGGCCCACCGTACCGAAGGCGGAGACGACCTCGAACAGTATCTGATCGAGCGTGAAGTCCGACGTGAGCAGGATGAGGTTCGTTGCGAGTACCACGAGCGCGAGGCTCAGAGCCGTGACGGTCATGGCCTCCCGGGTGGACTTCGGGGACAGGCGCCACCGGTTCGCGCGCACGTCCTTGTCGCCCCGCAGCTCGGACCAGATCGCATAGCCGAGCACCGCCACCGTGGTCACCTTGATGCCGCCGGCAGTGCCGGCGCTGCCGCCGCCGATGAACATGAGGATGTCGAGCCCGAACCACGTCCCGCTGTTCATCTCCGCGATGTCCACGCTGTTGAAGCCCGCCGTGCGGGGGACGACGCCTTGGAAGAAGGCACCGAGGATCTTCCCGGGGATGCTGAGGGGCCCGAGGGTGCCGGGGTTGCCCCACTCGGCGGCCAGCACGAACAACCACCCGCCGAGGACCAGCCCGAGCGACATGGCGGCGGTGGCGCGCGCCTGGAGGCTCCAGTGGCGTGGCCAACGGTAGTGCCGCACGATTTCGAGCAGCACCGGGAAGCCGAGACCGCCGATCACGAGCGCCGCCGAGATGGGCACGATGATCCAGGGGTCGGACTCGTACCCGACGAGGCTGTCCGTGAAGAGCGCGAAGCCGGCGTTGTTGAACGCCGAGACCGAGTGGAAGATCCCCAGCCACAGGGCCCGTCCGGGTGGCTCCCCGTAGGAGATCCACCAGCGCAGCGTGAGCACCAGAGCCGTGGAGACCTCCATGACCACGGTGGTGCGTGCCACGCCGCGCAGGACTTGACGCACGTCGCCGAGGCGGACGGTGCGGGTCGAGACCGCCGCGACGTACCGGGTCTCCAACCCCAGCTGGCGCGACAACACGAGGCTGACGATTGTCGCCGCCGTCATGACGCCGAAGCCGCCCAGTTGGATGAGGACGAGGATGACTGACTGTCCCAGCGCCGTCCAGTGCGTGGGGGTTTCCACCACGATGAGGCCGGTGACGCAGATGGCGGAGACGGAAGTGAAAAGCGCCTCGAGCGGGCTCGTCTCGGCCGTGGAGGCCGCCGGGAGCAGGAGGAGGCCGGTCCCGAGGACGATCGCCCCCAGGAAGGCGAGGACCACGACCTGGATGGGGCGGCGCTTGTCGATGGTGTGGTGGCCGGTACTCGGCTCGCGATCCGGAATCCACGCCAGGATCCGCAGCCCCGCCAGTGCCGTCCGCAGGCGTCGGAACACGCCGCCCCTATGACGGCCCGTCGGGGACTCGTTCACCGTGCACCTTCCATTGCCGCTGGTGAGACGATCGTATGCCAGCCGCGGTGGGAGACTGCTCACCACCGACCGAAGGTCTCGAATGACCTCGCCCAATCCCCTCCCCCGCCCGGGCAGCCCTCCGATGGGACCTCGCCGCGCGGATCGCCGTGGCGCTGCTCCTGCCCGCTGTCGCCGGTGCCGCGGCTGGACACCTCGGCGCTGGCCTCGTCACCGGGACGGTGGCCCTCTGGGTGTCCATCGCCGATCCGGGGCCGG
Source organism: Actinomycetota bacterium (assembly GCA_051744325.1). Classification (GTDB taxonomy): domain Bacteria; phylum Actinomycetota; class Actinomycetes; order Actinomycetales; family Actinomycetaceae; genus UBA1383. Next base: position 32,442 of record JBNJCY010000003.1, read on the forward strand.
ATGTCCACTCGTGGCCGTGGCTGCTGTTCGCCGCCGGGTCCGTGGTCACCGCCGTCGTCCTCGGTGCCGTCGCGTTCGGCAGCCCGCCCTCGGGGCGGCGCTCATCGGGCTTCTCCACGTCCTCCCCGGCGCTGCCGGGCGGATCTCCCCTGTGGCGGGCCTGGCGGGATCTTCGGCCTCGACGGCGGCACTCGTCACGGTCGGGGCACTCGGCGGGTCCGCGAGCCCGGTCACGACGGTGCTGTTCGCGCTCGCCGGAGCGAATGGGATTCCCGCTCCTGCTCGGCGTGGCGACGGGCGGGGTGGCGACCTCCTGGAGGTCAAGCCCTACTGGGTGGTGTTCGCACTCGCGGCGATCTTGCGACCGGGACTCGCCTCGGTGCGAAGCTCCGCCCGGGACACGGTGACCGGGACAGTAGCGGGTGCCGTCCTCGCCACTGTCCTGGTCCACCTCTTGCCGGGGACATGGCCCCTCGTCCCGGCACTCCTTGCAATCACGGTCGCCGCGCTGCGCGTGCTCGACTTCGCGGCCGGTGCGGCCATCGCGCTGGCGCTGGCGTGGCTGGTGGGGCGACCATGGGTGGGGACAAGGCCGGACAGACCCGGCACCGAGACTGGAGGACCCACATGAACATCGCCATTCCCGTGACCCCCGATGGCGGGGTCGAGCAGGGCTGGGGCCGTGCCCCACGCGTCGCGATCGTGCGCGTCGAGCACGGCGCGATCGCCGACTGGGCGGAGCACGCCGTCGGCTGGGACGTGGCTCGTGAGGAGGGGACCGAGGGCGCCCACCACGCCCGCATCGTCAGGTTCCTCCGCGAACACGGCGTGACCCACGTGGTGGTGGAGGGGATGGGCGCCGGCATGCGGAACACGCTCGGGAAGATGGGCATCGAGATCCTGCCCGCACGATCATTCCTCGCCCGCGAGGCCGTGGAACTGGCGGCTGAGTCGCTCCGGTGACGGGGGAGCGCCCCGCGGGTTCTCCGCGGGGCGCCCGTGCTGTTCTCGTCTGACTATTCGGTGCCCGAAACGTTGGCCGGGAACTCCGGGCTCATGATGCGCCGGAACCAGATGTCGCTGCCGTTCTCGTCGTCCTCCAGCCATGTGGCGTACAAGCGCGAGCCGTCCGGGGTCATCCGCAACTGCGCCTCACCCTGCTCGGGATCGCCCTTGGCCAGGTAGTCCCAGCGTGTGACGGTCTCACCGGCGTAGTTGCCTTCACTGTCCGGGTTGACGTTCCACTCCACGTCCACGTGGGTCTCGCCGAGATCCTGGCTGAAGCTGTAGAAGAGATCCAAGGGAGCCGCTTCCTCGATCTCCACGGGCTCGTCGGGGTGGCCGACGATCTGCCCGGGGTTGGTGGCCGTGCCGTAGCTGACGTAGTACATCCCGAAGCGGTTGATGTCCTCGGGGTATCCGGTCGAGGTGTCATCGGGATTCTTGATGGTGCCGGGCGCCTTCACGATCCTGGGCTCGATCACGCTCTCCTTGGAGTTCGGCAGTTGCGACAGGTTGCGCGCCTGCTCGAACTCCCCAGCCCCGTAGGTCACGCAGACCTCCGTCTTCTCCTTGGAGACAGGGTCGGTGAAGGTGTCGCAATTGGTGACACCCACCCCGTTCGGGTCGGTGGTCCACGTCAGGCCTCCGTCGAAGGACCGCCGCAGGAAGAAGTCGTACTTGTCGTTCCCGTTCCGGTAGGCGGCCCAGTTGGGCGTGTAGGAGTACCCCATGACCACGAAGTCGCCCATGATCGCGCCGCGGTGGGCGCGGGCGTCCTCGTACCGGTTGACCCCGGACGGCCAGGCGAGAGTGTTCTCCGTCTGCTCCCACTCGACCACCTTCACGGCGCCGTAGGGGTCCTCTGAGGTCGGCTCGCCCTGCGAGTCCGCGGTGATTGTGGGATTGACGGTGCTCATGTTCTGGGCGCCATCCACGCAGACGGTCTGGCCGTTGTCGGCCGTCTCCCACGCGTTGCACACGATGTTCTCCGGCCGGTACGGGTTGCCGGTCTGGCCGTCCGGGACGACGACGGGGCGCAGCATGATGTCGGATGGACGTCCACTGCCCTCCTCGCCCTCCTTGTAGAGGATCATCATGATGGTGTTGTTCACCGAGTCGGTGGCAGCCTTCTTGCCCTGGATGATGAACCGGGGGCGGCGGGCATTCTCGTAGTTGATCTGCGGCTGATCTGCTACCTCGCCGGTCGGAACGCCATCGGCGTCGAGAACTGGCTGTGGTTCGAGGATTCGGTTGCCATCTTCGTCCACCACGTAGGAGATGTTGCTGGTGACATCGACTTCGGTGACGTGTTCGGCGTCATCGGTCGTGACCGTGTACTCCTTCTGCGGCAGGTTGATCATCGCTCCCGCGCTGACGAGGTCAGGGTTCATGAAGTCGAAGCTGTGGTACAGCGAGTTCTTCCCCTCCTCCGGGAGGTAGGGCGCCTCGCCCTCGTTCGGGATCCCCGGTTCCTCCGGTGGACCGGCGCCCAGTCCCTTGCTCTCGTCGTAGGCGAAGATGGCCCATGCGCTCACCGTTCCGTCCGCCTTGGTGTACTTCTGCAGGAACAGGTTCGGCCGGGAGGCGCCGGTGTTGCCGTCGAGGAGCCGTCCGTCCGCAGTCACGCAGACCTGCTTGGTCTCGTCCTGCTCGTTGACCTTCTTGTACCAGGCCGTGCACAGGCCGTCGACCATGTAGCCGTATGCGTGGGTGCCGTCGCCGTCACCGTCGCCCTCGACGTCCTTGCTGGTGGGTGTCCAGGTCACGAAGTCGGTGGTTTCGGCCATGATGTTCTCGCTGTTGACCACGTCATTGTCGGTGACGCGCACCGGCAGGGACATGGGCACCAGGGCCTTGGGCCGCCCAACGAGTTCCGGGTCGTCATGCTGGGGATCGCCGCCGGCAACGAAGTTCGCGTCCACCAACTGGAAGTCGTCCCACGTGATGTAGCTGTACCAGATGTCCGTCTTGTGGTTGGTGGTGGCGCCACCCCAGCCGGGGCCGGGGCCCTTGGCCTGACCGGGCCGGAGGCCCTCGGGGTCCTCCTGCCAGGCGATGGCGAAGCCCGCGCCGTCAGCGCTGCCGAGGAAGACCTGGTTGGCGTCGCGCCGCCCGGAGGTCAGCCGTTCGGGCTTGAACCAGACGCTGTCACCCACGAACTCGCCGAGTCCCGCTTCCACGTCAGCCTGCGTGGCGATGACGCCACGCGCGGTCCAGACGCAGCTGTACGGGACCTCGCCGACCTCGGGGAACCCCTGGTCGGTGTAGTCCACGGAGCGCTGCGGCCCCGCCACGCCCCAGATGTCCTCGGTGTAGTACTCGTTGTCGTAGATGTAGTCGTCCGTATCGGGATCGAAGTCGATCGCGTAGGCCGGGCGGCCGCCGTTGCAGTACTTCGACGTCCAGGCGACGAGGATGTTGTTGTCCTGCACCCCGATGACGGGCTTCTTCGCCTGACCGAAGAAGTCGGTGCCGTCCGCCAGTTCGAAGGAGGACTTGTCCGCGGCGCGGGACAGGTTCATGCGCTTGAAGGTGGTGCCGTCGTCACGGGAGATACCCGCGAAGATGTCCTCGGCGCCGGTCTCCTCCACGGCGTCGGTATAGGTGACCACGATCGGCTTGGCCTCCTCGGCCGTCCGGATGAGGGCGCCGGTCTCGTCGCGGTACTCGACCGTCGTCGGTTCGCCGTTGGCCCTGAGCGCCGGGAACCACCGGGCCATGATGTTGAGCTTGGACTTCGTGCTCGTCATGTCTGGGGTCTTGGAGACGTTCTTGCGGAACATCGTGCTGTCGAGGGACTTCTCGAGGTTCTCCAGCGCGGTGGCGGGGTCGACCTCCTGCATGTCCGGCTGCTTGTCGATGGCGCAGGCGAGGGTGTCGTCGATCAGTTCGTCGATTCCGGAGGTGGCCTCGAAGTCGATGGCTCCGACGAGGATGGCCTCGTTCTCCGGATTCTCCGCCGCCTGCTCCAGGCATGCGATCGTGGTCGGGCTGATCGAGATGCCGGCCTTCGGGGAGCCGTCGGTGTCGAGGCTCTGCAGCAGCCGAGCCATGTTGATGACCCGGGTGTCGCCGATCTCGTCGGTGCCGACGAGGTCCAGCGGCGTGACCTTGCTCTTCGGCCCGTCCGGGATGGTGTGGGACCCGATGGAGTACCGGCCGAGCGAGAACTCCACCTGCTCACCGGGGTAGAAGAGGAACGCCCCGGAGTCGTCCGTATCGGAGTCGAAGGTCCACGTGGAGTAGCCGAGGCCGGCCACGGGCGAATCCACGAAGTTGGCCTTGCCGGGCTTCTGCAACTTGTAGGCGAACCACTGACCGACGGCCTTGCTCTTGACCTTGGCGGTTCCCGTGAACATGTGGGCGCCCTCGGCCCACGCGGTCTCAACCCTGCGCGTCCGGTCGTTCTGGAGGGACGCCCTGATCGAGATGTTCTTGATCTGGGTGTTGAGGTGGGGAGTCCCCCACTTGACCCCGAGGTCCTCCCGCATGTCGAGGGTCAGGGTGTAGCCCTCACCCGCGCGGAGCTTGCCCACGCCGTACGGGAACTTGCCCAGCACCGGCTGGCCGGCCTTGTTGACGAAGACCATCTCGTCCCCGACGTAGACCTTCACATCCTTGATCGTCCAACCCGTGGGCGTGACGGAGATGTAGAGGGTGTTCTGGTCGTTCCAGACATCGACGTCACCGACGTCGAGCTTCTTCGCGCCCGCCACCAGATCCGCGGCGTACCTGCCGGGCCCGAAGTCGGCGACATCGACCTCTTCTGCGATGGCGCTGGGCGAGATCGCCAGCACCATCAGCGGTGCGAGAAGGGCAGCAGTGAGCCACCGCCACCCCGCACCGGATTGTCTGCTGTGAGAACCCACGAGGCTCTCCTCCCCTGGTCGAGATGACCATCCTGTGGGCGGGGCTCCGTTGCCTCGCCCGATTGAAATTCCTCCGCTGAGGCGGTTCACCCTCCAGGGTGTCCCCCTTGCCACGTCTGTCAGGTGCGCCTGACGCTAGCAGGAAGGGTGAGAACCTTGATGGGTGTTCAGGGCAGGAAATCGAAGAAGGTGCGGTCAAGCACTCAACGTCCGGACAACGGCAGGACGTTGTGCCCACGTGGCAGGATCGACCCATGACCCACCTCACCGGAGACCCCGCCGCCGATCAGCTGCTGGCCGAGGACGACCTCGCCCTCCTCCTCGGCATGCTCCTCGACCAGCAGGTCACGATGGAGTCCGCGTTTGCCGGCCCCGCGAAGATCAAGGACCGCCTCGGCACCCTCGATCCCGAGGCCATCGCGGACGCCGAACCCGAGAAACTGGAGGCGATCTTCCGCCAGCCACCGGCCGTGCACCGCTACCCCGGCTCCATGGCCGGGCGCACCCAGGCCGTGTGTCGTGCCGTCGTCGAGAGGTGGGACGGTGACGCCGCCGCCATCTGGACCCGCGGTGACCCGGACGGCCGGGAGATCCTCCGCCGCCTGAAGGCTCTCCCCGGGTTCGGCGAGCAGAAGGCGAAGATCTTCCTCGCCCTGCTCGGCAAGCGCCGCGGACTCACCACGCCCGGCTGGCGCGAGGCGGCGGGGGACTACGGCGCCGAGGGCACCTTCCTCTCAGTCGCGGACATCGTGGACCCGGACTCCCTCGCCCGCGTCCGCGAGAACAAGAAGGCCGCCAAGGCCGCGGCCCGGGGCGCGGGGGGACGGTAGGTGACCGGTGTCGTCGCCCCGATGTTGGCGAAGGCCGTGAAGGAGGTGCCCACTCCGGACAGCGTCGCCGGCGGGCTCCTCTACGAACCGAAGTGGGACGGCTTCCGCGGGATCATCGCGTTCACCGACGACGGCGTCGAGATCGGCAGCCGCGGTTCCAAGCCCCTCACCCGGTACTTCCCCGAGCTCGTCGACGCCGTCACCCGCCTCCTCCCCCGCCCCTGCGTCCTGGACGGCGAGATTGTCGTGCGCACCGGCGACCCGGGCGCCGAGCGCCTCGACTGGGAGGCCCTCTCCCAGCGCATCCACCCGGCGGAGAGCCGCATCGCCCGCCTCGCCAGGGAGACGCCCGCGTCCTTCGTCGCCTTCGACCTCCTCGCCGACGGCGACGCCGACCTCCTCGCCACCCCCTTCCGGGAGCGCCGCGCCCGACTCGAGCGCCTCCTCGACGGCGTCCCCGCCCCCATCCACCTCAGCCAGGTGACCGACGACGTCGCCCTCGCGCGCCGCTGGCTCGTCGAGTTCGAGGGCGCCGGCCTCGACGGCGTGATCGCCAAGCCGCTAGCCGACCCGTATGTCCCCGGCAAGCGCACCCTCCTGAAGGTCAAGCACGAGCGCACCGCCGAGGTCGTTGTGCTCGGCTACCGGATCCACACCTCTGGGACCGGGGTCGGCTCCCTCCTCCTCGGACTGCACGATGACGACGGCGAGCTCGTGAACGTCGGCGGCGCCTCGGCGTTCACGGACCGGCGTCGTCGAGAGTTGGTCGCCGAACTGGAGCCCTTCGTGATGCGGGGCGACGACGGCGCGGTGGTCCACGGCGAGACCGAGCGGTCCCGATTCACGTCCGATAAGGACGTGTCCTACGTGCGCCTCGAGCCGGTGCTCGTGGCCGAGGTGCGCTACGACCACATGGAGGGTCAGCGGTTCCGTCACACCGTCCAGCTCCTGCGCTGGCGGCCGGACCGGGACGCCCGCTCCTGCACGTTCGAGCAGCTCGAGATCCCCGCCTCCTACGACCTCAGCCGCGTTCTGACCTGATCACTCCTGGCGCGCGCGGCTCGGCTGCACCCTGGGCGGCTCGCCGGGCATCTTCGGGAAGTCCGGCGGGAAGGGCAGCTCGCCGAGGCCATCGCGCAGGTCCCGCTCCCACCACTCCAGCAGGGTGGCGATCGAGCCCGGCTCCTCGTGCATGCGAGCCCACGGGTCCCCCACCATACGCAGCCGCTCCGGCACGGTCCGCACGGTGAGGTCACGCGGGTCCACGGAGTCGATTTCGTCCCACGCGATCGGGGTGGACACGGGCGCGTGCGGCAGCGCCCGGGGGCTGTAGGCGCCCGCGATGGTGCGGTCGCGGTTGGCCTGGTTGAAGTCCGCGAACACCTTCCCGCCGCGCTCCTCCTTCCACCACGAGGTGGTCACGGAGTGGGGTGGCCGGCGCTCCAGCTCCCGCGCCGCAGCGATCACGGCGTGGCGGACGTCGAGGAACTCATGGGCCGGTTCGATCGGGGCGTACACGTGCAGGCCCCGGTTGCCGGAGGTCTTGAGATACGCGGTGAGGCCGGCCTCGGCGAGAATCTCGCGGAGCTCGCGTGCGGCGGGGACGGCGTCGGCGAAGTCGGTCCCCGGCTGGGGGTCGAGGTCCACGCGCAGCTGGTCCGGGAAGTCGGAGGCCGCGGCCCGGGAGGCCCACGGGTGGAAGACCACCGTGTTCATCTGGACCGCCCACACAGCGGTGGCAGGCTCGTCGATGACGAGTTGCGGATGGGCGCGGGCGCTCGGGTAGGTGACGGTGACGGACCGGGCCCATGCCGGCGCGCCCCGGGGTGGGTGCTTCGAGAAGAAGGACTCCCCGCCGACGCCGTCGGGGTACCTCTCAAGGGAGACGGGACGGTCGCCGTTGGC
>JBNJCY010000004.1:0-39493 GCA_051744325.1 Actinomycetota bacterium
GGGGCGCTGTTCGTCGCGGGCCTGCCGCTCTGGTGGTTCGGGGCGGGCGCGTTCGTCGGCATCGTCGGCGTGGTGGCACTGATCGTTGCCTACCCCTCCAGGGTCCGGCGCATCATGCACTTCCTCGGGATCAGCGAGGACGACCCGACGGGGACCGGTTACCAGTCGATCCACGGACTGTGGGGCCTTGGGACCGGCGGCGTGACCGGCGTCGGCCTCGGCGCCTCCCGGGAGAAGTGGGCGTACCTGCCCGAGGCGCACAACGACTTCATCTTCGCGATCCTGGGAGAGGAACTCGGCCTCCTCGGCACGCTGCTCGTGCTGATCCTCTTCGGCGTGCTGGCCTTCGGGCTGCTGCGAATGATCCGGCGGCACCCGGACCCGTTCGTGAAGGTCACCACGGCCGCCGTCGCGTGCTGGGTCATCGGCCAGTCACTCGTCAACATCGGGGTGGTCATCGGGGTCCTGCCCGTCATGGGGCTGCCCCTCCCGCTCGTGTCCGCCGGAGGCTCCGCGATGATCGCCACGCTCCTCGCCCTCGGCATCATGCTCGCCTTCGCACGCAGTGAACCGGGGGCCAGGGCTGCGCTGACCGTCTCCTCCTCCGCGGTCCGCCGGTCGCTCGCCGTCGTCGGCGGACGACTCAAGGGAGGTCGCCGTGGCTAGGATCCTGCTCGCCGGCGGCGGCTCCGCCGGACACGTCAACCCCCTGCTCGCGACCGCTGACGAGCTCCGGCACCGCCACCCCGACGCGACGATCGAGGTCCTCGGCACCGAGACCGGCCTGGAGAAGGACCTGGTTCCCGCAGCCGGGTATCCGCTCACCTTCATCCCGCGGGCGCGGCTGCCACGCGGTCCGAGCCCCGAGTTGTTGACCCTGCCCGCTCGGTTGCGCTCCGCGCTGGCAACCACCGGCCGGGTCCTCGAGGAGTTCCAACCCGACGTCGTCGTCGGCTTCGGCGGTTACGTCTCCACGCCTGCCTACCGGGCGGCCTTCGCGCGCGGCATCCCGGTGGTGGTCCACGAGCAGAACGCGCGCCCGGGCCTCGCGAACCGGTACGGGGCCCGCCGTGCGGCTGTCGTCGCCCTCACCTTCGCCTCGACCCCGCTGGCCGCCCGGCGGGGCCGCACCCTGGTGACAGGTCTGCCTCTCCGGGGCCCCGTCGCCGAACTCGCCGTCGCTCGGGCCGCCGGCGCCGTGGACCGGGAGGTTGCAGCCCGCGAACTCGGCCTGGATCCTTCCGCGCCCACCGTGCTCATCACCGGTGGATCGCTCGGCGCCGCCAGCATCAACGCCGCGGCCGCTGGTGCGCTACCCCGGCTCGCCGCGGCCGCGCAGGTCCTCCACCTCACCGGCACCGGCAAGTCCGCCCCCGTGATCGAGGCCCACCGGACGGCCGGCGCACCGGAGAGCTACCACATCCGGGAGTACCTGACGGGCATGGAACGCGCCTACATGTGCGCGGACCTCGTCGTCACCCGCTCCGGCGCGGGGATGGTGTGCGAGCTGAGCGCGCTCGGCCTGCCCGCCCTCTACATCCCCCTGCCCATCGGCAATGGCGAGCAACGACTGAACGCCGCGGACGTCGTGGCGGCCGGCGGGGGCGAGATCATCGACGACGCTGACCTCACCCCCGAGCTGCTCGCGGCGCGCGTGGAGACCCTGGTGGCGGACCCGGCGGCGCTGCGCGCCATGGGGGAGCGGGCCGCGAGCGCGGGGAAGCACGACGGCGCCGCGGCTCTCGCCGACGAGATCGAGGCGTCATGGTGACCCACCACCTCATCGGCATCGGGGGCGCCGGAATGAGCGTGGTGGCGGAGCTGCTCGCCGCCCGCGGACATGCCGTGCAGGGCTCGGATGCGAAGGACTCCGCGATCCTCGCCCGCCTCGCCCAGCAGGGGATCGGGACGTTCGTGGGACACGACGCCGCGCATGTCGCCCCCGGCATGGTGGTGGTGGTCTCCACCGCGATCCGGCCGGACAACCCGGAACTGGTGCGGGCGCGGGAACTCTCTCTCGAGGTCATCCACCGCTCCGAGGCACTGGCGCGCGCCGCGGCCGGGATGGACTTCGTGGCGGTGGCCGGCGCGCACGGCAAGACGACGACCTCGGCGATGATCGCCGTCGCGCTGCGGGAGGCGGGACTCGACCCGTCCTGGGCCATCGGGGGGACGGTCGTGGGCGTCGGCAGCGGGGCCCACCTCGGCTCCGGACGCGTGTTCGTCGCCGAGGCCGACGAGTCCGACCGGTCCTTCCTCAACTATGCCCCGCGCATCGCGGTGGTCACCAACGTCGAGCCGGACCACCTCGACCACTACGGTTCCGAGGAGGCGTTCACCGCGGCGTTCCACGACTTCCTCGGGCGTGTCGTGCCCGGCGGGCTGCTGGTCGCGTGCCGCGACGACGCCGGAGCGGCGGCCCTGCTCGACGTCGCCCGGGCACGTGGCATCCGGTGCGTCTCGTACGGCACCACGGCCCCCGACGCGCCGGACGCCCTCGTCGTCGAGGGTGACGGTGTCGGCGACGCCGTCGTGCGTGGCGGGGAACGGCATCCGCTCGCGCTCCGGGTGAGTGGCGACCACAACCGGCTGAATGCCGCCGCGGCCTTCGCGGTGGGTCTCGAACTCGGCGTGGCGCCCGCCACCATGGGTGCGGCCCTCGGTGCCTTCGCGGGGACGGGCCGGAGGTTCGAGGACCGGGGGCTGCGGGCCGGGGTCCGGGTGGTCGACGACTACGCGCACCACCCCACGGAGGTGGCCGCGACGCTGGCAGCGGCGCGAGCGTCCGTGGGCGAGGGACGTGTCCTCGTCCTGTTCCAGCCCCACCTCTACTCCCGGACCCGGCAGTTCGCCGACAGGTTCGCCGCTGCGCTCGACCTCGCGGACGACGTCGTGGTCACGGCGATCTATGCCGCGCGCGAGGATCCCGAGCCCGGGGTGAGCTCGGAGTTGATCACGCGGGCGATGTCACGGGGACGGTACGTGGCCGACCGTCACGATGCCGCACGCGAGATCGCGACGCGCGCGCTGCCCGGGGATGTCGTCCTCACGATGGGCGCGGGTGACGTGACCGACCTCGCCGACGAGATCCTGGCGGCACTGTGAGGCCGCCCCAGCCTCCCCGCGCCCGGGCCGGCTCCCGGTCGCCGGAGGTCCCGAGCGCACCCAGCCCGCCCCGCGCTCCGAGCGTACCGAGCGTGCCGGCACCCCGCCCCGCCACGGTGACGTCGCTCCACCGGGAGGCTCCGCCACGCGCCGATCTCCTGCCGTCCCTCCAGGCCCGCCTCAGGGAGCGCACCAGGGCGACCCGGCGGGCGCTGCTCCGTCGCGTGGGCCTCGTGGCGCTGGCCGCCGCCCTCGTCGTCGTGCTCGGGTGGATGGCCTTCGTGTCCCCGTTGTTCGCGCTCGCCCCCGAGCGGGTGACCGTGGACGCACCCGATGGGACCGTGGATCTGGCGGCCATCCGCGAGGTCACCGACTCCTACGCCGCCGTCCCGCTGCCACGCCTGGACGTGTCGGGGCTGGCCGACCGGCTCGAGGAGGCGCCCGGGATCCGCATGGTCGCGGTGGAGCGGGTATGGCCCCGCGGTCTCCTCGTGACGATCGAGCCCCGGGTGGCCGCCGCGGCCGTGCCTGCCGAGGACGGAGTCGCACTGTTCGACGCCGACGGCGTGCAGGTGGGCGTCGTCGCCGCACCCCCCGACGGGATCCCCCTGGTGGATGTCCCTCTGGGGGAGGACACGCCCCGGACCCTGCTGGAGGCCCTCGCGGTCCTCGCCGCACTTCCGGACGACCTGCGCGCGCAGGTGGTGGACCTCTCGGCGCGCAACGCCGACTCGATCGTCCTCGTCCTCGCCGACGGCTCCACGGTGCGCTGGGGCGGGAACTCGGAGAACGAGCTGAAGGCCAGCGTTCTGGCCACGCTGCGCCAGGTCCCCGCGACCCTCTACGACGTCTCGACGCCACGCCGGCCCATCACCCGGTGACCCCATCCGCGACACACCCTCGCCGGTCGTTGCCAGCCCTCGGTCACGTGCGTACCTTCACGGCGGCAGGAAACAAGAGATGTCTGAATCTCCAGCTCAGGTTGAAGGTCGGACCGGACGAGAGGGAACTCCCGTGGCAGCACCCCAGAACTACTTGGCGGTCATCAAGGTGGTCGGGATCGGCGGTGGTGGTGTCAACGCCGTCAACCGGATGATCGAGGTCGGGCTGAAGGGGGTCGAGTTCATTGCGGTGAACACCGACGCCCAGGCGCTCCTGATGTCGGACGCGGACGTGAAGCTCGACGTCGGCCGCGACCTCACGCGGGGCCTCGGCGCCGGCGCGGACCCAGAGGTCGGGCGGCGTGCGGCCGAGGACCACACCGAGGAGATCGAGGAGGTCCTCCGCGGCGCCGACATGGTTTTCGTGACCGCCGGAGAGGGCGGTGGCACCGGGACCGGTGGCGCTCCCGTCGTGGCGCGCATCGCCCGGAGCCTCGGGGCGCTGACCATAGGCGTTGTGACGCGTCCCTTCACGTTCGAGGGCCGTAGGCGCTCCACCCAGGCCGACAACGGGATCGACGGTCTGCGGTCCGAGGTCGACACCCTCATCGTCATCCCCAACGACCGGCTGCTCTCGATCTCCGACCGGAGCGTCTCAGTGCTGGACGCGTTCAAGTCCGCCGATCAGGTGCTCCTCTCCGGCGTGCAGGGCATCACCGACCTCATCACCACCCCCGGGCTCATCAACCTCGACTTCGCCGACGTGAAGTCCGTCATGAAGGATGCGGGCTCCGCCCTCATGGGCATCGGCAGCGCGCGCGGCGAGGGCCGCAGCGTCGAGGCCGCGGAACTGGCGATCTCCTCGCCGCTGCTCGAGGCCTCGATCGATGGTGCGCACGGCGTGCTCCTCTCCATCCAGGGCGGCTCCGACCTCGGACTGTTCGAGATCCACGAGGCCGCGCGTCTCGTCCAGGAGGCCGCACACCCCGAGGCCAACATCATCTTCGGAGCCGTGATCGACGACGCGCTGGGCGACGAGGTCCGGGTCACCGTGATCGCGGCCGGCTTCGACACGCCGGACCACCGGACCTCCGCCCCCGCCCGCACCTCTCGTCCCGTCGGCGAGGTGGCGGAGAAGAAGCCCGTGGCCGCGAGCCCGGCGCCGGCCGCCGCCGCGCCGTCGCCGTCACCGCCGAGTCCGGACTCCGCGCCTTCGCCCGCGTCGTCCTTCGAGATCCCCAGGGTCTTCGAGGAGGACCGGCCGCGCCGCCAGGTGGAGGACCTCGACATCCCCGACTTCCTGAAGTAGGGCGTTGCTGACCTGTCGTATCTCCCCCGGCGCGGTCGCCGTGTTCACGGACCGCACCGGGGGAGTCTCACGTCCGCCGTGGAACAGCCTCAACCTGGCGCTCCACGTGGGCGACGTCCCCGCGGACGTCGCCGAGAACCGTTCGCGTCTCGAGCGCGTGCTGGACTCGCGGCTCGTGTGGATGGACCAGGTGCACGGTGCGACCGTCCGCGTGCTCCACGAACCGGCAACGTCGGTGGGGGAGTGCGACGCCATCGTCCTGAACGGAGGCCTCGACGACCTCGCCCCCGCCGTGCTCGTGGCCGACTGCGTGCCCCTCCTGCTGGCCGACACGACCGGCGCCGTCCGCGCCGCCGTCCACGTGGGCCGCGCGGGACTGTTCGCGCGGCTGCCGGAGCGGGTGGTCGCCGACCTGCGCACCATGACTGGCAGTCCCTTGCACGCGGTGGCCGGGCCCCACATCTGCGGCCGCTGCTACGAGGTCTCCGCCGCGCTCGCGGAGCACGCGCGTGCTCTCGGTGCGGAGAGCACCACGCGCTGGGGATCGCCGGGGATCGACCTGCTGGCGGGGATCAGGCGGCAACTCGACGGCGTCCCGCTCACCCGCGTCGGCACCTGCACCCATGAGGACGGCCGGCTCTACTCCTACCGCCGCGACGGGACCACGGGACGCATGGCCGGCGTCGCCGTGCGCGACACGCCGAGCCGAATGTGAGGGTCACCCCACTTGTCTCCGTTAGCGTCTCGGTTGAGGAACCGGGTGAGGAGCGGACCATGGCTGGAGCACTGCGCAAGACGATGGCCTATCTGGGGTTGTCCGAGGTCGACGAGGAGGAGGGCTATGGCTACGTCGACGACGCCCCGCAGGCCCCGGATCGCGCCGAACGGCCCGAGCGCACGGCATCGCGGGTGGTGACCCAGATGCCCCGCGTCGTGAGCGAGTCCCCTGTGGAACTGTCGCGCATCGTGACCGTCCATCCCACGACCTACAACGAGGCGCGCGAGATCGGTGAGGCCTTCCGAGAGGGGATTCCCGTGATCATGAACCTCACAGGGCTCGCCGAGCCCGAGGCCAAGCGCATGGTGGACTTCTCCGCCGGCCTGGTCTTCGGTCTGCACGGTGTGATCGAGCGGGTGACCAACCGGGTCTTCCTTCTCTCCCCGGCAACTGTCCACGTCGAGTCCGAGACACGCGAGGTGGAGACCCACAGCCGGTTCTTCAACCAGGGCTGAGTCTTCCATGGGAGCGATCCTCGAGGTCCTCGCCTTCCTGCTGTACCTCTACACCTTCGTCCTCATCGGCAGGATCGTCCTCGACCTCATCCAGGTGTTCTCCCGTGGCTGGCGGCCACAGGGGCCGATTCTCGTGGTCGCAAACGTGGTCTACGGGCTGACCGACCCCCCGGTGCGCTTCTTCCGACGGTTGATCCCTCCCCTGCGAATCGGATCCGTGGCGCTCGACCTGGGATTCCTCCTGCTGTTCTTCCTCGTGAGTTTCGGGCGGACGTTGCTGCTCATGCTCGCCAGGCAGTTCTGAATCGGTGCCACGCCCCGCGGGAGAGCACGACACCAGGGGTTTATCCGCTATCGTGAGGGAAGCGGATGACTCGTCATTCGCGGCGAGTCCATATTCGAGCGAGGAGACGACATGGCGCTGCTGAGTGCAGACGACGTCCTCAACAAGAGGTTCCAGCCCACCAAGTTCCGCGAGGGCTACGATCAGGACGAGGTCGACGACTTCCTTGACGAGATCGTCAACACCCTGCGTGCCGTCGAGGCCGAGAACGAAGAACTGAAGGCGAAGCTCGAGGCGTGCGAGAACCGTGTCGCCGAGCTGTCCCGCGCTGAGGGTGCCACCGCTGCAGCTCCCGCTCCCGCCCCGGAGCCCGAGCCCGAGCCCGAGCCGCAGGCACCCGCCCAGACCGCCCATGTGGCGCCCCAGCAGGCCGCCCCACAGCAGGTGTCGTCCGGTCCGGAATCCGCAGCCGGCATGCTCGCCCTCGCCCAGCGGCTGCACGACGAGTACGTCCGCAACGGCCAGGAGGAGGGTGACCGCATCGTAGCGGAGGCCCGCGCCAACGGAGAGAACCTCGTCCGGGAGGCCGAGGCGAAGCGCGACGAGACCCTGCAGCAGCTCGAGGGCGAGCGGACACTCCTGGAGCGCAAGATCGACGAGCTCCGCAACTTCGAGCGCGAGTACCGCTCCCGCCTGAAGTCCTACCTCGAGGGGCTCCTCTCGGACGTGGACTCCCGCGGGAAAGTGTCGGCCGAGATGGGCGACAACTGATTCACACGTCGTCGGCGGCGGTACCTGCGGGTGCCGCCGCCGTTCGCGCGGACGAGGGTGGGAGATGAGCCGGCACCGTGCTGCGGGCCCGGCCAGGCGCCGCGCTCGCGAGGGGCCGGTCAACACGCGCCTGGTCGCGCTGGTGTTCCTGCTCGCACTCTTCGTCGTCGTCATCGATCAGGTGACCAAGGTGATCGCGACGACGGCGCTCTCGGAGACCGAGCCGCGCCCCCTCATCGGGGACCTGATCACGCTGCAACTCGTCTTCAACCCGGGTGCGGCCTTCTCGTTCGCCAGCGGCATGACCTGGGTCTTCACCGTCGTGGCCATCGTCGTGGTCACTGTCGTCATCCGGCTGTCGCGCCGGATCGACTCGCTCTGGTGGGCCGTGCTACTCGGACTGCTCCTCGGCGGAGCGACCGGGAACCTGATCGACCGGCTCTTCCGCCAGCCGGGCTTCGGCCGGGGCCACGTCGTCGACTTCCTGAACTACGGCGGCTGGTTCATCGGGAACCTCGCGGACGTCGCGATCGTGGTTGCCGCCGTCGGGATCGCGGTCCTCGCGCTCGTGGGCCTCGAGGTGGACGGGACGCGCGCCAGCGAGGACTCCCCGACCGAGCAGACGACTGATGGCTGAGTCGCGGGTCCTGTCCGTGCCTGACGGGCTCTCGGGTGAACGGGTCGACTCCGGCGTCGCCCGTCTGCTCGGTGTCTCGCGCACCCGGGCCGGCGAGATGGCCGAGTCCGGGATGGTCCTGCTCGACGGGCTTGCCGTCGGAAAGTCGGATCGGCTCACGGCCGGCTCGGTCATCGACGTCACGCTGCCACCTGCGCCCGGGCCCGCGGTCGAGCCGACCCCCGTCGAGGGCTTCCGCATCCTTCACCACGACTCGGACGTCATCGTCATCGACAAGCCGGTGGGTGTCGCCGCCCACGCGTCACCCGGCTGGAGCGGTCCCACCGTGCTCGGTGCCCTCCTCGCAGCCGGGTACCCCATCACGACGTCGGGCGCGGCGGAACGGCAGGGCATCGTGCAACGGCTCGACGTCGGGACGTCCGGCGTCATGGTCATCGCCCAGTCCGAGCAGGCCTACAGCATCCTCAAGCAGGCCTTCCGGGACCGCAGCCCGGTGAAGCTCTACCACGCGCTGGTGCAGGGCCATCCCGACCCGTCCTCCGGGACCATCGACGCCCCGCTCGGCCGGCACCCCGGCGCGGACTGGAAGATGGCAGTGACAGCGGCGGGCCGTCACTCGGTGACCCACTACCTCACCCTCGAGATGATGCAGCGCGCGAGTCTCCTCGAGGTGCACCTGGAGACCGGCCGCACCCACCAGATCAGGGTGCACATGGCGGCGACCGGGCACCCGTGCGTCGGCGACCTCATGTACGGGGCCGACCCCGGCCTCGCGCGGCGCACGGGCCTCACGCGCCAGTGGCTGCATGCCACCTCGCTCTCCTTCACCCACCCCCGCTCCAGGGAGTGGGTGACGTTCACCTCGCCGTATCCCGAGGACCTTGCCCACGCGCTGGAGGTCATGCGGTGATCCGGGTCGAGACCGTTGAGGACGCCGCCGGCCTGGCGGCCGCCTGGCGTATCCGCGCGGAGGTCTTCGTGGTCGAGCAGGGGGTCCCGGTCGCGGAGGAGGTCGATGACCTGGACACCGCGGAGACCACGACACACGCCCTCGCATGGCTCGATGGCGAACTCGTCGCCACGGGGCGGCTGCTGTCCGACGCCGCACATCCGGGTGAGGTCCATGTCGGGCGGGTTGCCGTCCGGGAGGCGGCGCGCGGCCGGGGCGTGGGTGCGGCCGTGATGGCCCACCTGGAGGGAGTTGCTCTCGCACGCCACGGGGTGCGCCGGCGCGACGACCTCGTGGTACTCGTCGCGCTCTCCGCGCAGGAGCACGCCATCGGCTTCTACACCCGCCTCGGTTACTCGCTCACCTCCGGCGAGCGATACCTCGACGCGGGTATCTGGCACCAGGACATGGAGCGCCGGGTCCGGGTTTGACGGGGCCCCGACCTACACTGGCAGGCATGGCCGACGCCCCCTTCGCACACCTGCACGTCCACAGCGAGTACTCGATGCTGGACGGTGCGGCGAAGCTGGAGCCACTCATCAAGGAGGCCGTCGACCTCGGCCAGACGAGCCTCGCCATCACCGACCACGGCTACCTCTTCGGGATCTACGACTTCTACCGCACCGCGCGCAGGTACGGCGTCAAGCCCATCATCGGCATCGAGGCGTACCTCACGCCCGGCACGTCACGACGGGACCGCACGCGGGTCACCTGGGGGAGTGCGGCCCAGCGGGACGACGACGTCTCCGCGCGAGGCGCCTACACCCACGCCACGCTGTGGGCGCGGGACAACGAGGGACTGCACAACCTGATCCGGATGGCCTCGCACGCCTCCCTCGAGGGCCAGTGGGGCAAGTGGCCCCGCATGGACCGGGAACTGCTGCAGAACTACTCCCGCGGGCTCATCGGAAGCACCGGATGCCCGTCCGGAGAGGTGCAGGTGCGCCTGCGGCTGGGGCAGTTCGACGAGGCCCTGCGTGCCGCCGCCGAGTTCCAGGACGTCTTCGGCCGCGACAACTTCTACGTCGAGCTCATGGACCACGGGCTCGAGATCGAACGGCGGGTGCTCCCCGACCTGCTGCGCATCGCGAAGCATCTCGGCGCCCCCCTCGTCGCGACCAACGACTCGCACTACGTCTCTCCCAGCGACGCGGACACGCACGCGGCCCTGCTGTGCCTGCAGTCCGGCACGACGTTGTCGGACCCGGACAGGTTCAAGTTCTCCGGCGACACCTACTACCTCCGTCCGGGGGCGGAGATGCGCGAGCTCTTCCGCGACCTTCCCGAGGCCTGCGACAACACCCTCCTCATCGCCGAGCAGTGCGACGTGACCTTCACGACCACGGCGGAGGGCGCGAACCACATGCCGGTGTTCCCCGTCCCGGCGGGTGAGGACCAGGTGTCCTGGTTCCTCAGGGAGGTGGAGCGTGGGCTGCGCGAGCGCTACCCCGGCGGCATCACGGCGGAGGTGCGTGAGCGGGCCGACTACGAGTCCGGCGTCATCACGCAGATGGGCTTCGCCTCCTACTTCCTCGTCGTCGCCGACTTCATCACGTGGGCGAAGCGGAACGGCATCCGCGTGGGTCCGGGCCGCGGATCCGGAGCCGGGTCGATGGTGGCCTATGTCCTGCGGATCACCGACCTGGATCCCATCCGCCACGGACTGCTGTTCGAGCGCTTCCTCAACCCCGACCGCATCTCGATGCCCGATTTCGACGTGGACTTCGACGAGCGCCGGCGCGGGGAGGTCATCGACTACGTCAACCGGAAGTACGGCGACGACCGGGTCGCCCAGGTGGTGACCTTCGGCACCATCAAGGCGAAGCAGTCCCTCAAGGACGCCGCGCGCGTCCTCGGCCATCCCTTCGCGGTCGGCGAGCAGCTGACAAAGGCCATGCCTCCCTCGGTGATGGGCAAGGACATCCCGATCGGACAGATTTTCGAGCCCAAGCACGAGCGTTACGCGGAGGCGGAGGAGCTGCGCCAGATCTACAAGGACGACGCCGTCGCCCGGGAGGTCGTCGACCTCGCCACCGGACTTGAGGGCATCAAACGGCACTGGGGCGTGCACGCCTGCGCGGTGATCATGTCCTCGGAGCCGCTCACCGACATCATCCCCGTGATGCGCCGGCCGGCCGACGGTGCCATCATCACCCAGTTCGAGTACCCCACCTGCGAGGAACTCGGCCTTCTGAAGATGGACTTCCTCGGCCTGCGGAACCTCACGGTGATCTCCGACGCGCTGGAGAACATCGCACGCAACGACAAGGAGGTCCCGGACCTCGACGTCCTCGGCCTGGACGACCCGAAGACCTACGAGCTGCTCTCCCGCGGGGACACGCTCGGCGTGTTCCAGCTCGACGGCGGCGGACTGCGGAACCTGCTGCGCCTCATGCGCCCCGACAACTTCGAGGACATCTCGGCGACCATCGCGCTGTACCGGCCGGGGCCGATGGGCGCGAACTCGCACAACAACTACGCCTTCCGCAAGAACGGCCTGCAACAGATCGAGGCGATCCACACCGAGCTCGAGGAGCCGCTCGAGGAGATCCTCGGGACCACCCACGGCCTCATCGTCTACCAGGAGCAGGTCATGGCGATCGCCCAGAAGGTGGCCGGGTTCAGCCTCGGGCAGGCCGACCTCCTCCGCCGTGCGATGGGCAAGAAGAAGAAGGCCGAGCTGGACAAGCAGTTCGAGGGCTTCCGGGCGGGCATGCTGGAACGCGGCTACTCCGCGGAGGCCGTGAAGACGTTGTGGGACATCCTCCTCCCCTTCTCGGACTACGCCTTCAACAAGTCCCACACCGCTGCGTACGGCCTCGTTGCGTACTGGACCGCCTACCTCAAGGCGAACTTCCCCGTGGAGTACATGGCCGCCCTGCTCACCTCGACGCCGGACAACAAGGACAGGCTGGCGATCTACCTCGCCGAGTGCCGCCACATGGAGATCACCGTCCTGCCGCCCGACGTGAACTCCTCGGTCGGGACGTTCACCCCGGTCGGGGACGACATCCGCTTCGGGCTGGCAGCAGTGCGGAACGTGGGGACCCAGGTGGTCGACTCGATCGTTCAGACCCGCGCCGAGGTGGGTGCGTACGCCTCCTTCGGGGACTTCATGAACAAGGTCCCGGCGCCCGTGTGCAACAAGCGCGCCATCGAGTCGCTCATCAAGGCGGGTGCCTTCGACTCGCTCGGCCACACCCGCCGGGCGCTGGTCACCGTCCACGAGGACGCGGTCGACGAGGTGATCGCCATCAAGCGCAACGAGGCGATGGGGCAGTTCGACCTGTTCTCCTTCGAGCCCGAGCCGGCTGCGACCCTGACCACCGAGATCCCCGAACTGCCCGAGTGGGACAAGCGGGACAAGCTCGCATTCGAGCGGGAGATGCTGGGGCTCTACGTGTCCGACCACCCCCTCGCAGGGCTCGAGCACCTCCTGTCCCGCTCGTCGGACATCAGTATCGGAGCGGTCAAGCAGGACGGTGCGCGCGACGGCGACATCGTCACCGTGGCGGGGCTGGTGACGTCCGTGACACGGAAGATCACCAAGGCCGGCAAGCCCTGGGCTATCGCCGTGGTCGAGGACCTGACCGGGGAGACGGAGGTGACCTTCTTCCCGAGCGCCTACCAGAAGGTCTCCGTGGTCCTGGCCGAGGACATCCTCGTGTCGCTGAAGGGACGCGTCTCCGTCCGGGATGACTCCACGAGCCTCAACGCCATGGAGTTGCGCCTCGTCGACGCCGCCACCGTCAAGGCTGCGCCCGTGACGATCCAGATCGCGGAGCAGCGCTGCACGGTGCCCATGATCGAGCAGGTGGCCTCCGTGCTGGAGAACCACGGGGGCAACGTTCCGGTGTTCCTCTCCGTCACGAACCGCAGCGGCCGGCGCCGGGTTGCCCTCGCGGACCGCTTCCGGGTGGACCCCGGACCCGCCCTGTTCGGGGACCTCAAGGCCCTCCTTGGTCCCGGGTGCCTCGTCGACTGACCCGCGGCCGGACCGACCCACCGCCCGGCCTAGAATGGAACCCATGTTGCGCCGCCTCGACCTGAAGCACGCCACCGCGTCCGACCTGGCGACCCTCCTGCCGCGGGCGGAGTTCGACATCGAGGCCGCCGTCGCCGCTGTGGCGCCCCTGATCGCGGACGTGCGGGACCGGGGCGCCTCCGCGCTCGCCGATCAGGCGGAGCGTTTCGACGGCGTCCGCCCCGAGATGCTCCGCGTCCCATCCGAGACGCTCACCAGGGCGCTCGACGAGCTCGATCCCGCGGTGCGGGACGCCCTCGTGCTCTCGATCGACCATGCCCGGCGCGCCCACGAGGCGCAGCTGCCCGAGCCGCGCCGCACCGAGGTCGTCCCGGGCGGCGTCGTGGAGCAGCGCTGGGTGCCCGTCCAGCGGGTCGGCCTCTACGTCCCCGGCGGCCTCGCCGTCTACCCCTCCTCGGTCGTCATGAACGTGGTCGCGGCGCAGGTCGCCGGTGTGGCAGAGCTGGCTGTCGCCTCCCCGGCGCAGCGTGCGTTCGATGGCTTCCCACACCCCACGATCCTCGCCGCGTGTGCGCTGCTCGGCGTGGACGAGGTGTACGCCGCGGGTGGCGCCGGGGCGGTCGCCATGTTCGCCCACGGAGTGGCCGGCCTCTGTGAACCGGTCGACGTCGTCACCGGTCCCGGCAACATCTACGTCGCCGCCGCCAAGCGCGCCGTCCTCGGACTGGTCGGGATCGATGCGGAAGCGGGCACCACCGAGATCGCGATCCTGGCGGATTCCACCGCTGACCCGGGCTTCGTCGCCTCCGACCTCATCTCGCAGGCCGAGCACGACCCCGCGGCCGCCTCCGTCCTCATCACCGACTCGGCCGAACTCGCCGACGCGGTCGATGCCGAGCTCGCCATCCGGGTCCCGCGCACCCTGCACGCCGAGCGGGTCCGCACCGCACTCACCGGCCCCCAGTCCGGGGTGGTCCTTGTGCGCGACCTCGACCAGGGGGTCCAGGTGACCAACGCCTACGCCGCCGAGCACCTCGAGATCCAGACGCGCGAGGCGGACGCCGTCTCCCGCCGGATCGTGAACGCCGGCGCCATCTTCGTGGGTCCGTACTCGCCGGTCCCGCTCGGCGACTACCTCGCCGGCTCCAACCACGTCCTGCCCACGGGTGGCACCGCGAGATTCGCCTCGGGCCTCGGCGTCCAGGCCTTCCTGAAGTCCGTGCAGGTCATCGACTACGACGCCGCCGCCCTCGCAACCCTCGCGGGCCCGGTCGTCGCACTCGCCGAGAGTGAGGACCTGCCCGCGCACGGCGAGTCCGTCATCGCCCGGGGGGCCCGCTGAATGGAAGAGCTCACCCTCCCGCTGCGCGGTGACCTCGCCGGGATCGAACCTTACGGGGCACCGCACCTCGCCGTGCCCGTGGTGCTGAACGTCAACGAGAACCCCTATGCGCCCTCCGAGGAGGTCGTCGCGGACATCGCGGACGCGGTCGCCATGGCGGCCCGCGGCGCGAATCGGTACCCGGACCGCGACTTCACCGCGCTGCGCCGGGGCCTGTCCGACTACCTCGCCGCCGAGTCCGGCGTGGACGTCCCGGCCGGGGAGCTGTGGGCCGGGAACGGCTCCAACGAGATCATGCTGCACCTGCTCCAGGCCTTCGGCGGTCCGGGCCGGCGCGTGCTGTCCTTCGCCCCGACCTATTCCATGTACCCCGAGTACGCCCGGGACACCCTCACGGAGTGGGTGGCCCGGCCCCGCCGCGACGACTTCGGGATCGATCCCGGCACCGCGGTCACAGCAATCCGCGAGGTCGCTCCAGCCGTCGTGCTGCTGGCAAGCCCCAACAACCCGACGGGCACGGCACTCACCACCGCGGAGGTGGCGCGGCTCGCCGGGGCGGGCCGAGGCGCCGGCCCGGACGGCGCCGACGTCGTCGTGGTGGTGGACGAGGCCTACGGCGAGTTCCGGCGCGAAGGGGTGCGTTCCGCGCTGCGGCTCCGTGCCGAGCACCCCAACCTCGTGGTGACCCGTACCATGTCGAAGGCGTTCGCGATGGCGGGACTGCGCCTCGGTTACCTCGCGGCGGACCGGCGCGTCATCGACGCACTCCGCGTGGTCCGCCTGCCCTACCACCTCTCCGCGATCACCCAGGCCGCGGCGCTCGCCGCCCTCGGCCACCGGGATTCCCTGATGGCCCAGGTGGCCTCGCTGCGGGCGGAGCGTGACGCCCTGTACGTCTGGCTGGGGGAGCACGGCTTCGCCGCGGTCCCCTCCGATGCGAACTTCATCCTCTTCGGGGTGTTTCCCGATCGGCACCGGGTGTGGGCACAATTGCTCGAGCGAGGCGTCCTCGTCCGCGAGGTGGGCCCCGAGGGCTTCCTCCGGGTCACCGTGGGGACCCCGTTGGAGACACAGGCATTCAAGACCGCACTTCTGGAGGTATCCCGTGGCTGAGAGAGTCGCAACCGTGTCCCGCACCACCGCTGAGTCCACCGTCTCGGTCCGCCTCAACCTCGACGGCACGGGAGCCGCGAGCATCTCCACCTCGGTGCCGTTCTACGACCACATGCTCATGGCACTGGCGAAGCACTCCCTCATCGACCTCGAGGTGGAGGCTCGGGGCGACACGGATGTCGACGTGCACCACACCGTCGAGGACGTCGCCATCTGCCTCGGGCAGGCGCTCCGCGAGGCGCTTGGGGAGAAGGCGGGTATCGCTCGCTTCGGGGACGCGACCGTCCCCCTCGACGAGGCGCTCGCGCGTGCCGTCGTCGACCTCTCGGGCCGTCCCTACCTGGTGCACTCCGGCGAGCCCGAGGGCCAGGAGTACCACCTCATCGGAGGCCACTTCACCGGCTCCCTGACCCGGCACGTGCTGGAGTCCCTCGCCCATCACGCCGGGATCTGCCTCCACGTCACCGTGCTGGCGGGCCGCGACCCCCACCACATCGTGGAGGCCCAGTTCAAGGCACTGGCACGGGCGCTGCGCCGGGCCGTCGAGCCCGACTCCCGGGTCCGGGGCGTCCCCTCGACGAAGGGCGCGCTCTGATGGCCGTGGACGACGAGTTCGACCGGCTCGTCGCCGGACTCGGGGCCGGACCCCCGGCCGAACCCGCACAGCCTGCGGGGCTGGCAGTCGTGGTCACCCCGGTGGCCTCCGCCTCCGCACTGGCGGGCCTGTGCGCGATGAGCGGACTGTCCTGCAAGGTGCTCCCGACCGGCACCGGGGCCGTGGCAGCGATCGCGCTTGCCCTGGTCGAGGACCCCTTCGCCGCTCTCATGAACGCCGTCCCCGCTGAGGCGGACGAGCTGGCGGGGGCGCTCTCCCGCCTCACCCATCTCGAGGTCGTCCTGATCGTGGCGCGCCTGAGCACGGCCGACGACGGCACCACGGGTCAGCTCACGGCACACCGGTACGCCGCGGGGGAACGGGCCGGAGAGATCTCACCCGGACTCGTCCTGTCCTCGGTGGACGCGCTCGTCGAGGACCTCCTGCTCGGTGCGGTGCAGCTCGACGACGTCAGCGGGGTGGAGGACACCTCCTCCATCCCGCGCTGGAAGGCGGCGAGGATGTTCACCCGGGGCCTGAAGAAGCGGAAGCCGTGAAGCGAGTCGTCGTCCTCGACCACGGATCCGGGAACGTCCGCTCCGCGGTTCGCGCCGTTGAGCGTGTGGGCGCGGTGGTGGAGCTCACGGCCGAACACCGGGCCGTCGAGTCCGCCGACGGGCTCGTGGTCCCGGGAGTCGGTGCCTTCGCCGCCGTGATGGCCGGGCTGCGCTCCGTGGACGCCCCGCGCCTCATCGACCGCCGGCTCGCGGGCGGCCGCCCGGTGCTGGGGATCTGCGTGGGCCTGCAGGTGATGTTCACCGCGGGTCATGAGCACGGGGAGGACACGCCGGGCCTTGACGAGTGGGAGGGGCACGTCGTGCGCCTCGATGCGCCGGTCATCCCACACATGGGCTGGTCGGAGGTCCGCCCCCCGGAGGACACGGTCCTCTTCCGGGGCGTCGAGGACGAGCGGTTCTACTTCGTGCACTCCTACGGGGTGATCACCGACCCGGCGGCCGGGCCGGTGGGTCCCCTGCGACCCCCGCTCGTCACGTGGGCCACCCACGGGGTCGACTTCGTGGCCGCCGTCGAGAACGGGGTGCTCTGCGCCACCCAGTTCCATCCCGAGAAGTCTGGTGACGCCGGCGCCCATTTGCTCGCCAACTGGGTCGAGACACTGTGAAGGGACACCGATGAGCCTGACGCTTCTGCCCGCCGTCGACGTCGTCGACGGCCAAGCCGTCCGGCTGACCCGGGGGGAGGCCGGCACGGAGACCGGGTACGGCGACCCGCTCGCCGCCGCTCGCGCCTGGGTGGATGCCGGGGCCGAGTGGATCCACCTCGTCGACCTGGACGCTGCGTTCGGCAGAGGGTCCAACGCCGAACTCCTGGCCCGGATGGTGGGCGCACTCGACGTGAACGTCGAACTGTCCGGCGGCATCCGCGACGATTCCTCCCTCCGCAGTGCACTGGCCAGTGGGGCCGTCCGGGTGAATCTCGGCACCGCTGCACTGGAGGACCCCGAGTGGACCGCACGCGCGATCGGCGAGTTCGGCGACCGGATCGCCGTCGGCCTGGATGTGCGTGGCACCACCCTGGCAGCCCGCGGCTGGACCCGGGAGGGCGGCGACCTGTGGGAGGTCCTGGCCCGCCTCGACGCCGACGGTTGCGCCCGCTACGTGGTCACCGATGTCACCAAGGACGGGACGTTGCGCGGCCCGAACCTGGACCTGCTTCGGGCGGTCTGCGAGCGCACCACTGCTCCGGTGGTGGCCTCCGGCGGCGTCTCTGCCCTCGACGACATCCGGGCGCTCACCGCCCTGGTCCCGCTCGGGGTCGAGGGTGCGATCGTCGGCAAGGCGCTCTATGCCGGCCAGTTCACGCTCGAACAGGCCCTCGAGGTGGCGCGTGGCTGAGCCCGCCCTGCCCCCCGAGGTCGTCTCCCCGTTGCCCACGGCGCCGCCGCGGCCGCGCCGGTCCCTGCCCGCGAGCCCGTTCGCGCACGACGACGGCTCGCGCCCCGCCATCTTCATCGCGGCGAAGGCCGTGGAGCCACCCGACCGCACGCCCGCGGTCGTCCGCGCGATGCACGGCGGTCGCGTGCTCGTCCCCGTGCTCGCCCACGCGCATCCGGGCAGTACGGCCCCCGGCGGGGTGGCGAACCACGTGAAGTCCTCCGGGTCTGACGCCCAGCAGGAGGCGTGCGAGCAGGCGGCGACTGCCACCGTCGATGTGGCCGACGGGCGCGCGGCCATGCCGGTGTTCTCCTCGCTGGCCGCCCTGGTCGCGTGGAACCCGGACGCGCGGCCGGTGCCGGTGTTCGGCGAGCAGGCCGCCCGTGCGGCAGTGTCGGTGTCGGACGGGCTGATGCTGCTCGATCCGGGCGACGAGCCCGTGCTCATTCCACGTCCGGCGGTGCGAGCCCTCGCCGTGGGGGAGGAATGGGTGCCGGCGTGGGCGGATGAGCGGCTAGGATCCGTGGCCGCGTCCGCGCTCGCCAAAGTGGTGGAACTGGTCGGGGTGCGGCTTGAGCCGGGACGGACCACCGAGATCAGGGTCGTGGTCGCTGTGCGGGCCGGACTGGACCCACAGCAGCTCCGTGAGGCCCTCGCGCGTGCGGCGGACGCCCTGGCGAACGATCCCACACTCCGGGAGCGGGTCGACTCCATGGAGCTGTATCCGACCTCACTCGCCTGAGCCCCCAGCACCTCTGGTAGCATCGTTGGTGACCGATCACGGCCGCCCAGCGCGGCTGCGATGTGCGAAGCGGATTCAATCCCACCCAGGCGCCGACTGCCGATGCGACAGGTTCCGGGTAATGGTCGGCAGGTGTGATGCCTGCACGGTGGCGAGAGCCCCCGCGACTGTTTGACCTCCGTGAGCACCCGCGCACGGAGGTTTTCCGTGTGCGGCCGACCACCAGACAGGAGAACCTCACATCAGCGAGCCCCGCATCAACGAACGGATCAAAGTCCCCGAAGTACGTCTCGTGGGTCCCTCCGGTGAACAGGTCGGAGTGGTCCGGGTGGAGGACGCACTCCGGCTGGCAGCCGAGGCGGACCTCGACCTCGTCGAGGTCGCACCCGACGCGCGTCCCCCGGTCTGCAAACTCATGGACTACGGCAAGTTCAAGTACGAGTCGGCCATGAAGGCGCGGGACTCCCGCCGCAACCAGGCGAACACCCAGCTCAAGGAGATCCGGTTCCGGCTGAAGATCGACACGCACGACTTCGAGACCAAGAAGGGCCACGTCGTCCGCTTCCTCGAGGGCGGTGACAAGGTCAAGGTGATGATCATGTTCCGCGGCCGTGAGCAGTCACGCCCCGAGATGGGCATCCGGCTGCTGCAGAGGCTCGCCACCGACGTCACGGAGTACGGCGTCGTCGAGTCCCAGCCCCGTCTCGACGGCCGCAACATGACGATGGTGATCGCCCCCCTGAAGAAGAAGATGCATGCGAAGAGCGACCAGCGCCGCAAGCGGGAGGCGGAGTACGCCGCTCGCGACGAGACCGCCGGGTCCACCAGCAGCCCTGTCCCAGGAGAGAAGGAATAGCACATGCCCAAGAACAAGACCCACTCGGGCGCCAAGAAGCGCTACAAGGTGACCGGTAGCGGGAAGCTCATGCACGAGCAGCGCAACCGTCGCCACCTCCTGGAGCACAAGTCGTCCAGGCGGACCCGCCGCCTGGCCCAGTTGCAGGAGTTCACCGGCGGGGACCTCAAGAAGGCCAAGAAGCTGCTCGGCCGCTAAGAACCAAGGAGAGACAACATGGCACGCGTCAAGCGGGCAGTGAATGCCCATAAGAAGCGCCGCACCACCCTCGACCGGGCCTCCGGATACCGCGGCCAGCGCTCCCGGCTCTACCGGAAGGCCAAGGAGCAGGTCACCCACTCGCTGGTCTACTCATACCGGGACCGCAAGGCGAAGAAGGGTGACTTCCGCAAGCTCTGGATCCAGCGCATCAACGCCGCGGTCCGCGCGCAGGGAATGACCTACAACCGGTTCATCCAGGGCCTGAAGCTGGCCGAGGTGGACGTCGACCGCCGCATGCTCGCCGACCTCGCTGTCAACGACCCGGGTGCGTTCAACGCCCTCGTCGAGGTGGCCCGCAAGGCCCTCCCCGCGGACGTCAACGCCCCCGCGGCCTGAAGGAAGCATGTCCGAACGCCTGGACGTCCTGACCAATCCCCGATCCGCCCGCGTGGGGAACGTCGCAGGACTGTCCAGGCGTTCGGCGCGTCAGCGGCACCGGCAGTTCCTGGTTGAGGGCCCTCAGGCGGTCCGTGAACTCGTGACCCACGCCCCGGGCCTCGTCCGCGACCTCTATGTCACGGACTCCGTCGCCGCCCGCGAGAGGGAGGTTGTCGCCCGTGCCCGTGCCACCGGGCTCCACCTCCACCGCGTGAGTGCCGATGTCGCCACGGCGATGAGCGCAGACGCGCAGGGGATCCTCGCCGTTGCCAACACACCTGAGCCGCCCGGGCTGGACGTCCTCGGCCGGGCTCGCCTCGCGGTCCTCCTGCCGCACGTCGCCGACCCCGGCAATGCCGGCACCCTCATCCGGATCGCCGACGCCGCCGGCGCCGACGCGGTCGTCGTGTGCCGTGGCGGTGTGGAGGTCACCAGTCCCAAGGTGGTCCGGGCGAGCGCCGGGTCACTCTTCCACCTCCCAGTCGTCACCGGTGCCGGGTTCGGCGACGCCGTCGCCGCGGCCCGGTCCGGCGGGCTGCAGGTGATCGGAGCGGACGCCGGGGCGAACACCTCGGTCTTCTCCCTCGGACGCGAACTCGCCCGGCCCACGGCGTGGGTCTTCGGCAACGAGGCTCACGGACTGTCCGCGGCGGAGGGGGCGTTGTGCGACCTCCTCGCATCCATCCCGATCCACGGACGGGCGGAGTCCCTCAACGTCGCCGCCGCTGCGGCGGTATGCCTCTACGCCTCCGCCGAGGCACTGCGCTGAGGCCAGCCCAGCACGCCTCGGTGCGCCACCGACGCACTCGCCGCCGCAGCCGCCTGCCCGATCGCGTCCCCAAGGTCCGCGCCCCCGGCGACGGCCGCCGCCAGGGCGCCGTGGAACACGTCGCCGGCCCCGAGGCTGTCCACCACCGTGGCGGTGGGGACCTCGACCATGAAGCCTCCCGCAGGGGTGAGCACGTCGATCGGGTTCGGCCCGTTGGTGCGCACCGCCACGCCCGCACCGGCGTCCAGCAGGCCGGGAAGGACATCGCGGCCACCCGGCAGTGCGAAGTCCGCGGAGACCGCGGCGATCTCGACGTTCGGGAGGAGGTCCCAGGTCCCCTCCTTCCACGAGCCGCCGTCGAGGACGACGGGGATCCCCGCCCGCCGCGCCGCGGTCGCGAGCGCGACGGCGGGTCCCATGAGGTGGCCGTCGACGAGCAGGGCGTCGGCACCGTCACGTGGCAGCGGCGCGGCGGGGGAGGACAATCGAGTGGCGTTCATCGAGATCACGGCGCGCATCCCGCCCGAGACGAGGACCGTCGAGACGGGCGGGCGGTGGCCGGGTGGGGCGACGTCCTCCACGTCGATTCCCTCGAGCGCGTCCCGCAGCAGCTCAGCCAAGGGGCCCTCGCCCAGCGCGGTGACGAGGGTGACGCGGCAACCCAGGGAACGTGCCACGCGCGCAGCGTTCGCCGCGGGGCCCCCGACATCGAGGAGTAGGTCCCGCGCCACCACCTTCTCATCGGGGGCCGGTGGTGCGTCGACCTCGTAGACCAGGTCAAGCGTGGTGAGCCCGCAGCACACCACGTGGGGCTCAGCCGTAGACGTAGCCTGCCAACTGGTCACGCTCGGCCTCGAGCTCGTCGAGGCGGTGCTTGACGACATCGCCGATGGACACGATCGCGAGGAGCCGCCCGTCCTCGACCACCGGCACGTGGCGGGTGCGCTGTTCCGTCATGACGGTCGCGAGCTCCCGGATGTCATCGCGGAGCGTGCACAGGGCGACGTCGGTGGACATGATCTCCGAGACGGGGGCGGAGAGGTCGACCGAGTGCGTGAGGTGGCGCACCACGTCCCGTTCGGAGACGACGCCGCGAATCTCGGCGCCGTCCACCACCACGACCGCACCGATGCCGTGTTCGACGAGGGCGGCGACGAGGGCGGCGATGGGGGAGGTGGGCGGAAGGGTGACGACTGTGGTCCCCTTCTTCTTGACGATGTCAGCGACGCGCATGGGGGGAAGATAGCACGCCCGCCCCGGGTGGGGCAGGTCACATCCAGTGCTTGGCGGGGGCGCCGGGCCGCCCCGCGTGGCGGACGGGGAGCGAGGGGTGTCGCGGCCGGCCCGTAAACTGGTCGCCAGTCCAACAGGAAGGTACGCATGTCCGAGCAGCTCTCCCCGCTCGATCCCGAGGGGATCGAGGCGGCCGTGGCCACCGCGTTGGCCGAGATCGCAGGCGCGGCCACCTTCGCGGACCTGAAGGAGGTCCGGATCGCGCACACTGGTGACCGGGCCCCGCTGACCCTGGCGAACAGGGCCATCGGCACGCTGGCCCCGGCGGACAAGGCCACGGCGGGCAGGAACCTGGGCCAGGCCCGCGCCCGCATCGGCCGCGCTCTCGCTGGCAGGACCGCCGAACTCGAGGCCGAGGCCGCCCTCGCCATCCTGCGCGACGAGACAGTGGACGTGACCACTCCGGCGGACCGGTTGCCACTCGGTTCGCGTCACCCGCTGAACGCGCTCATGGACGACATCTCGGACCACTTCACCGCGATCGGCTGGGAGATCGCGGAGGGCCCCGAGCTCGAGCACGAGTGGTTCAACTTCGACGCCCTCAACTTCGGGCCCGACCACCCCGCCCGCCAGATGCAGGACACGTTCTTCGTCGACGACGGTGGGGCCGGCTCACACCTCGTCCTGCGGACCCACACCTCGCCGGTCCAGGCTCGTACCCTCCTGGAGCGCGACCTCCCGGTGTACATCGCCTGTCCCGGCAAGGTCTTCCGGACCGACGCCCTCGACGCCACCCACACTCCCGTGTTCCACCAGGTGGAGGGCCTCGCGGTCGACGAGGGCATCACCATGGCCCACCTGAAGGGCACCCTCGACCACTTCGCTCGCGCGATGTTCGGTCCCGAGGCACGGACGCGGCTGCGGCCCTCCTTCTTCCCGTTCACCGAGCCGAGCGCCGAGATGGACCTGTGGTTCCCCCAGAAGAAGGGTGGCCCGGGCTGGATCGAGTGGGGCGGGTGCGGCATGGTCAACCCGAACGTGTTGAGCGCGTGCGGCGTCGACCCCGAGGTCCACACCGGGTTCGCCTTCGGCATGGGGATCGAGCGCACCCTCATGCTGCGGCACGGAATAGCGGACATGCGTGACATGGTGGAGGGCGACGTCAGGTTCTCCACCCAGTTCGGAACCACCTCTCTCGGAAGGGGCGTGTGATGCCCTACGTACCCCTGGCATGGCTCGCGGAACACGTCGAGGTCCCAGCGGGCACGACCGTGGCGCAGCTCGCTGCCGACCTCGTCCGAGTCGGTCTGGAGGAGGAGTCGATCACGCCCCCGACCGTCACCGGCGATCTCGTTGCCGGCCGGGTGCTCTCCGTGACGAAGGAGAAGCACAAGAACGGCAAGGTCGTCAACTACTGCCGCGTGGACGTGGGCGGGTTCAACGATCCTCCCGGCACCGGGGCCGAGCCCGCGCAGCTCCCGTCCCGTGGCATCGTCTGCGGGGCGCACAACTTCGAGGTGGGCGATCACGTCGTCGTGGCCCTTCCCGGAAGCGTTCTCCCCGGGCCGTTCCCCATCTCGGCTCGCAGGACCTACGGCCACGTCTCGGACGGCATGATCTGCTCCGAGCACGAGCTCGGCCTCGGCAATGACCACAGTGGCATCATGGTGCTCGAGCGCTACCTCACGGGCCCACTTCCGCAGGTCGGCACGAACATGATCGACGCCCTGGGGTTGGGCACCGAGCTGCTCGAGATCAACATCACGCCGGACCGCGGCTACTGCTTCTCGATGCGGGGCGTGGCCCGCGAGTACTCCCACTCCACCGGCGCGGCGTTCACCGACCCGGTGACCCGTCTCCACCCGCCCGCCCCCTCTGCGGGCGGCTTCGGGGTCCAGGTCCGGGACGAGGCCCCGGTCCACGGTCAGGTCGGCTGCGACCGCTTCATCGCGCGCGCCGTGCGCGGCGTCAACCCGCAGGCACCCTCGCCCGCGTGGATGCAGGACCGGCTCCGGCAGGCCGGCATGCGACCGATCTCGCTCGCCGTGGACGTCACGAACTACGTGATGCTCGACCTCGGTCAGCCCATGCACGCCTACGATCTCGGCAAGCTCGTGGCCCCAATCGTGGTGCGCCGCGCCCGCCCTGGCGAGCGACTCACCACCCTCGACGACGTCGACCGGGCGCTCGACCTCGAGGACCTGCTCATCACCGACGCCGGCGGGGAGCGTGTCCTCGCGCTCGCCGGCGTCATGGGCGGGGCATCCACGGAGATCGACTCCGCCACCACCGACGTCCTCCTCGAGGCCGCGCACTTCGACCCCGTGACCGTGGCCCGCACCGCGCGTCGCCACCGCATCCCGAGCGAATCGGGGAAGCGGTTCGAGCGGGGTGTGGACCCCCAGGTTCCCCCATTCGCGGCCCAGATGGCCGCCGATCTCCTGGTGACCCACGGCGGTGGGGTGGTCGACGACGTCGTCACCGACCTCGACACCACCGCCCCGCCCGCCGTCGTCGAGATGGACGGGACCCTGCCGGCCCGCGTGGTGGGCGTGCCCTACGCCGTGGACGAGGTGGTGGAGACGCTCACGATGCTCGGAGCGCGTGTCGAGCGCGACGGTGAGACCCTTCGCGTCACCCCGCCCACCTGGCGCAGCGACCTCGTGGTGCCCGAGGACCTCGTCGAGGAGGTGGCGCGGCTGCGCGGCTACGACCAGATCCCCTCCGTGGTGCCGTCCGCGCCCGCGGGCCGCGGGCTCACGCGCAACCAGGTGCGCCGCCGGGCCGTGATGCGGGCGCTGGCGGAGCACGGGCTGCACGAGGTGCTGTCCTACCCGTTCGTGGGCGATGTCCACGACCGGCTCCAGGTCCCGGCCGGAGACCCGCGCCGCACGATGGTGCGCCTCGCCAACCCGATCGCGGAGGACGCCCCGTACCTGCGGACATCGTTGCTGGTCACGCTGCTGGAGGTGGGACGCCGCAACGTCGGGAGGGGCAACGACCTCGCGCTCGTCGAGACTGGCCTCGTGACCGTGGGCGGGAAGCACGGTGGCTCCCCGCTGCCCCCGGTGGCGCAGCTCCCGGACCCCGCGACGCTGGCTGCGATCCACGACGCCGTCCCTGCGCAACCCCTCCATGTCGCCGCCCTCGCCGCGGGCCCCCTCGCTCCCGGGGGCGCGCTCGGTACACCCCGCCCCGTGGACTGGGCGGACGCGATCGAACTCGCGCAGCTCGTCGGGCGGACGGTGGGCGTGCAACTCGAAGCCCGACGGGCCGAGTACGCGCCGTGGCACCCCGGGCGGTGCGCCCTCCTGGCCGTGGCCGGCGTCGTCGTCGGGCATGCCGGGGAACTTCATCCCCGGGTCCTGGAGGAGCTGGACCTCCCGCCCCGGATCGTCGCCTTCGAACTCGACCTCGACGCGGTGTTCGCCGCGATCCCCGACAGCGCCCTCCAGGTGGACCCGGTGTCCACCTATCCGCTCGCGAAGGAGGACATCGCGCTCGTGATGGACGCCTCGATCCCCAACGTGCAGGCGCTCGCGGTGGTGCGGGCGGCCGCCGGTGAACTGGCCGAGGAGGTCCGCCTCTTCGACGACTACCGCTCAGCCTCTCTCGGCGAGGGCCTCAAGTCCCTGGCGTTCGCACTGCGGTTCCGCGCCGCGGACCGCACCCTCACGGCGAGCGAGACAGCCGAGGTGCGGACACGGGTCATCAGGACGGCGGCGGACGAGTTGGGGGCGAGGCTGCGATGACCGCGAATCTCCCTCGCACCGCCCTCATCACCGGTGCCTCGCGTGGGATCGGGCGTCACCTCGCCCTCGGGTTCGCTGAGGCCGGTTTCGACCTCGGCCTCATGGCAACCTCCGCGGACTCGCTGGCCCGCGTGGTCGAGGAGATCGGCGACGAGGTCCGGGTGGTCCCGGTCACGGGCGACGTCGCGCGGGAGGTCGACGTCGTCCGCGCCGTCGACGAGGTGGTCCGCCAGCTCGGCACCGTCGACGTCCTCATCAACAACGCCGGCCGTGTCGACGCGGAGGTCCCACTGTGGGCCGCCGACCCCGACGAGTGGTGGAACGTCCTGCGCGTCAACGTGCGCGGGCCTTTCCTGCTGGCCCACACCGTCATCCCGATCATGCTCGAACACGGTGGCGGGCGGATCATCGACGTCAACTCGGGCTCCGGGACGCGGGACTTCCCCACGGCCACGGCCTACACCGCTTCGAAGTCCGCGTTGTTCCGCATCGGCGGGGCGATCCACGCGGCCGGGTTCGAGATGGGCCTGCGGGCGTTCGAGATGGCGCCGGGGGTGGTGCGCACCGACATGACCGAATCGATGCGGATGCACGAGGAGCGCACCGAGTGGACGGATCCGGCCGACGTCGTCGCCCTCGCCCTCGCCCTCGCGCGCGGTGACGGAGACCATCTCTCCGGCTGCTACGTGCGCGTCGGCCTCGACGACCCGGCGGCACTTTCGGAGGTGCCGTGCCGGCGCCTCGGCCTCGGATAGGACGAAAGGTACGCACGACGGGTTCGGCGGAGGGGAGAATGGTCGCATGAAGGTCCTTGTCATAGCGGCGTCCAAGCATGGGGCGACACGGGAGATCGGTGCGGCGATCGCTGAGGAGCTCGCGAGCGCGGGCATCGAGGCCGAGCAGGCCGAGCCCGGTGAGGTGTCCAGCCTCGACGGATACGACGCCGTGGTGCTCGGCTCCGCGGTCTACATGACCCAGTGGATGGAGAACGTCCGCAACTTCATGGCACACCACGGCCAGGAGCTGCGGGGCATGCCGTTGTGGGCCTTCTCCGTCGGGCTCGCCGGCGTCCCCGTGGGCGCCGTGCAGGACCCGCGCCGCATCGGGCCGCACCTCCTCGCCATCAACCCGATCGACCACCAGACGTTCAAGGGCCGGCTCGAGCTGTCCGACCTCTCGCTGCGCGAACGCTCGATCGCGAGGCTCGGCAACGCGCCGGAAGGGGACTTCCGGGAGTGGGACAAGATCCGCGGCTGGGCCGACCAGATCGCCTCGGACCTGAAGGAGCACCTCCCGGTCGGCTGACCGGTTGCGTTCCCATCAGGCGGTGAGGATCACCTTCCCGGTGGTTGCCCTCCCCTCGAGGGCCTCGTGTGCCACCCTGGCAGCCGCCAGTTCCTCGCGCAGTCCGATCCGCACGCGCATGGCACCCCTCCGCACAAGCTCGAACAGTTCGTCAGCGCGCCAGTCCAGCTCGTCGCGAGTCGCGACGTAGTGGCCGAGCGACGGCCGCGTGACGTACAGCGACCCCAGCGCGTTCAGCCGCTGCAGGTCGAACGGTGGGACCTGGCCCGAGGCTCCGCCGAAGAGCACCTGCATCCCGCGAGGCCGCAGGCAGGCGAGGGTGGCGTCGAAGGTGTCCCGGCCCACGCCGTCGTAGCTGACGTCAACGCCTTCCGGCACGAGCGCACGAACGGCCGGTGGGAGGTCCACCGGCAGGTCCATACCGTCCGTCACGAGGACGTGGTCGGCTCCGGCCTCGCGGGCGACGGCCGCCTTCGATTCAGATCCGACCGTGGTGATCACCGTGGCTCCGCGGGCCTTTGCGAGCTGGACGGCGAGCTGGCCGACCCCACCGGCACCCGCGGTCAGCAGCATCGTGGTCCCCGCCTCCACGGGGAAGGTGGAACGGACCAGGTAGTGCGCGGTGAGGCCCTGGAGGGGAAGGGCCGCCGCCGTGTCGAGGTCCACGTCGTCGGGGACGCGCAGGGCTTCGGCGGCGGGGACCACGGCCAGCTCCGCGTAGCTGCCGGGTGCGGAGAACCACGCCACGCGGTCACCGAGGGCGAACGGTGCGCCCTCACCGGCCCGGACCACCTCACCCGAACCCTCCACGCCGGGAATGTGGGGGAACGGCGTGGGGTAGACCCCCGAGCGTCGGTAGGTGTCGATGTAGTTCACCCCCGCGGCGTGCACACGCACGAGGATCTCGGCCGGGCCCGGACTCGGGTCCGCCACCTCCGTCCACTCCAGGACGTCAGGTCCACCACTCTCACGCGCCAGCACAGCCCACATGCTCCCATTCTGCCAGACGTGACGTTGATTGCACCCGGTAGTTTGTTCATATATGCACTCCTCCGTATGCTTATCCACATGGCTGTCACCGTTGCGGTCGCCGGGGCCTCCGGCTATGCGGGCGGGGAGGTGCTCCGGCTCCTCCTCGGCCACCCGGACGTGCTCGTCGGCGCCCTCACCGCGGCCGGGAACGCGGGGACGCGGCTCGGCCAGCACCACCCTCACCTCCGCCCCCTCGCGGACCGCGAACTGGTCGCGACCACGCCGGACGCCCTCGCCGGAGCGGACGTCGTCGTGCTGGCGCTGCCGCACGGCGCCTCGGGCGCGGTCGCAGCCGAGCTCGACGGACCGCTCGTCATCGACTGCGGTGCGGACTTCCGCCTCACCGACGCCGCCGACTGGGAGGCCTTCTACGGCAGCCCGCACGCGGGGACCTGGCCCTACGGGTTGCCCGAACTCCTGCACGCCGGCGAGGACGGCCCGGCCACCCAGCGGGCCGTCCTCTCCGGAGCCCGGTCCATCGCGGTGCCGGGCTGCAACGTCGTCGCCGTCACCCTGGCCCTCCAGCCCGGGGTCGGGCTGGTGGACGCGCGCGACGTCGTCGCGACGCTGGCCGTCGGCTACTCGGGCGCGGGCAAGGCGCCGAGGCCCCACCTGCAGGCGGCCGAGGCACTCGGGAGCGCGGTGCCGTATGCCGTCGGCGGCACCCATCGCCACATCCCCGAGATCGAGCAGAACCTCCGCGTCGCTGGGGCCGCCGATCCCAGGGTCGCTTTCCAGCCCGTCCTCGTCCCCATGTCGCGGGGCATCCTGGCCTCCGTCACCGCGCCCCTCCTGGGGGACGCGGCCGACGTCCGTCCCGCGTGGGAGGCCACCTACGCCGGCGAGCCGTTCGTGGACCTCCTCCCCGAGGGGCAGTGGCCCACCACGGCGATGGTCGCCGGGTCGAACGGCGCGGTGGTCCAGGTCGGGGTGGACGCCCACGCGGGTAGGTTGGTGGCAATGTGCGCCATCGACAACCTCGGCAAGGGCACCGCCGGCTCCGCCGTCCAATCCATGAACCTCGCCCTCGGCCTGCCGGAGACAGCCGGGCTCGACGCGATCGGGGTGGCACCGTGAGCGTGACCGCTCCCCGCGGCTTCCGCGCCGCCGGGATCACGGCGGGCCTCAAGGTCTCCGGCCGCCCCGACCTCGCCCTGGTCGTCAACGACGGCCCGCTCGACGTCACGGCCGGGGTTTTCACGACCAACCGGGTGCAGGCGGCCCCGGTGCTGTGGAGCCGCATCGCGGTCGGGGACGGCCGGGCGCGCGCCGTCGTGCTGAACTCCGGCGGGGCCAACGCGTGCACCGGTCCCGCGGGTTTCCTCGACACCCACGCCACCGCCGAGCGCGCCGCCGAGGTCCTCGGCGTGGACGCCGGTGACGTGCTCATCTGCTCCACCGGCCTGATCGGCGCACGGCTTGACATGCCCAGGCTGCTCGCCGGCGTGGAGGCGGCGGCGGCCGTGCTCGGCGACGGCGGGGACGCTGCCGCCCGGGCGATCCTCACGACGGACACCGTCGCGAAGCAGGTTGTCCACCGGGGCGACGGCTGGGTGGTCGGAGGCATGGCGAAGGGCGCCGGGATGCTGAACCCCGCGCTCGCCACCATGCTCGTCGTCCTCACCACCGACGCCGCCGTGGACGCCGGCGTCGCCTCACGTGCGCTCGCCCACGCCGTCGAGCACTCCTTCAACCGGCTCGACTCCGACGGGTGCATGTCAACCAACGACACCGTCCTGCTCCTCGCGTCCGGAGCCTCTGGTGCGGCGTTGCCGGAGGCGGATTTCACCGAGGTGCTCACCGCAGCGTGCGCCGACCTTGCCCGCCAGCTCATCGCCGACGCCGAGGGCGCGTCCCACGACATCGCCGTCACCGTGCGGAACGCCAGCTCCGAGCAGGCTGCGCTCGCCGTCGCCCGCGCCGTCACGTCCTCCAACCTGTTCAAGGCCGCGGTGTTCGGCACCGATCCCAACTGGGGACGGGTGCTCGCCGCGGTGGGCACGGTCCCCGCCGCGGTCGCCCCGTTCGAGGCGGACGAGCTCGACGTGTGGATGAACGGCGTCCAGGTCGCGCGGGCCGGCGGGGTCGGCGAGGACCGTGCACTGGTGGACCTGGCGCCCCGCGAGGTCAGCGTGGTGGTCGACCTGCACGCCGGTCACGCCGAGGCGACCGTCTGGACCAACGATCTCACCCATGGTTACGTCCACGAGAACAGCGCCTACTCCACATGATCTCCATCCACGACTCCGCCGAGATCCCCGCCCCCTGGAAGGCGGACGTCCTCATCGAGGCCCTCCCCTGGCTGCAGCGCTTCGCGGGCACCCGGGTCGTCATCAAGTACGGTGGCCACGCCATGGTGGACGAGACGCTCAAGCGGTCGTTCGCCTCCGACGTCCAGTTCCTGCGCCAGGTGGGCCTCTTCCCCATCGTGGTGCACGGCGGCGGCCCCCAGATCAGCGCCATGCTTCGCCGGCTCGGCATCGACTCGGAGTTCCTGGGCGGGCTCAGGGTCACCACTCCGGAGGTACGCGACGTCGTCCAGATGGTGCTCACGGGAACGGTCCAGCGGGAGCTGGTCGGACTGCTGAACGCGGACCGACCTTACGCCGTCGGCCTGTCGGGCGGTGATGGTGGCCTCATGACCGCCCAGCTCCGCCACGCGTACGTGCAGGGGGAGGAGCTCGACGTGGGCCTGGTCGGCGACGTCGCCTCCATCAACCCCGACGCCGTGGAGGACCTGCTCCGCGCCGGCCGCATCCCTGTCATCTCGACCGTGGCGCCCGACGTCACGGGCGAGATCCTGAACCTCAACGCAGACACGGCGGCAGCCGCACTCGCCCAGGCGCTCGGGGCCCAGAAGCTCGTGATACTCACCGATGTCGCCGGCCTCTACGCGAGCTGGCCGGACACCGACTCCCTGATCAACTGGATCTGGGTGAGTGAGCTCGAGAAGATGCTCCCCTCCCTGGACGCCGGCATGGTCCCGAAGATGGAGGCCTGCGCCCGCGCCGTCCGGGGCGGCGTGGCGAAGGCCCACGTCGTCGACGGCCGCCAGCCGCACTCCATGCTGCTGGAGATCTTCACCGACGAGGGGGTCGGCACGTCCGTCCTCCAGGATGGGGCCTCCGAATGACCTGGCAGGACGACTACGCCTCCCACCTCTTCGTGTTCGGCACCCCGCTGCGGATGCTCGTGCGGGGCGAGGGGCCCTGGGTGTGGGACGAGACGGGGAAGCGGTACCTCGACCTGCTCGGCGGCATCGCCGTGAACGTGCTCGGCCACGCCCACCCCGCGGTGGTGTCCGCCGTCGAGGAGCAGGTGCGCACGCTCGGGCACGTCTCGAACTTCTTCACCTCCCCGCCCCAGCTCGAACTCGCCGAGCGACTTCTCGAGCTGGCGCACGCACCTGCGGGCTCCCGGGTATTCCTGGTCAACTCGGGCACCGAGGCGAACGAGGCCGCCATCAAGATGGCGCTCCGGCACCGGCCGCGCGGCCGGCTCGTCGCGTTGGAGGACTCGTTCCACGGCCGGACCCTCGGTTCGCTGTCGCTCACCGCGAAGCTCGCCTACCGCGAGCCGTTCGAGCCACTCCACCCCGTCACGTTCGTCCCGCCCGGCGACGACGCCGCGCTCGCGGCCGCGCTCGACGACGACGTCGCCGCGGTCTTCCTTGAGGTGATCCAGGGGGAGGCTGGCATCAAACCCCTTGATCCCGGCTACGTCCGGGCGGCTCGCGCCCTCACCCGGGCGGCGGGCGCGCTGCTCGTCGTCGACGAGGTGCAGACCGGTGCCGGGCGGACCGGCCAATGGCTCGCCCACTCCGCCACCGGTATCACTCCCGACATCGTCACCATGGCCAAGGGCCTGGGCGGCGGGTTCCCCATCGGTGCGGTCCTGGGGTATGGTCCGACCACCGAGCTGCTCCTGCCCGGCCAGCACGGGACGACGTTCGGCGGTAACCCCCTCGCCGCCGCCGTCGCGCTGGCGGTCATCGCCGAGGTCCTCCCCCTTCTGGATGACGTCGCAGCCCTGGGGGAGTGGTGGCGGGACGAACTCGCGGCAGTGCCGGGCGTCATCGAGGTCCGCGGCCGCGGCCTGCTGATCGGCGTGGAGCTCGACCGGCCGTCCGGCCCCGTGCAGCAGGCACTGCTGGAGGCGGGCTTCATCACCAACAACGTGAACGCGACGACCGTGCGTCTGGCACCACCCCTCATCCTGACCCGCGACCAGGCGGAGTCCTTCACCCACGCACTGGCGGGGACCCTCGCCTCGACACAAGGAGAGAATCCCCATGACTGAACGCGTCGTCCTCGCCTACTCCGGCGGCCTGGACACCTCCGTGGCAATCGGCTGGATCGAGCAGGCCACGGGCATGGAGGTCATCGCCGTCGCGGTGGACCTCGGTCAGGGCGGGGAGGACCTCGACGTCATCCGCCAGCGTGCCCTGGACTGTGGCGCCGTCGAGGCCTGGGTGGCGGACGCCCGGGACGAGTTCGCCACCGAGTACTGCATGCCGGCGCTGAAGACGAACGCTCTCTACATGGACGCCTACCCGCTGGTCTCGGCGCTGTCCCGGCCGGTGATCGTCAAGCACCTCGTCCGCGCCGCCCGCAGGTTCGGCGCGTCGACCGTGTCTCACGGTTCGACGGGCAAGGGCAACGACCAGGTGCGGTTCGAGGTGGGCATCACCTCGCTGGCCCCGGACCTGAGGTGCATCGCACCCGTCCGGGATCTCGCCCTCACCCGGGACCGCGCCATCGAGTACGCCGAGGCGCACCACCTCCCCATCGAGACCACGAAGCACAACCCGTTCTCGATCGACCAGAACGTGTGGGGCAGGGCGGTCGAGACCGGATTCCTGGAGGACATCTGGAACGCCCCCACCAAGGACGTCTACAACTACACGGACGACCCGGCCTACCCTCCGGTCCCGGACGAGGTGTTGATCACCTTCGACAGGGGCATCCCGGCGGCCATCGACGGGGAGCCGGTGACGCCCCTGCAGGCCGTCATGGAGATGAACCGGCGGGCCGGTGCCCAGGGCATCGGCCGCATCGACATCGTCGAGGACCGGCTCGTCGGCATCAAGTCGCGGGAGGTCTACGAGGCGCCGGGGGCGATGGCGCTCCTCGCGGCCCATCGCGAGCTCGAGAACGTGACACTCGAGCGTGAGCAGGCGAGGTTCAAGAAGGGGATCGAGGACCGCTGGACCACCCTCGTGTACGACGGTCAGTGGTACTCCCCGCTCAAGCGGTCCCTCGACGCGTTCATCGAGGACACCCAGGCCTACGTGTCAGGCGACATCCGAATGGTGCTGCACGGTGGGTGCGCCACGGTCACGGGCCGGCGCTCGGACGCCTCGCTCTACGACTTCGACCTGGCCACCTACGACGAGGGCGATGCCTTCGACCAGTCGCACGCTCGCGGTTTCGTAGAGATCTTCGGGCTCACGTCCAAGCTGGCCGCGCGCCGGGACCACGCCTTCGGGGCCGGGGTCGATCTCACCTCGGAGAACCTCAAGCTCCGCTGACTCCGCGCACGAGGGCCTCCCCGTCCGTCCTGGAGGGGGAGGCCCTCTGTATGATCAGCCGACCCCACCCGAGGCGGAAGCAACCGGCGTCCAGCCGCCTGGCCTCGCCGAGAACTCTCCGCCAGAAGAATGAAACAGTAATACCAAAGTGCCCGGTACTCACGTACTAGAACCGAGTAGGGTGGTTTGCAGATCGCGACAACCGAAACGAGAGCAGGATGACGTACCACGTTGATTCCGAGGTCGGGAAGCTCCACCAGGTGATCCTCCATCGCCCGGGTGCGGAGATGACCCGCCTGACGCCGTCGAACAAGGACGCTCTCCTCTTCGACGACGTGCTGTGGCTCAAGGAGGCACAGCGCGAGCACGACGCCTTCGCCGAGGTGCTCCGGGGTGAGGGCGCCGAAGTGCTCTTCTTCAGCGACCTGCTGGCCGAGACCCTCGAGATCCGGCAGGCGAGGCGGTACGTGCTCGACCGGGCCTTCGACGAGCGGCAGTACGGGCTGTCCGCCACCGACGTGCTGTGGAGCCTTGCCGACTCGCTGACCGGCCGTGAACTGGCGGACCTGCTGATCGCGGGCATAACCAAGGCCGAGCTCCTGGAGCACACCGGTGACCCCAGGTCAGTCGTCATCGACATGCTCGAGCCCGGCGACATCGTGGTCCGACCGCTCCCGAACCACCTCTTCACCCGCGATACCTCCTGCTGGGTGTACGACGGCGTGTCCATCAACTCGATGCGCATGGTGGCGCGGCGTCGCGAGACGGTCCACTACGAGGCCATCTACCGCTGGCACCCCCGCTTCGCGACCGAGCGCTTCCACAACTGGGCTCTCGGCGACGACGACGGTCCGGCCAGCGTCGAGGGCGGCGACGTCCTGGTCGTCGGCAATGGGGCGGTGCTCGTCGGCCTCAGCGAGCGGACCACCCCGCAGGGCGTGGAGCGGCTCGCCCGGCGCCTGTTCGGCCAGGAATCGGCCGAGACCATCGTTGCCCTCCACATGCCGGCGCAGCGCGCGATGATGCACCTCGACACGGTCATGACGATGGTCGACGAGACCTCCTTCACCGCCTACCAGGGCCTCGGCAACCTGCCCTCGGTCACCATCCGCCCCGGGCCCTCGGCCGGCAAGCTGTCGCTCACGCGGAATGCCCCCGAGGAGATGTTCGGGGTGATCGGTGAGGTCATGGGGATCGGCACGCCCCGGGTGCTCGTCACACCGCAGGACACTCTCGCCGCCGAGCGCGAGCAGTGGGACGACGGCAGCAATCTGCTCGCCGTGCGACCCGGCGTCGTGATCGGCTACGAGCGCAACGAGGCCTCCAACAACCACCTCAGGTCCCAGGGCATCGAGGTCCTCGAGGTGCCCGGGTCCGAACTCGGGCGCGGTCGCGGGGGACCGCGCTGCATGAGCTGCCCCACGCAGCGAGACGCAGTCTGAGACGCAACACCGACCACCAACCACGTTTTCGAAAGGACAGTCATGGGCGTCCACCTCAAGGGCCGGAGCTTTCTCAAGGAGTTGGACTTCACTCCCGAGGAGTGGCGTTACCTGCTCGACCTGTCGGCCGAGCTGAAGGCCGCGAAGAAGGAGGGGCGGGAGGTCCAGCGCCTCGCGAAGAAGAACATCGCCCTCATCTTCGAGAAGACCTCGACCCGTACGCGGTGCTCCTTCGAGGTCGCGGCGTTCGATCAGGGCGCACACGTGACCTACCTTGACTCGAATGGCTCGCAGATGGGCCACAAGGAGTCCGTGGCGGACACCGCGCGCGTGCTCGGCCGGTTCTACGACGGCATCGAGTTCCGGGGAAAGAAGCAGGAGCACGTCGAGGTGCTCGCCGAACTCTCCGGCGTCCCGGTGTGGAACGGACTCACCGACGAGTGGCACCCCACCCAGATGCTCGCCGACCAGCTCACCATGCACGAGGCCTCCGGCAAGGACTACGCGGACATCACCTTCGCGTACGTCGGTGACGCCCGAAACAACGTGGCGAACTCGCTGCTGATCGCCGGCGCGATGATGGGCATGGACGTCCGGATGGTTGCCCCTGTGGAACTGCAGACGGACGCGGCCCTCGTGGTCGAGGCCGAGCGGATCGCGGCTGAGACCGGCGCGAAGGTGACCGTCACCGACGACGCCGAGGCGGGCGTCAAGGGGGGCGACTTCCTGTACACCGACGTGTGGGTCTCCATGGGTGAGCCCAAGGAGGTCTGGGACCAGCGGATCGCCCTGCTCTCCCGGTACCAGGTCAACGCCGA
The DNA here is from genome assembly GCA_051744325.1 of Actinomycetota bacterium. Taxonomy (GTDB): domain Bacteria; phylum Actinomycetota; class Actinomycetes; order Actinomycetales; family Actinomycetaceae; genus UBA1383. The sequence continues at coordinate 36,277 of JBNJCY010000004.1, forward strand.
GCTCATGGCGGCGACCGGCAACCCGGATGCCAGGTTCCTGCACTGCCTGCCGGCGTTCCACGACCGCAACACCGCCGTGGGGGAGGACATCTTCGTCAAGACCGGCATGGAGTCCCTCGAGGTCACCGACGAGGTGTTCGAGTCCGAGTTCTCCTTGGTCTTCGACCAGGCGGAGAACCGCATGCACACCATCAAGGCCGTCATGGTCGCGACGCTGGGGGAGTGACGGAATGCGCATCGTCATCGCACTCGGGGGCAATGCCCTGCTCAAGCGCGGCGAGAAGCCGGATGCCCGGCCGCAGCGGGAGAACGTCGACCGCGCGGTGGAGTCCCTCGCCCCGCTCGCCGAGCACCACGAGATCATCATCACGCACGGCAACGGGCCCCAGGTGGGCGTGCTGGCGCTGGAGTCCGCCAACGACCCCAAGCTCAGCGAGCCCTACCCCTTCGACACGCTCGGGGCAATGACACAGGGCATGATCGGCTACTGGCTGCTCCAGTCGCTCCAGAACCAGCTCCACGGCCGGCATGTGGCCGCGGTCGTGAACCAGACCCTCGTCCTCGCTGGCGACCCCGCCTTCGACAACCCGAGCAAGTTCGTCGGCGAGGTCTACACGGAGGAGGAGGCGGCCAGGCTCGCCGAGGAGCGTGGCTGGGTCATGAAGCCCGACGGCGCGCGCTTCCGTCGCGTCGTCGGCTCGCCGAAGCCCCAGCGGATCGTCGAGACGCGGATCATCCGTACGCTCGTCGAGGCGGGAGCCGTGGTCGTCTGCGCCGGAGGCGGCGGAATCCCCGTGATCCGTGACGAGCACGGCCAGCGCAAGGGAGTCGAGGCCGTGATCGACAAGGACCTCACCGCTGCCGTCCTGGCGGAGGCGCTCGAGGCCGACTTCCTCATGATCCTCACGGACGTCCCCAATGTCATGGAGGACTACGGCACCCCTGAGCAGGCCCCCATCACTCGGGCGACCCCCGCGTACATGCGGAGTGGTGGATTCCCGGCCGGCTCGATGGGCCCCAAGGTGGAGGCCGCCTGCCGGTTCGTGGAACTGACGGGCGATGTTGCCGCCATCGGACGGCTCGAGGATGCGGAGAGGATCGTGTCCGGGGATGCCGGAACGATCATCTCCCCCGGCGGCAACTACGGCGGACCTGACGACATCCGGCCCCCCATGCCCGAACCCGTCGAGAGCCGCAAGGTCCGCCGCGCGTGACCGATCGGCGGTCTCATGTCAAGATCCGTGAGGGACTGGGCGTCAAGGTCGCCGTCCGACCCCGCTCCAGTGGAACCAGCAGATCAGGACCCCCGGACTTCAGCAATGACTCGGGCATGACCCAGATGCCGCCGCGTGACATCCTGCTCACGATTGGCAAAGAGATCATCGCCTGGGCTGATGGTGCGGCCGGGCCTGATCATCAACCCACCCGCACCGTCCGCTCCCCGAGCAGCAGCGGAAGATCCTCGAGGCGAACGACTGGGGAATCGTCGATGCCGCCCAGCCCGCGCACTCCGAGCCGCCGTCACCGACCCCGCCACCCTGTGCGCCGAACTCGAGCACGTCCGCACCGAGTACAACACCCCGGTTGCACTCCGGCATCGGCCACGTCACCCCCGAAGACGAACACGGCGGGCGCGGACCCGCGATCCGGGCCGCCCGCGTCCAGGGCCTCCACGACGCCCACCAGCGCCGGCTTGCCCACCACCGCAACCAACGGGACAATCAGAATCACGACCACCGTCCAGACCCGCCCACGGTTGGGTATTCGAACCCACCGAATGCGACATTCGAGCTGATCACCTCAATGAACAAGAAGCTCGGCTTCACGGCGATGTTCCTCTCGGCCACCGGGATGGGCTTCGCCGGCACCTTCGGCCGTCTCTCCACTCCCGTCAACCCGGAGACCGGTGCGCGGTACATCACCGGGGATTTCCTCGCCTTCGGGCGCATGACGGTCGGTGCGCTCGGCATGCTCGCCATCATCCTGCTCGTGAAACAGCTCCCCGACCTCAAGGGGACGAAGCTGTCATTCAGCGTCGTCGCCGGCGGATTGGCGATCGGTATGTCACTGGCCTTCTATGTGTCAGCCACCCTCATGACCACGCTTGCGAACGCCGTCGTCCTCATCTACACGGGACCGCTGTTCTCGGCGATCCTGGCGTGGATCTTCCTCAAGGAGAAGATCGATCTCAAGAACGCGTTCTTCCTGGCACTCGCCCTGATCGGAATGGTCATGACGATCGGCCTCATCAACGTGGTGGAGGGCGAGGGCCTGCGATTCGGCTTCGACCTGGGTGTCAACCCGGACATGCCGAACAAGATCATGGGTGACGTCTTCGGGCTCGCCTCGGGCGTGTTCTATGGCCTTGCCCTGTTCTTCTACCGCTTCCGGCGCGACATCGGAGAAGAGGTCCGCTCGTTCTGGAACTTCACGTTCGGTGCACTCGGCGCCGCCGCGATCATGATCATCCGCATGAACACCCTTGACCCGACCAACCCCCTCGAGGTCATGACACCAACCAACTGGGCGTGGGCCGTCGGCATGTTCCTCGTCTCCGGGCTGTTCGCGATCGGCCTCCTGCCGGTCGCCGGAAAGCACCTCCTCGCCATCGAACTGTCGACCGTGTCGTACTGGGAGGTGGTGGTCGGCCTCATCCTGGGCGCGCTCGTGTGGAACGAGTCGATGACGCCGATCGGTGCACTTGGCGGTCTCCTGGTCATCATCGGCGGCATGGGACCGATGTTGGGGCTGGTCGGACGAAGAGCCGGGCAACCGACGGACGATTCGATCCTGTCCGTGGGGCGCTGATCCTTTCGTGGACCTGAACAGCTTCATCATCGCGCAGGTGAAGGCACTGGGTAGCATCACCGTACGGTGGCTTGGCCCATCCGAGAATTTCGCTGCGCTGATCGTCGTGGTCCAGATCTTCGGTGACACCACATTGGGGCTCTTGTGACGCTTCCGTGGGTGGTTTCCGGCCGGGGGAGGATCCAAGTGGGGCGCCCCTCCCAACTGCGTGCGTAGAAGGTTCTGGCGGGTGGTATACCGCCCGCAGGGTCGTGGCGTCCCTCCCAACTGCGTACGCAGGATCGTGGCGTCCCTCCCAACTGCGTACGCAGGATCGTGGCGTTCCTCCAACTGCGTACGCAGGATCGTGGCGTCCTCCCAACTGCGTACGCAGAACGTTCCGGCGGGTGGTATACCACCCGCAGGAACG
>JBNJCY010000005.1:0-33970 GCA_051744325.1 Actinomycetota bacterium
TAGGGAGCGCATGACGATGGTACGACACAACCTTCCCGGAAAGGACCGTCACATGCGTGGTTCCAACCTTGTCTGGACGATAGTCGGAGTCCTGCTGATCATCGCCCTGCTGGTCTGGCTTCTCTGACCCGACGCCTTCTCGAGGCGGGTGCCCCAGGCTTGGGGCACCCGCGACTGCGCGTCAGACCTCGGGGCTGCAGAACGCCGTCGCGGTCGCCAGGTCAGGAAAGGGCGGTCACGGGAGGGTGAGGATCTCGGCCCCATCTGCCCGGACGACGATGGTGTGCTCCCACTGCGCGCTGCGTCCGCGGTCCCGGGTGATGACGGTCCAGCCGTCCTCCCACTGCTCCCAATCGACCGTTCCGAGCGTGAGCATTGGCTCGATCGTGAACACCATGCCCTCCTCGATCACGTCGTCGTAGAGGGGTGCGGCGTCGTAATGGGGGATGATGAGTCCCGAGTGGAAGGCCTCACCGACGCCGTGCCCGGTGAAGTCCCGGACCACTCCATAGTCGAAGCGCCTCGCGTAGGACTCGATGACACGCCCGATGACGTTGACCTCCCGTCCGGGTTTCGCCGCGCGGATCCCCCGCTCCATCGCGGTCCTCGTCCGCTCCACGAGCAGCCGGGACTCCTCGTCCACCTCCCCGACCAGGAACATGGCGCTGGTGTCCCCGTGCACCCCGTCGAGGTACGCCGTGATGTCGACGTTCAGGATGTCCCCCTCCGTCAGGACGGTGTCATCCGGGATCCCGTGGCAGATCACCTCGTTGAGAGAGGTGCAGAGCGACTTGGGGTAGCCCTGGTAGTCGAGGGTGGAGGGGTAGGCCCCGTGGCTGACCAGGAATTCGTGACCGATCCGGTCCAGTTCGTCGGTCGTGACGCCGGGGGCGACCGCCCGGCCGACCTCCTGGAGCGCGTGCGCGGCGAGCCTGCTCGCGCGGCGGATGCGTTCGATCGTCTTGGAGTCCTTGACCTCGGGCGTCGTGACGCGCTCCGGTCCGCGCCTGCCCACGTACTCCGGGCGTGGGATGGAGGTGGGAACCTCGCGCCGGGGTGAGACGTCTCCGGGAATCAGCGTGCCGCGCGGGGCCCGATCAGCCAACATGGGAAGGAGTCTACGTTCAGGAGTCCGTGATGACCGAGTACTACTACAACCTCGAGACCGGGCGGGTCGAGGAGGGGCGCGTCAGCGAGGGCCTGAAGAGGATGGGTCCCTATCCCACCTACGAGGAGGCCTTGCAGGCGCTGGCCCACGCCCACCTGCGCAACCTCCAGTGGGAGGAGGAGGACCGCAAGTGGGACGAGGACTGGGACGGTGAGCCTCAGGACTCGTAGGAGTGCTCCGGGCCGGGGAACTGGCGTTCGCGCACCGCGGAGGTGTAGCGGCGGGTCGCCGCGAACAGTTCCTCGCCGAGGTTTCCGAAGCGCCGGGCGAAGCGGGGCGACCAGGATCCCATACCGGCCATGTCGGTCCAGACGAGCACCTGGCCGTCCACGTCCGGTCCGGCACCGATGCCGATGGTGGGGATCCGTAGCATCTCGGTGACCCGGGCGGCGACGGGCGCGGGGACCATCTCGAGGACGATGGCGACGGCACCGGCGTCCTGGAGCGCCGTCGCGTTCGCGATCAGCTTCTCGGCCGCGGCGTGGCCGCGCCCCTGGACCCGCTTGCCGCCCAGCATGTTCTCCGCCTGGGGGGTGAACCCGAGGTGCCCGACCACCGGGATGCCGGAAGTGGCACACAGCCGCACCTGGGCCGCGAGGTGTGCTCCGCCCTCGAACTTCACGGCGTGGGCGAGGCCCTCCTTGAACATTCGCACCGACGTCGCGAGGCACTGCGCGGGCGAGGCCTCGTAGCTCCCGAACGGGAGGTCCGCGACGACGAGGGCGCGCTTCGCCACCCTCGCCACGGCCCGGACCGCCGGGATCATCTCGTCCACGGTCACCGGGATCGTGGTGGCGTGGCCGAGCATGTTGTCGCCGATCGAGTCGCCCACGAGGAGCAGGTCGACTCCCGCCTCGTCGAAGATACGCCCGCACACTGCGTCATAGGCGGTGAGCATCGTGAGGGGTTCGTGGCGCTCCTTCGCCTGCTGCAGGTGGTGGACACGGAAACGCTGGGGCGCGGAAGCACCCGAAGGCGGATTCTGGACGGTCATCGGATCCCTCTCCTCGTGTCTGGTGGTCCAGCCTACGCACCGATCGGGGACGTAACGGGATGTTTACATGGCGCCGGGTGGCTGGCCCTGCGCCGGTGGCGGGGTGTGGGGGATGATGGGACGGTCAGTGACCACACTCTCAGGGAGCACTCATGGACCGGCAACAGGAGTACGTGCTGCGCGTGGTGGAGGAGCGGGACATCCGCTTCATCCAGCTGTGGTTCACGGACGTCCTCGGGGTGCTGAAGGCCGTGGCCATCGCACCCGCCGAACTGGAGAGCGCATTCGCGGAGGGCATCGGCTTCGACGGCTCGGCGATCGAGGGCCTGGCCCGGGTGTTCGAGGCTGACATGATCGCCCGCCCCGATCCCTCGACCTTCCAGATACTCCCGTGGCGCGGGGAGGCGAACGGAACGGCCCGGATGTTCTGTGACATCCTCACCCCCGAAGGCGAACCCGCCCGCACCGAGCCGCGTTCCGTGCTCAAGCGCATGCTCTCGCGGGCCGCCGAGCGGGGCTTCACCTTCTACACCCACCCCGAGATCGAGTTCTACCTGTTCGAGGAACCCGCCGACGGCTCCGCACTCGTCCCCATCGACCGCGCCGGATACTTCGACCACGTGCCGCGCGGCAAGGGCACCGACTTCCGCCGCGAGGCGATCTCGCTGCTGGAGCAGATGGGCATCTCTGTGGAGTACTCGCACCACGAAGGCGGTCCCGGCCAGAACGAGATCGACCTCCGCTACGCGGATGCACTGTCCACCGCGGACAACATCATGACCTTCAGGACCATCGTCAAGGAGGTTGCCGCGGCACAGGGCTGCTTCGCCAGCTTCATGCCCAAACCCCTCATCGACGTCCCCGGCTCGGGGATGCACCTGCACCTGTCGCTCTTCGAGGGTGACCGGAACGCCTTCTGGGACCCGGCCGGGGAGTACCAGCTCTCCCGGACCGCCCGGCACTTCATCGCGGGCCTGCTGCGGCACGCCGGGGAGATCTCCTGCATCACCAACCAGCACGTCAACTCCTACAAGCGACTGTGGGGCGGTGGCGAGGCACCGAGCTACGTGTGCTGGGGCCACAACAACAGGTCGGCCCTCGTGCGCGTTCCGCTGGCGAAGCCGGACAAGCCGACGTCCTCGCGCATCGAGTACCGTGCGCCGGACTCCGCGGCCAACCCGTACCTCGCGCTGGCCGCGATCCTCGCGGCCGGGCTGAAGGGCATCGAGGAGGAGTACGAGCTCCCCCCCGGCGCCGATGACAATGTCTGGGAGCTCAGCGACGCCGAGAGGCGCGCGATGGGCATCAACGCGCTGCCGTCATCGCTCGAACGGGCGGTCAACGAGCTGGAGAACTCCGACCTCGTCGCCGATGCGCTCGGCGAGGACGTGTTCGACTACGTGATCCGCAACAAGCACCGGGAGTGGCAGGAGTACCGCCGTCAGGTCACCCCCTGGGAGCTGAGGCGATTCGCGCTGGGGAAGTAGGTGCGTGAGACGTCCCCCATCCGCGCCGAACTCGCCCGGAGGGGTTTCCTCGACACCGGGAGGGCGGAAGGCTTCATCGGCGACCCGGTCTTCGAGGGCATGGACACCCAGGCACTTCTCTCCGACCTGTCCGCCACGGCCGACCCGGACGCGGCGCTGCTCAACCTCCTGAGACTCTTCGAGGCTCCCGGAGGTGCTGCGGCGAGGGCACTCGGGGAGGAACGTTGGTGCTCCCTGCTGCGCGTCCTGGGTGCCTCCCAGTACTTCGCCGATCTCCTCGTGGCGGACACCACCCTGCTCGACGCCCTCGGGCGGCGTCCCGTCGACGAGCACTACTCGGTGGTCCACCAGCGGGTGGACGACGTCGTCCGGCCGTTCACCCGGCAGGAGCACGCTCTCGGGGCGGCGGTGGTGGCGCTGCGCCGGCACTACCGGCGGGAGCTGCTGGGAATCGTGGTGGCGGACCTCGACGCGGCCGCCGCCTCGCCCCACGGTGCCCGGGACATCATGCCGGCCGTCTCGCGCGCCATGGCCGGTCTGGTCGGGGCCACCCTGCACGGCGCCCTCGTCCTGGCCCGTCACCGTCATCCCGAAGCGGACCCCTACCCCTTCACGATCATCGCGATGGGGAAGACCGGGGCCGAGGAACTCAACTACATCTCCGACGTCGACGTGATCCACGTCTGCGAGGGCGACGACGACGAGGCGGCGGCCGTCGCGGCCACCACCTCGCTGGCCACCACCGTGATGCGGATCGTCTCCGAGGCCGGACCGGAGCCCCCCCTGTGGCCCCTGGACGCCGGGTTGCGGCCCGAGGGCAAGGACGGTCCCCTGGTCCGCACCCTGGACTCCCACGTCGCCTACTACCGCCGGTGGGCCCACACCTGGGAGTTCCAGGCCTTGCTGAAGGCGCGGCCGATCGCCGGGGACGTGGACCTGGGCAACCGGTATGTGGCCGCCACCAACCCGTTGGTGTGGAGCGCTGTGGAGCGCGAGAACTTCGTGGAGGACTCGCAGGCGATGCGGCGGCGGGTCGAGGACCACGTCCGGGCGCGGGACGCCGAGCGGCAGCTGAAGCTGGGGAAGGGCGGCCTCCGCGACGTCGAGTTCACCGTCCAGCTCCTGCAGCTCGTGCACGGCCGCACCGACGCCTCCCTGAGGGTGCGCGGCACCCTCGATGCCCTCGCGGCGCTGGCCGCGGGCGGCTACGTGGGCCGGGACGAGGCACGCGAACTGGGGGAGTGCTACCGCTTCCTCCGTGCCCTGGAGCACCGCATCCAGCTCCATCGCATGCGCCGCTCCCATGTGGTCCCCTCGCGGAAGGAGGACCTGCGCCGACTCTCCCGGCTGCTCGGTGTGGAGGACGTGGAGAAGGAGTGGGTCGCCACGAGGCGGCGTGTACGCGAGCTCCACGAGGCGATCTTCTACCGGCCCCTGCTGCCACTGACGGCACGGCTCTCCCCGCAGGACATTGCCCTCGAACCCGATGTCGCCCTTGCCAGGCTTGCGGCGATCGGCTACCGGGATCCCGCCGGCGCGATGCGCCACATGGCGGTGCTGACCGAGGGTGTGTCGCGCCGCTCCACGATCCAGCGGCACCTCCTGCCGGTGATGCTGGGCTGGTTCGCGGAGGCCCCGGATCCTGACGCCGGGCTGCTCGCCTTCCGTAAGCTGTCCGAGGAGCTCGGTCGCACCCATTGGTACCTCAAGCTCCTGCGTGACTCCGGGACTGCGGGCGAACGGCTCGCACACGTCCTCGCCTCCAGTGCGTATGCCGCGGATGCCATGGCACGGCTCCCCGAGTCCGTCCAGTGGCTCGCCCACGACGACGGACTCACCCCGCGGACGCGCGAGTCTCTCCTGCGTGAGCTTGACTCGATGCTCCTTCGCCGGGACGAGCAGGACGAGGGCGCCAAGGCCGCGCGCTACCTGCGGCGCCGTGAGGTGACGCGCGCGGCGCTCGGCGACGTCCTCGACGGCGTCGACCCGGCTCGCGCTCTCATGATCACCGACGCCGCCGAGGTCGCGGTGATCGGCGCCCTGCGGGTGGCCCGGCACGTCGTACGGCGCTCGGCCGGGCTGGCGGACGGCGCGCCCGACCCGGCGCGGTTCGGGATCATCGCGATGGGCCGGATGGGTGGCCGCGAGATGGCCTATGCATCGGACGCCGACGTGATGTTCGTGTACGAGGCCGCCGGCGAGGAGCAGGCCGCCCTCGAGTTCGCGATGAAGCTCGCCACCGGTGTTCGGCAGGTCCTCACCCAGCCGAGCGTGGAACCGCCGCTGGCCCTCGACGCGGACCTGCGGCCGGAGGGCCGGAGGGGCACCCTGGTGCGCTCTCTCGGCGCCTATGCCGAGTACTACGACCGCTGGGTGGAGCCGTGGGAGTGCCAGGCGTTGCTCCGGGCCCGTCCCGTGGCCGGGAACGAGGATCTGCTCGCACGCTTCACTGGGCTCATCGATCCGGTCCGCTACCGGGAGGGTGGACTGGACGCGGCGGCGCTCACCAGCCTGCGGCGGATGAAGGCGCGGGTGGAGTCCGAGCGGATGCCGCGCGGGGTGCCTCCCAACCGTCACCTGAAGCTCGGGCGCGGCGGGCTCACCGACGTCGAGTTCACCGCCCAGCTCCTGCAGCTGCAGCTCGCCCACGAGCATCCGGCGCTGCGGACGACCCAGACCGTCGCGGCGCTCGAGGCCGCGTGGCGGGCGGGCGCACTCAGCGCCGAGGACCTCCTCGCGCTCCGGACGGCGTGGGAGTTCGCCTCCCGCGTCCGGGACGCGATCATGCTGGTGACCGGGAGGGCCACGAAGTCGGACGTGCTCCCTCGGGTCGGCCGCGACCTCTCCCTGGTCTCCCGGATCCTGGGCTACCCCCCCGGAGCCTCCCTCGACTTCGAGGAGGACTACCTCCGTGCCGCCCGTCACGCCCGGCGGGTGGTCGAGTCGGTCTTCTTCTCGTAGAAGGATGGGAGCGATGAGACTGATCCTTGTCCGGCACGGCCAGACCGCAGCGAACCTGAGCCGGGCCCTCGACACCGCCGAGCCCGGTTCGCCGCTCACCCCGGAGGGCCACGACCAGGCAGTCCGCGTGGCGGACTCGCTGGCGGCAGAAGGTGTGCGTGGCATCTTCACGTCTCATCTCATCCGCACCCGCCAGACCGCGCGGCCGCTGGCGGAGCGGCTCGGGATCGAACCCGTGGTGCTTCCCGGGATCCGGGAGATCGTGGCGGCCGATCTCGAGATGCGCACGGACCTGGAGTCGATCATCGAGTACCACTCCGTGGCCGACGCGTGGGCGCACGGGGAGCTCGAGCGGCGTATGCGCGGCGGGGAGAGCGGCCACGAGGTGTTCGCGCGCTTCGGCGCTGCCATCGAGGAGGCGCGGGGGGTGGCCGGTGACGGTGTCGCGGTCCTCTTCTCGCACGGTGCGATCATCAGGACGTGGGCCGGCTATCACGGCCGCAACATCGACCCCGGTTTCGCGACGTCCCGAATCCTTGCCAACACCGGCATGGTGATGCTCGACGAGGGACCCACGGGCTGGCTCGTCCACCGGTGGATGGACGAGACGCCGGATGAGACGCCCCGCTAGAGGTGGAACACGGTGCTGGTCCCACCGGTGATGACCGAGACCTCGCCGTGGCAGGACACGGTGATCGGCCGCTTCAATCCGGGACCGGCCGCGACCTCGACCTCGTCTGCCGAGATCTGGAGAGTGAGGGGGACGTCGCGGTACTGGATGGAGAAGGTCAGCGTCCCAAGGCTGGCGGGCCAGTGCGGGTTGAGCGTCAGCTGCTCGCCGCGGACCTCCAGCCCGGTGAAGCACCGCTGCAGGAGATCGACCGTCCCCGCCATGGCAGCGAGGTGGATGCCCTCCCGTGTGGTGCCCCCCTGCACATCGGCCACGTCGGAGACCAGGGCCTGTTCGAAGAAGTCGAGCGCTCGTTCGCGTTGCGAACGAGCCAGGACCCAGGAGTGGACGACCGCACTGAGCGTCGAGCCGTGCGTGCTGCGCGCCTCGTAGTAGTTGAAGGTGTCGGTCATCATGTCGGCAGTCAGCTCGTAATCGAGTCGTCCGAGGATCTCCCTGAGCTCGTCCGCGGAGAGCAGGTAGAAGAGCATGAGCACGTCGGCCTGCTTGGACAGCTTGTACCGGTTGGGGCTGAGGCCCTCGGCCTCCAGGATCCGGTCGATGCGCTGGAGGTCCGAGTACCGTGACCGGTAGTCGTCCCAGTCGAGTTCCTCCAGCTCGTCGTAGCCCTCGAACTGGCTGATGACGCCGTCGTGGAAGGGCACGTACATCCGCTGGCTGATCTCGAGCCAGTGCTCGAGCTCCTCCGCAGTGATGTTCAGGCGCTCCCTGAGTTCGATCCCGGTGGTGTCGGGGAGCAGGTCGAGCGCGTCCAGCGCCCGGAGCATCACCCAGGCGGCCATCACGTTCGTGTAGGCGTTGTTGTTGACGCCATCCTCGTCCGCACCGGGATAGCCGGTGTGGAACTCGTCGGGTCCCACCACCCCGTTGATGACGTACCGGTTCCGGATCCGGTCGAAGGATGCGATGCTCGCCCAGAATCGGGCGATCTCGAGCAGCATCTCCGCGCCGCGGTTGGCGAGGAAGTCCAGGTCGTCGGTGGCCTGGTGGTACTGCCACACGTTGTAGGCGATCGCGATCCCCACGTGCCGCTGCCGGAAGGTGGGGTCGGGATTCCACCGTCCCGACATCGGGTTGAGGTGGACGGGCTGTGTCTCCTCCCGACCGTCGCTGCCGGACTGCCACGGGAACATCGCGCCCGCGAAGCCTGCCGCCGCAGCCGCGCTGCGCGCCTCTGGGAGGCGATGGTAGCGGTACAGCAGGAGGGACCGCGTCACGCGGGGCAGCCGGAGGTTGAGCAGTGGGAAGACGAACACCTCGTCCCAGAAGATGTGCCCACGGTAGGCCTCACCGTGCAGGCCCCGCGCGGGAACCCCGGCGTCGAGCTCAGCCGCGTGCGGGGACAGGGTCTGCAGCAGATGCAGGAGGTGCAGCCGGAGGATCCGCATCGCATCGTCATGGCCCTCGACCTCGACACCGAAGCGCGCCCACAGGTGCCGCCACGCGATCACGTGGCCCCGGTGGATGTCCTCGAAGCGCCCGAGGCGGGGAAGTGTCCGCAGGGCCTGGACGGACGGGCTCTCGATCGCCGGTTCCCGCGTCGTGAAGAGCACGGCCACCTTGTCGAGCGTCACCGGAACGCCCTCGGAGGCCTCCACGAGCAGGTCCTGTCCGATCCACCCACCGTCGTGGACCGGGCTGCGGTGCGGGACCACCGGGTCGCCGTTGGCGTGCACGCTGGTGCGGGCCCCCACCGCGACCCGGATGTGGGAGGTGTTCGTCTCCGTTTCGACCAGCACGGTGTCGTCAGCCGGCTGGGCGGTGGACACCACGTCGAGGTGCACGCTGCTCAGCGTGCGATAGCGGGGGACCAGCCAGTTCCTCACACCGCCATCGATGCCGGAGCGCACCGTCAGGCTGCCGGACCAGTCCTCCGGAAGGATCGTGGTCTGCAGGGCCGCCACGTGCGGGGACTCCATGCTGACGAGACGCCGCTGCGCCACCGCGGTGGTGCGGCCCTCCGGATCCCGGTAGCGCAGCCGCCGCGTCAGGATCGCGGCCCTCATGTCGAGTTCCTGGGAATACTCGAGCAGGTCGACCTCGTCGACCGAGAACCATGGGCCGTCCTCGATGCGGAAGGTGAGCGGCAGCCAGTTCGGCAGGTTCACGATGCTCTCGTTGTCGATGACCCGGCCGGACATCTCCTCCTCGAGGCGGTTGAACACTCCGGCCGCATAGGTGCCGGGGTAGTGGACGTCGTCGGCCGTCGACTCAGGTGCCGCGCCCCGGGTCGCGAAGTAGCCGTTGCCCAGCGTGCAGAGCGCCTCACGGAGGCCCTCGTCGGCCGGATCGTAACCGTCGTACCTGTGTGACCATGACATCGGCGCAGCACGCTCCTCGCTGCCAATCGCGGACTCGGATCCACCATCAAGGCTAGCTGCCCGGGTATGGCTTCGTGGCTGCTTCGCGGTACCTCGACCGGGACCGACAACGCCCGGTCCGGGACGGCGAAACCCCCGGAACCGTGCATGGATCCGGGGGCCCGCCGGGACGATTACGCGCTCACAGGTCGTAGTAGAGCTCGAACTCGTGCGGGTGCGGGCGCAACCGCAGCGGGTCGATCTCTTTGGTGCGCTTGTAGTCGATCCACGTCTCGATCAGGTCCGGGGAGAACACGTCGCCCTCGGTGAGGTAGTCGTGGTCCTCCTCGAGCGCCTCGAGCACCTTCGGTAGCGAGTCGGGCACCTGGTCGATGAGCGCGTGCTCCTCCGGCGGGAGTTCATAGAGGTCCTTGTCGATCGGCTCCCGGGGCTCGATGCGGTTCTTGATGCCGTCGAGGCCCGCCATCAGCATCGCGGAGAACGCGAGGTACGGGTTCGACGACGGGTCCGGCACCCGGAACTCCGTGCGCTTCGCCTTCGGGGAGGTGCCGGTGACGGGGATGCGGATGCAAGCCGACCGGTTCCGGGCGGAGTACACCAGGTTGACCGGGGCCTCGAAGCCGGGCACGAGGCGGTGGTAGGAGTTCACGGTCGGGTTGGTGAACGCGAGCAGCGACGGGGCGTGCCGCAGGAGGCCACCGATGTACCAGCGGGCGAGGTCGGACAGTCCTCCGTAGCCGCGCTCGTCCGCGAACAGCGGACTGCCGTCCTTCCAGAGCGACATGTGGGTGTGCATGCCCGAGCCGTTGTCGCCGAACAGCGGTTTCGGCATGAAGGTGGCGGTCTTGCCCTCCTGCCAGGCGACGTTCTTGATGATGTACTTGAACTTCATCACGTCGTCGGCAGCGTGGATCAGGGTGTTGAACCGGTAGTTGATCTCCATCTGTCCGGCCGTCCCCACCTCGTGGTGCGCTCGCTCCACGCTCAGGCCGACCTGCTGCATCGTCGTGACCATCTGGTCGCGCAGGTCCGCCATCTGGTCGGACGGGGAGACAGGGAAGTAACCGCCCTTGTAGCGGGTCTTGTAGCCGAGGTTTCCACCCTCCTCGACACGGCCGGTGTTCCAGGCGGCCTCCTTCGAATCGACGTGGTAGTAGGAGGAGTGCTGGTCGGTCGAGAAGCGCACGTCGTCGAAGATGTAGAACTCGGCCTCGGCCCCGAAGAAGGCCGTGTCGGCGATTCCGGTCGAGATGAGGTGGGCCTCGGCCTTCGCCGCGATGTTCCGCGGATCCCGGGAGTAGACCTCGCCGGTGAAGGGGTCGACGATCGAGAAGTTCACGATCAGGGTCTTGGCCTTGCGGAAGGGGTCGACGTAGGCAGTGGACACATCTGGAACCAGCTTCATGTCCGACTCGTGGATGGCCTGGAAGCCACGGATCGACGAGCCGTCGAACATGAGGCCCTCGGTGAACACCTCGTCGGTGAATGCCTGCACGGGAATGTTGAAGTGCTGCATCACCCCGGGCAGATCGCAGAACCGGACGTCGATGAACTCGACACCCTCCTGCCGCGTATAGGCGATGGCCTCGTCGGCGTTAGAAAACATCCGCAACTCCTTAAGCTCTCGGTGGGGACGTCCCCACGCTAGCCGCGGGCAATTTCGCGGGTGTCACTCGAACGTGTCGGGAATGTTACGCGGTCCGCGCAGGATGTGGTGCTGGCCACTCGGACTCAGCGGCCGCGGGCCGCCTTCCGGTCCGGGCGGGCGCGCATCGGGTCGACGCCCTTGGGAATCGGCAGCTTGTTGGTGCTGAGTGATCGGAGCCGGTTCGCGACGGTCAGGACCTCGTCGGGGGTGAGCTTCTTCGGGAGCTTCTTGACCTTCGACTGGAGCTTGGTGAGCGGGACCTGGCCCTCCTCGCGCCCGGTCTGGACGAGGTGGACCGGGACGTTCGGAACCACGCGTGTGATCCTCCGCTCCTCGTCCTTGAGCAGTCGCTTGACCCGTGACGCCGGTCCCTCGGAGATGAGCACGACCCCCGGCCGGCCCACCATGCGGAATACGAGGTCCTGCGTTCGCGCATTCATGGCGACCGGTTCCCGCTCGATGTTCCAGCCCCGCTTGATCTGGTCGAGCACCGCCATCGAAGCGCCGGGATGTCCCTCGATCTGGGCGTAGGAGACCACCCGGACCCGCCAGGACAGGATCAGCATGGCGAGGGTCATGCCGAAGCCGCCGCCGAGGAAGCCGGCGTAGATCGGGTGCCCGGTGGCGAAGCCGATCGCCACGGCGATTCCGACGGACCCCAGGAAGGCCCCCAGCATCGCCCATCCCACCCAGGGCTCCGCTGCTGCCGTCAAACGGTACGCGTCCGCCAGGTTGTGGTACCAGCGGCGCTTCTTCGGGGAGGAGGATTTCGCCATGGAGTGATTCTATCGGCTGCCGCGCACGCTGGGGAGCGGCAGATCCTGTGGATGGAGGGAGCGGGGCCGGAGCGTCGGCGCGTACCGTTCGGGCCATGGAGAGGCGCGTGATTTCCGGGTACGAGGTGGGCGGCCCGATCGGGTTCGGGGCCGGCGGCGCAGCGTTCGCGGTCCGTGATCGGGACGGCCGCTCCCTGGCAGCGGTGGTGGTGCCCGATGACGAACGCCTGGAGCGGCTCGTGGGTCTCCGAAACCTGCATCACCCCCACCTGCCCCGGATCAGGGACGTCGTGGCGGTCGGCGACGAGGCCGCGGTGGTGATGGACCTCGTGGTGGGGCCGTCCCTGGCCACCCTCGTGAACGCACGCTCCTGGCTGTCGCAGGGCGAGGTGGCCACTCTGTGGCGGGGCATCGGGGATGCGCTCGCGGCGCTGCACCGGCGTGACCTCGTCCACGGCGACGTCTCGCCGGCCAACGTCGTCATCGGCCCGGGTGGGATTCCCGTCCTCGTCGACGTGGTGGGCCACGCCGGGGCGGAGCGCGGCCACACCGGGTACGTCCCACCGGAACTGGACGATGGTCCGGCGACGACGGCGTCGGACGTGTGGTCCCTTGCCCGCACCCTGACCTGGGCGAGCGGCGAGGATGCGGACGTGGCACGGCACGTGGGGATGGCACTCGCCGATGATCCCCTGCGGCGGCCCACGGCACGCGACTTCGCGATGTGGTCCTATCTGTTGGGCGACGGCGCCGAACTCGAGGTCCCCGCGGCCGCCGACCTCGCCGGTGCCCAACTCCGGTCCGTTGCCGCCCCCACTGTCCTCAAGGAGGCACGGGCGTCCTCCGAACCTCCCTGGGCGGTGTTCGCGCTGGCCGTGATCGTCGCGGTCACAGGGCTCCTGGTGGCGGGTCGTGCCCTCGGCCTGGCAACCCGCATGGACGACACTCCCCGCCCGGCACGGGCCGTGGCGGTCCCTGCGTCACCGGAGGGCGTGCGTGCCGTGGTCGCCAGCCTCCTCGCCGACCGCGACGTCGCAGTGGCCGCTGCCGACGCCGTCGCCGTCCGGGCGCTCTACCTGCCCGGCGCCGCCGTGGCCGACGCCGACGCCGCCCTCGCCGCCACGCTCGGCACGGAGGGAACGGTCCTCGAGGGCTACGGGACCGTGCTGCTCGACCTCGAGACGAGCGAGGTGAGGAGCCGAGCATTCACGGCGCGGATCGAGGTTCAGCAACGGGCTCACCGCCGGACGGGGCCGGACGGCGTGCAGAGGTTCGTGGAGCGTCAGGACGCCCATTGCGTCCTGGTCGAGGCGGTGCGCCGGGGGGAGTGGCTCATCGAGGAGGTCACGCCCTGCCCGAGCACCTGAGCGGACAGGCGGGGAGCCCGGCCTGTCCCGGCCGGGCCCCCCGTCAAGCTGCGCGTCAGCCCAGGTCGCCCTCGAACGCGCCCTCCTCGAGCCGCGCCTTGACGGCCATCAGGTAGCGGGCCGCGTCGGCGCCGTCGACGAGCCGGTGATCGTACGACATCGCGAGATAGCACATCGACCGGATGCCGATGTTCTCGTTGCCATCGGCGTCCTTCACCACCATCGGCCGCTTCACGATCGTGCCCACCCCGAGGATCGCGACCTCGGGCTGGTTGATGATCGGCGTGTCGAACAGCGCTCCGCCGGAGCCGGTGTTCGTGATGGTGAAGGTCGAACCGGAGAGCTCGTCGGGCAGGACCTTGTTGCTGCGGGTGCGTACCGCGAGGTCGGCGATCCTCTTCGCGATGCCGGGGATGTTGAGGTCACCGGCATCCTTGATCACCGGGACGAGCAATCCGCGCTCGGTGTCCACCGCGATGCCGATGTGCTCGGCACCGTGATACTGGACCTCCTCGTCCACGATCGAGGCGTTGACCTTCGGATGGGCCTTGAGCGCTTCAGTCGCCGCCTTCACGAAGAACGGCAGGAACGAGAGGTTCACGCCCTCGCGCTGCTGGAAGGAGGACTTCGATTTCGCGCGCAACGCCGCAACCTTGGTGACGTCCACCTCGACCACGGTCGTGAGCTGCGCAGAGGTCTGCATCGACTCGACCATGCGCTTCGCGATGACCTTGCGGAGGCGCGACATCTTCTCCGTCTTTCCCCGGAGCGGAGACGGCTCGGCCGCGGCCTTCGGAGCGGGACCGGGGGCCTTGGGCGCCGGAGCCTCGGCGGGCGTGGCGGCCTTCTTCTCCTCCTCGGCCCTCTTCCTCTCCTCGGCGGCCTTCTTCTCCTCGTCGGCCTTCCTGGCAGCCTCGAGGACGTCCTCCTTGCGAATCCGTCCCCCCACACCCGTGCCGGTGATCGCGGCGAGATCGACGCCCTTCTCCTTGGCGAGCTTCCGGACGATCGGGGTGACGTAGGAACCGCCGGCCTGGGCGGCGGCGTCCGGCTTCTCCGCGGGCTTCTCCTGGGCCTCCTCGGCGGGCTTCTCCTGGGCCTCCTCGGCGGGCTTCTCGGCGGGAGCCTCCTTCGCCGGCTCCTCCTTCGCAGGTTCCTCCTCTGCCGGCTTCTCCTCAGTGGCCGGTGCGGCCGCTCCGGCCTCCCCGATCAGCGCGAGCTCGGTGCCGACCTCGGCCGTCTCGTCCTCTCCGACGAGGATCTTCAGGAGCGTGCCGGAGAACGGGGAGGGGACCTCGGTGTCGACCTTGTCCGTGGACACCTCGAGCAGTGGCTCGTCCTCCTCGACGGAGTCGCCCTCGGCCTTGAGCCACCTCGTGATGGTTCCCTCCGTCACCGACTCGCCCAGGGCGGGCATGGTGATCGCCTGGCCGCTGTCGGCCGAAGGCTTCGCCGGCGCGGGCTGGGGCGACGGTGCCGACGGCGCCGGCTCCTCGGCGGGGGCCGGCTCCGGTGAGGGCTCGGACGGCGCCGGCTCCTCGGCGGGGGCAGGCTCCGGTGAGGGCTCGGACGGCGCTGGTGTGGGCTCGTCGTAGTCGTCGTCCTCGGCCTGGACGGTCTGCTTCTCGGGTTCCCCGGCGCCCGAGCCGTCCCCGATGACGGCGAGCTCGGCGCCGACCTCGACGGTCTCGTCCTCGTCGACGAGGATCTTCTCGACGACCCCGGAGACCGGCGAGGGCACCTCGGTGTCGACCTTGTCGGTGGACACCTCGAGCAGGGGTTCGTCGGCCTCGACAGATTCGCCCACCTGCTTCAGCCAGCGGGTCACAGTCCCCTCGGTGACGGATTCGCCGAGGGCAGGCATCTTGACGGATTCAGACATTTCTCGTGACTCCTAGTTGTGTGCGTGCAGGGGCTTGCCGGCGAGGGCGAGTGCAGCCTCGCCCATGGCCTCGTTCTGGGTGGGGTGCGCGTGGACGAGCGGCGCGACGTCCTCGGCGTACGCCTCCCAGTTCACGAGGAGCTGTGCCTCGCCGATCTGCTCACCCATGCGGGCGCCGATCATGTGGACACCGACGATGGGACCGTCCTCGACCCCCACGTACTTGACGAATCCGGCGGTGCCGAGGATGCCGCTCTTGCCGTTCGAGGCGAGGTTGATCTCAGAGACCTTCACCTTCTTGCCGTACTTCTCGCGGGCCTCCTTCTCGGTGAGGCCGACAGAGGCCAGTTCCGGGTCGCAGTAGGTGACGCGCGGGATGCCGGACTCCACGATCGTGGCGGGATCCAGGCCGGCGATCTCCTCCGCGACGAAGATGCCCTGCTGGAAACCGCGGTGCGCGAGTTGCAGGCCGGGCACGATGTCGCCGACGGCGTAGATGCTGGCCACCCCCGTGTGGAGGCGCTCGTTCGCGAGCACGAAGCCACGCTCCATGGGGATGCCGTGCTCCTCGTAGCCGAGGTTGGCGGTGGCGGGGCCGCGGCCGACGGCGACCAGAAGCAGATCCGCCTGTAGGGTCGAGCCGTCCTCCAGCGTGAGGCTCACGCCCGAGTCGTCCTGGGTCACGTCTGAGAAGCGAGCGCCGAGCTTGAAGGTGATCTTCCGCTTGCGGAAGGCCCGTTCGAGGGCCTTCGAGAGCGCGTCGTCCTCGTTGGGCGCGAGATGGGGAAGTGCCTCGACAATGGTGACGTCCACGCCGAACGACTTCCAGACGGAGGCGAACTCGACGCCGATCACCCCGCCGCCGAGCACGATCGCGCTCTGCGGGACCCAGTCCATCGTCAGGGCCTGGTCGGACGTCATGACGCGCCCGCCGATCTCGAGGCCGGGCAGCGTGCGGGAGTAGGAGCCCGAGGCGAGGACGACGTTCCGCCCCTGGTAGCGGGTTCCGTCGACCTCGACGGTGTCCTCGGCGACCAGGGTGCCCCACCCGCTCACGTAGGTGATGTTGTGGTGCCCCACCAGTCCCTGCAGGCCCTTGTACAGCTTCCCGACGATCTGGTCCTTGTAGGTGTTCACGCGTCGCATGTCGATACCGTCGAAGCTGGCGTTGACGCCGAAGTGCTCGGAGTCCCGCGCCATGTCGGCGACCTCGGCGGCGTGCAGCCACGCCTTCGTCGGGATGCATCCCTTGTGGAGGCAGGTGCCCCCCACCTTGTCGGCCTCGATCAGGGCCACCTTCATCCCGAGTTGGGCGCCGCGGAGCGCTGCCGCGTAGCCACCACTCCCACCCCCCAGGATGACGATGTCGTACGTGGTCTCGCTCACGAGATGTTCCTCCTCAGGTGTGTGCTTCCAAGGTGCTACGGACACTGTTTCGCCATTGTTCCACGTCACACTCCCGGCCGCAGGTGGCCGGACGGCGCGATGTGGCAGTCAGTCGCAGGCAGCCTCGACGAGGTTGACGAGGGTGCGGACCCCGACGCCCGTGCCGCCCAAGGGGGTGTAACCCCACGCCTTCTGGGTGTTCAGCGCGGGGCCCGCGATGTCGAGGTGCGCCCACCTGCGGCCCGGAACGAACCGTTGGAGGAACAATCCGGCCACCAGCATCCCGCCGTTGCGGTCGCCGATGTTCGCGACGTCCGCCATCGGTGTCTTCATCGACTCGGCGAGGTCGGCCGGAAGGGGCATCGGCCAGAACTGCTCGCCGGCCGCATCGGCGGCGGCGACGACGTCGGATCGCGTCTCGTCCTCTCCCATGACCGCGGAGACGCGGTTTCCGAGGGCCACCACCTGGGCTCCGGTCAGGGTCGCGATGTCGGCGATGACGTCGGGCTCCTCCTCGGCTGCAGCCACCAGGGCGTCCGCCAGGACAAGGCGGCCCTCGGCGTCCGTGTTCAGGACCTCGACGGTCGTACCACCGCGGATCTTGATGACGTCCGAGGGGCGGGTGGCTGCGCCGGACGGCATGTTCTCCGCGAGCGCGAGCCACGCGGTCACCCGGACACTCAGCTCGAGCCGAGCCGCTGCGAGGACGGCTGCGAGGACGGCTGCTGCCCCCGCCATGTCGGACTTCATGTCCTCCATGCCCTTCGCGGGCTTGATCGAGATGCCGCCGGAGTCGAAGGTGATCCCCTTCCCCACGAGGGCCACGTGGGTGTCCGCCCCCGCCGGTCCGTACTGGAGGCGGACGAGGCGGGGCGGGCGTGCCGAGCCGCGGCCCACCGCGACGAGCCCGCCGAAGCCCTCGGACTCCAGCGCTGCCTCGTCCCAGATCTTCACCGCGAGGCCCGCCTCGCGGGCACGTTCCCCGGCGAGGTCGGCGAAGCTCTCCGGGTGGAGGTCGGACGGCGCCGTGTTGACGAGGTCGCGGGCGAGGCAGACCGCCTCCGCCAGGACCAGACCCCGGGCGACGGCCGCCTCGGCGGCGCCGTCCCCGGCGAGAACGGTGAGGATGCGTGCACGGCCGACGGCGGCCGGACCGGAGTGGTAGCGCGTGAACCGGTGTGCCCCGAGGGCGAGCCCCTCGCAGATCGCGCCCACGAGTTCGGGGCCGTCCGCGGGGAGGGCGACGTCGATCCGGTCGAGGCCCTCGATCGTGCGGGTTGCCGCCCCCGCGCCCTGGCGGAGGCGCTCGATCGTCGGGGCGCCGTCGCCGAGCCCGGTGAACACGACGACGTCGTACCCGACGGCGTCACCCGGGCCGCGCACCACCTCGTCGCGGTCGCCCTTGACGCCAAGGGTGTGCAGCAGTCGCGAGAGGGCGGCCACGGCGTCGTCGTCGAGCGCCGACGGCACCACGACGCGCGGACCGTCGGCGGTGACGGCGACTGCGACGAGGAGCGCCTCCCGCTCGGAGTCGGGGGCGGGGGAACACAGTTCGATGTCGATCACGATGATCGAGCCTAGCCCGTCGCGGTGTCACGGACACGTCCGCGCTAGTCTGGTCGGCGTGGAGACCGCCGCAGCCATGACCGTCGTCAGCAGCGTCATCCTCGGGGCCTGGGCGACCTGGCGGGCGATCCGGAACCAGCCGGTCATCCTCCGCCAACTGCTCGGAGCCGGACTGGTGGAGATCTTCCTCCTGGCCACCATTGTCGCGGCCGGCGTCAACCAGGCGCGCGGCGAACTCGAGGGCGACCCGCTGGTTCTCTGGGGCTACCTCGTCACCGCGCTGTTCATGCTGCCTGTCGCGGCCTTCTGGGCTTTCGCCGACCGGACCCGCACGTCATCCCTCGCGCTGCTGGTCGCCTGTGCCACAGTGGCGGTCATGATGTGGCGCAGCCTCCAGGTGGCCGGACTGTGACGGCCCCGCAGCTGACGGACACGCGCCGACGGGCCTACGGCCTCGGTCGCGTGCTGATCCTCGTGTACGGCGTGTTCGCGCTCGCGGCGACTGCGCGTTCGGCCGTCCAGCTGATCCGGGACGCCGGAGCGGCGCCCCTTGCATACGGCCTGTCCGCCTTCGCGGCCGTCGTGTACATCGTGGCGACGGTCGCGCTCGCCCACAACGGCCGCCGGATGCGGCGGGTCGCCTGGGTGGCCGTCCTGGTCGAGTTCACCGGCGTCCTCGTGGTGGGGGCGCTGTCACTCGGCCGCCCGGAGCTCTTCCCGGACGAGACGGTGTGGTCACAGTTCGGCAGCGGGTACTTCTTCGTCCCCCTCGTCCTGCCGATCCTCGGCATCACGTGGCTCTGGCGCTCCGCCCCCGTCCGCATCGAGCGGCTCGCCGAGAGTCCGCGCCGCACCTGATCCTCTACGATCGGGATCGTGTACCGGCTGCTGTATGACCATGCCCTCGTCCACACCGATCCGGAGGCAGCCCACCATGTGGCCGTCGAGGCGATCGCACTGGCGGGGCGGACGGAACCCGCCAGGCGTGCCTTGAAGTGCAGCGCCGGCCGGCTCGGGGGACCGGTTCGGAATCCCCGGCTGCTGGTCCTTCCCCGGGAGGTTCCCGGGGTGCTGGGCCTGTGCGCGGGAATGGACAAGAACGCCGAGGCCGTCCTCGGCATGGACGCGCTCGGCTTCGGCTTCGTCGAGGTGGGCACGGTCACCGCACTGCCGCAGCCCGGCAACCCGAGGCCACGCCTCTGGCGCCACCCGGAGATGCGGGCCCTGCGCAACCAGATGGGCTTCAACAACGACGGCGCCGCGGCGGTCGGTCGCCGGCTGCGGGAGTTGCGCCGCTCGACGGCGGGGCGCGCCGTCGTCGTCGGGGTGAACCTCGGAAAGACCCGCACCACACCCCTGGAGGACGCGGTGGAGGACTACCGTGCGTCCACCCACGAGGTTGCGCGCTGGGCGGACCACCTGGTCGTGAACGTCTCGTCCCCCAACACGCCCGGGCTGCGGGACCTCCAGCAGGTCGGTGCCCTGCGCCCGATCGTCCGCGCTGTCCGGGACGAGGCCCGTCGCGTCTCCGGCAGGGACGTCCCGGTGCTGGTGAAGCTCGCTCCGGACCTCGAGGAAGGGGAGGTCTCCGCGGTGGCGGCGATGGTCGTCGAGGACGGGCTGGCGGGCGTGGTCGCGGTGAACACCACCGTCGCCCACGATCTCGGACCGGGTGGGCTCTCGGGTCCGCCGCTGCGCGACCGTGCGCTGACGGTGGTGAGGTTGCTGCGGCGGGAGCTGGGTCCCCGGCCGGTGATCATCGCCTCCGGCGGGATCACGGACGCCGCGAGTGGCCAGGCGTTCCTCGATGCGGGTGCGGACCTCCTGCAGGCCTACACGGCCTTCGTCTACGAGGGCCCGTTCTGGCCCGGGCGGGTCAACCGCGAACTCGCCCGGGCCGCGGCGTCAGCAGGGCCGGGCGGCGGGGGCTGACTTCGCCGTCATCCCGGGGTCGCGGACGGGGATGTCGCCGAGAACCTCGTCGATGCGCGCCATGACGTCCGAGGGCAGGACCACCCCGGAGGCCTTGACATTGTCCGCCACCTGCTCCGGACGGGAGGCCCCGATGATCGCGGCCGCCACGTTCTCGTTCTGCAGGACCCAGGCGATCGCGAGCTGGGCCATGGTGAGGCCGAGGCCGGCGGCGACCGGCTCGAGCTTCTGCACAGCGGTGAGCACGCGGTCGTCCATCCAGCGCGAGATCATCGTGGCGCCGCCCTTGGAATCGGTGGCGCGGGAACCCTCCGGCAGCCCCTGTCCGGGCCTGTACTTGCCGGTCAGGACGCCCTGGGCGACGGGGGACCACACGATCTGGGAGATCCCGAGCTCCCTGCTCGCGGGGACAACCTCGTCCTCGATGACGCGCCACAGCATCGAGTACTGCGGCTGGGAGGAGACGAGCGGGACGCGCAGTTCCTTCGCGAGCGCGTGGCCCGCCCGGATCTGGTCGGCGGTCCACTCGCTGACCCCGATGTGGAACGCCTTGCCGGCGCGCACGACATCCGCGAACGCCCCCATCGTCTCCTCCAGCGGCGTCTCGGTGTCGAAGCGGTGCGCCTGGTAGACGTCCACGTGGTCCGTCCCGAGGCGGCGCAAGGAGCCGTCGATGGACTCCATGATGTGCTTGCGGGACAGTCCGCAGTCGTTCGGGCCCTTCGGTCCCACCGGCCAGTACACCTTCGTCAGGATCACGAGGGACTCGCGGCGCTGGCCTTTCAGGGCCTCACCGAGGACAACCTCAGCCTCCGTGTTGGCGTACGCGTCGGCGGTGTCGAACGTGGTGATGCCGGCGTCGAGGGCCGCGTGGACGCACGAGATCGCGGTCTCGTTCTCCACCTGGGAACCGTGCGTGAGCCAGTTTCCGTAGATGATGTCGTTGACCTTCAGGCCACTGTCTCCGAGGTATCGATAGTTGGTCATGCCCTCAATACTAACGAGCGGACCTGCTCAGGGCTTGGCGGGCGACTTCGCCTGGGGCCACTCGCCGCGCTTCACCAGCGGCTTCGGGAGCCGGAAGCGGCGCAGCATGAAGCTGCGCTGGAAGGCGTACATGCCCGTCCATGAGGGGATCTCGTCGTCGTCGAAGCGGGCCCGGAGGTGGCGCTTCAGCAGCCAGACCATGACGAGTGAGTCGATCACCCCTCCGAGCACGATCGCGTACATCGCCAGCGTGCCGGCCCAGGCCACCTCCGGGTAGATGCTCCCGATGAGCATGATGAAGAGGATGAGGAAGGCGATCGGCATGAAAGCCTCACCGATCGACCAGCGCGCATCCACGTAGTCACGGGCGAACCGCCGGGCCTTGCCCTTGTCCCGCAGCGGCATGTACCGGTCGTCGCCCACCAGCATGGCCTGGTGCTGCCGAGCGTAGGCCTCGTCCCGGCGAGCCTTGGCCGCGGCACGGGCCGCCTTCCGGTCGTTCTGGACGAGGGGCCGCTGCCGCGCCGCCTGCGACTCCTTGCGCGTGGGCGTGGCGTGGCCCTTGCCCCTGGGCGTGGGGGCCGGATCGGGGGCGGGCTGCTCGGCGCGCTTTCGGAAGAACACACGAGAATCCTAATGGACGGCGGTGCGGGCGGGAGCGCAGGGTACCCTCGGGACGTGGTCACCATTGCCGAAATCCGAAATCGCGTGGACGAATCCTTCGACCGGGTCATCGAGGACCTCGTCGCCCTCGTGCGGGTCCCCAGCGTCTCCGCCGACTCCTTCGACCAGTCGGTGCTGCAGGTCAGCGCATCTCTGGTGCGCGAGTTGCTCGAGGGAGTGGGAGTGCCCGCCCGGGTGTCCTCCGCGCCGGCTCCGTCCGGGGCGCCCGGCCGTCCCGCCGTGCTCGGCGCGCGCGACGGCGACGAGGGCGCCCCCGTCGTCCTCCTCTATGCCCACCACGACGTCCAGCCCCCCGGGCCGCTCGAGGACTGGGACCAGGACGACCCGTTCGAGCCCGTCGTGCGTGGTGAGCGCCTGTACGCGCGCGGCAGCGCCGACGACAAGGCCGGCGTCGTGGCCCACGTCGCGGCGTTGCGCGTGCTCGGGGACGACCTCCGGGCCGGCGTGCGCTGCTTCGTGGAGGGCGAGGAGGAGGTGGGATCGCCGTCGTTCGTGAACTTCCTGACCGCGCACCGGGAGGCCCTCGCGGCCGACGTCATCGTGGTGCTCGACTCCACCAACTGGAAGGTCGGGGTGCCGGCCCTCACGACCTCGCTGCGCGGGCTCGTCGAGTGCCAGGTGGAGCTCCGGGTGGCGGGGCACGCGCTCCACTCGGGGATGTACGGCGGACCCGTCCTGGACGCCACGACCCTGATGTGCCGCCTGATCGCCTCCCTCCACGACGAGCACGGCGACGTCGCGGTCGCGGGCCTCCTCCAGCGCGCCGCCGCGCCCATCGGCTACCCCGAGGAGGACTTCCGTGCGGACGCGGCCGTCGTCGACGGGTACCGCCTCGCGGGCACCGGCACCATTCCCTCGCGCCTCTGGACGAAGCCCGCCCTCGGCGTCGTCGGCTTCGACGCCACGCCGGTCGACCGGCGCTCGAACACCATCGCCCCCACCTGCCGGGCCGCGCTGTCGCTGCGGGTCGCCCCGGGACAGGACCCGGCGGAGGCCTGGGCCGCGCTGGAGGCACACCTCCGGGCCCACGTCCCCTTCGGTGCCGAGGTCACGCTCATCCCGGGCGAACAGGGCCCGGCCTTCCTCGCGGAGGAGGGCGGCGAGGCGACGCGGTGGGCACACCGGGCGTTGCGGGAGGCCTGGGGGACGGCCGCCGTCGAGATCGGCGTGGGAGGTTCGATCCCGTTCATCGCGGACCTCGCGACTGTGTTTCCCGGGGCGGAGATCCTCGTGACGGGTATCGAGGACCCGGATACCCGGGCACACTCCGGGAACGAGTCGGTCCACCTCGGCGAACTGCGGAACGCGATCCTCGCCGAGGCGATCCTTCTCGCCGAACTGTCGGGGACCCTCGAGGAGTGACGGCTCAGTTCGTTGATTCCGCGGTGGGTTCCCCGGTCGGGCTGCTCGTGGGCTCGGGCGTCACCGTGGCCTCATCGGCGGTGGACACCGCGATGTCGAACACCACGACTCGTTCCTCGGTGTCGACCTCGGTGACGGTGGCCACCACCACGAGCGCGGTGGCGACGTCCTCGGAGGCCGCGATCGTGCACCTCGAACTCGCCCCCAGCTCGGCCGGGAGCTCCGCGGGGCAGACCACCTCCGGTGCCACCCCCACCTCCTCGGCCATCTGGGCGCTGATCTCGGCGGCGAGGTCGGCGGGCGCGATGGGGGCGACCGGGCTCTCGTCCTGCCCGCAACCCACGAGGACGGGTGCGAGGAACAGGATGGCGAGTGCGCCGGGGGTTCTCGACATGGGTACCAGAATGGCACAGCGACCGGTGGTCGGCGTGCGAAGGCGGGGGAGATGAGGATCGTGGTGGGGGCGACGGCGGTGCGGGACCTCACCGCCGGCGACCTGACGGGCGCGGTCGTGGCCGGATGGCACGCCGCCGCGCCGGATGACCTGGAGGCCTTCGCACTGTCGGACGGTGTCACGGGGCTGGCCGAGAGCCTCTCCGCGGCCACCGGTCCCGGTTCCGGTGCCACGGTCGTCGAGACGGCCCATCTCCTGACCGGTTCCACGACTGCTCCCGTCGCCCGGGCGATGCTGGACGCCGTCGACTCGGGCGCGGACCGCGTGGTGCTCGGCATGGGGAGGTCACTGGTCCACGACGGCGGCGCAGGCTTCGCCGCGGTCGTGCGGGAGCGCTTCGGCACGCTGGCAGCGGCGAGGGCGGCGCTCGCGGGCGTGGACGTCGTCGTCGTCGGGAACGACAGGCTGCCGCTGCTGGGCCTCCACGGGGCCGGCGCTCGGCTGGTGGACGACCTGGGGCCGGCCGAGGCCCAGCGCCGCGACCGGGAGGTGGCCGCGTTCGCGGCTGCCGTGGGGGCCGAGTTCCCGGCGGACCTCCTCCCGGGACGCGCATCGCGCCTCGCCACCGCCGCGTACTCCGGGCTGGGCGGCGGCAGCGCCTTCCTCGCGCTGGCGCTCGGTGCGCGTGCCACGAGCGGCGTCGAACACACGGTCGTGGCCTCGGGCATGGCGGCAGCGGTGTCGCACGCGGATCTCTGCCTGGTGGTCGTGGACGAGATGGACGCGATCGCCCTCGAGGACTCGGCCGCCGCGGCCGTCGCCCCGGCCGCGCTGGACGCCGGCTGCCCTGTCGTCGTGCTCACCGGGGAGGACCACACGTCCCGCCACCAGCGCGCCGCGCTGGGCATCGTGGCGTCCTATTCCATGGGAGGGACGCTGGATCCCGAGGCGCTGGCCGTGCGGGTCCCGCGCGTGGCACGCACCTGGACCCGCTGAGTTACGCTCTCAGCGATTGGCCGGACCGGGCACGCAGCACGTACCCTCGGACTTGCATCGGAAGGAGTTGCACCATGACCCAGACACACACCCAGTCCCACAACGTGGCGCTCACCGGCGTGGCCGCCGCGAAGGTGAAGAGCCTGCTGGAGCAGGAGGGCCGCGATGACCTCCGCCTCCGGATCGCCGTCCAGCCCGGCGGCTGCTCCGGGCTGATCTATCAGCTCTACTTCGACGAGCGTTCCCTCGACGGGGACGCCACCGCGGACTTCGACGGTGTCGAGGTGATCGTGGACCGTATGAGTGCCCCCTACCTCGACGGCGCGACGATCGACTTCGCGGACACCATCGAGCAGCAGGGCTTCACGATCGACAACCCGAACGCCCAGGGCTCCTGCGCCTGCGGCGACTCCTTCCACTGACCGACACCATCCCGGAGCCCCCATGCGTCGTCACCTCGTCCTGCCCGCAATCGCCGTCGCGGCGCTGTCCCTCGCGGCTTGCGGTGGGGATGCCGACGGGGGAGTGCAGGTCAGCGGTGCGTTCGGAGAGCAGCCGACCCTGACCTTCCCGGAGTCCGATCCGCCGGCCGAGCTGACCGTCGACGTGGTGGGCGAGGGCGACGGCGAGGAGGTCGCCGCAGGGGACTTCGTGGTGGCGGACTACATCGGTCAGGTGTGGGGCGCGGAGAGCGCGTTCAACGACTCCTTCGCCGTGGGCCAGGTCGCGGGCTTCTCGCTCGACCAGGTGATCGAGGGCTGGCAGCAGGGCCTGCCGGGGACCCACGTCGGGGACCGCGTGCTGCTCTCTATCCCACCGGAGCTCGGCTATCCGGAGGGCAATCCGGACGCGGGCATCGCTGAAGGGGACACCCTCGTCTTCGTGATCGACGTGGTCGCGACGTTCGGGCCCGAGGACCTCGCAGGCCAATCCGACGCCGCCGACACCGGCGCACTCGCGGGTCTCCCCGTCACCGTCTCGGGCGCGCTCGGCGAGTCGGCCACCGTCGCGGTCAAACCGGATGGCGTCGCACCGGATGAACTGGCCGTCACGACCATCGCCGAGGGCACCGGCGACGTGGTCGGAGACTCCGGGAGCGTCATCGTCTCCTTCGCTGCGGCCGGCTGGGACGGCTCCGACGGCGACTCCACCTGGGACTACGGAGCACCCGAGACCATCCCGTTGGGTCAGGGCACGATCTTCGATGAGCTCGTCGGCGTGCCGGTCGGGTCACGCGTCATCGCGCTCATGCCCGAAGGCCCCGAGTCACCCGCGATCGCAGCGGTGATCGACGTCGTCGGCTACGTGGCCTGAGCGCCCCAGCGCGCGCGGGGACATACCGAAAGGTTGTAGGGTTTTCCCTTAAGGGGGACCATGGTCCCACGTCATGTCGGAAGGTGTCACCGGTGCGAAACCCCTCTCCACCCAAGCGTGCCAGGTTGTGGGGGACTGCCGTTCTCGCCACACTCCTCACCGTTGGAGTGTCCGGATGTTCCACCGACGTCTCGACGGGCTTCCTGCCCTCCGACGCCGGCGTCACGAACAAGTCGGGCGAGCTCATCGCATTCTGGAACGGCTCGTGGATCGCGGCCCTCACCGTCGGGGTCCTCGTCTGGGGCCTGATGATCTGGGCGCTCATCGTCTACCGGAAGCGCAAGGACGACCACGAGCTGCCCGTCCAGCTCCAGTACCACGTCCCCCTCGAGCTGATGTACACGGTCATCCCGATCGTCATGATCGGCGTCCTGTTCGTGTTCTCGCAGCGCACGATCGAGTCCGTGCAGGCGATGGACGAGGAACCGGACCTGACCGTGGAGGTGTACGGCAAGCAGTGGAGCTGGGACTTCAACTACCTCGATTATGACGTCCACTACTCGGGTGAGCGCGTCCAGCTGACCGGTGAGGAGGGTGTCGCGGACGAGTTGCCCACCCTGTTCCTCCCGGTCGACCAGAACGTGCAGTTCGAGATCAAGTCGCGCGACGTCCAGCACTCGTTCTGGATCCCGGCCTTCCTGTACAAGACGGACATGATCCCAGGCCGAACCAACAGCTTCCAGGTGGTCCCCACCAAGGAGGGGATCTACATGGGCAAGTGCGCCGAGATGTGCGGAGAGTTCCACTCCGAGATGCTCTTCCGGGTCGCGGTTGTCTCCCCGGAGGAGTTCGAGGCCAAGATGGAGGAGCTCCGCCAGGCCGGCAACGTCGGAAGGCTGGGCGACGAACTGAACCGGTACGACAGCGAAGGAGCGAACGGCTGATGGCCGCCACCATCCCACAGCAGGCCGACTTCGTCCCGGGCCTCCGACCTGAACGGCAGTCCCTCGGACAGACGATCGTCTCCTGGCTGACCTCCACTGACCACAAGGTCATCGGGTACATGTACCTGTACACGGCGTTCTTCTTCTTCATCCTGGCCGGCATCATGGCCATGGTCATCCGCACGGAGCTGTGGGCGCCCGGGATGATGCTGCAGTCGAAGGACCAGTACAACCAGCTGTTCACGATGCACGGCACGATCATGCTGTTCCTGTTCGCCACCCCGCTGTTCACCGCGTTCGGCAACATCATGGTTCCCCTGCAGATCGGCGCCCCGGACGTCGCCTTCCCGCGGTTGAACATGTACGCCTACTGGCTGTTCCTGTTCGGCGGGCTCATGGCCACTGCCGGGTTCCTCAGCCCGGGCGGGGCGGCCTCGATGGGGTGGACGGGTTACGTGCCACTGTCGCTCTCGGCCTACACCCCGGGCTTGGGGGTGAACCTGTGGCTCGCGGGGATCGCGATGACGGGGTTCGGCACCATCTTCGGGTCGGTCAACTTCGTTGCCACGATCATCACGATGCGTGCGCCCGGCATGACAATGTTCCGGATGCCGATCTTCACCTGGAACACCCTCATCACCTCGCTCCTGGTGCTCATGGCCTTCCCGGTCCTCGCGGCGGCCTTCTTCGGCATCCTCTTCGACAGGGTCTTCGGGGCCGGCATCTTCGCGGTGGAGAGCGGCGGTCCAGTCCTCTACCAGCACCTGTTCTGGTTCTTCGGGCACCCCGAGGTGTACATCATCGCCCTGCCGTTCTTCGGCATCATCTCCGAGGTCATCCCAGTGTTCTCCCGGAAGCCCATTTTCGGGTACAAGACCCTCGTGTTCGCCACCATCGCGATCGCGGCGCTCTCGGTGTCCGTGTGGGCGCACCACATGTACACCACGGGGGCGGTCATGCTCGGGTTCTTCTCGCTGATGACGATGGCGATCGCGGTGCCGACCGGCGTGAAGATGTTCAACTGGCTTGCCACGATGTGGCGGGGCAAGATCACCTTCGAGTCCCCGATGCTGTTCGCGCTGGGCTTCCTCTTCACCTTCCTGTTCGGCGGCCTCACCGGGGTCATCCTCTCCAGCCCCGCGATGGACTGGCACGTCCATGACACCTACTTCGTGGTGGCGCACTTCCACTACGTCGTCTTCGGCACGGTCGTCTTCGCGATGTTCTCGGGCTTCTACTTCTGGTGGCCGAAGTGGACGGGCCGCATGCTCAACGAGCGACTGGGCAAGATCCACTTCTGGCTGCTGTTCGTGGGCTTCCACACCACCTTCCTGATCCAGCACTGGCTCGGTGTCGAGGGCATGCCGCGCCGCTACGCCGACTATCTCGTGGAGGATGGGTTCACCGTGATGAACCAGGTCTCCACGGTCGGTGCGTGGCTCACGGCGATCTCGACCCTGCCCTTCCTCTGGAACTTCTACATCACGCAGCGTGGGCCGCGCACAGTGTTCGTGGACGACCCCTGGGGCTTCGGCGGGTCACTCGAGTGGGCGACGGCGTGCCCCGTGCCGCGGCACAACTTCACCTCGATCCCGCGCATCCGTTCCGAGCGGCCCGCGTTCGACCTCCACCACCCGGAGGTCGCGGCGATCGACAACCTGAGCCTCGTCCAGCACGAAAGGATCGGGAAGTGACAGCGCAGCCGAGATCGACCCCCGACACCGCGGACGCACGTGTCTCGCGGCGGGACGTTCACCCGCTCCGTACCGAGGTCCTCCTGTTCGCCTCCCTGACGGTCTTCTTCCTGATCGTCGGGACCGCCTACCTCATCGTGGCAGATGCCGAGCCGGTGGGGACCACCGCCTTCTACATGGTCGCCGGGCTCGCGGGCATCATCGCCAGCTACCTCTGGGTACTCTCCCGGCGTATCGCGCTGCGCCCCGAGGACGACCCCCTCGGTGAGATCGCCGTCCGCACCGGGGAGATCGGGGTGTTCTCCCCGCACTCGTGGTGGCCGCTGGTCCTCGGTGTGGCCACCGCCCTCATCTTCCTCGGCGCGGCCATCGACTTCTGGATCACCGGTATCGGCGTTGCCGTCGGGATCGTCGGGCTCGTCGGTCAGATCTTCGAGTTCTCCCGCGGGCAGCACGCCCACTGAGGCGCACTCCCACCACTGCATCGAGGAGGGGCCCTGCCGATCGGCAGGGCCCCTCCTCGATGGGTCCACACGGGCCGTGAAGCCCGTGGACGGATCAGGACGGCAGGATGAGGCCCGGGGCCCTGCTCGTGGCCGCAGAGAGCCGCTCAGCGACGTTCTCCCAGTTCACGATGTTCCAGAAGGCCTTGACGTACTCCGCCTTGACATTCAGGTAGTCGAGGTAGAAGGCGTGCTCCCACATGTCCAACTGGAGGAGGGGGAGGACACCGACGGGCACGTTGCCCTGCTGGTCGAACAGCTGGTAGGTGACGAGCTTGCCGGAGACGGCGTCGTAGGCGAGAACGGCCCAACCGGAGCCCTGGATGCCGGTGGCGGCCGCGGTGAACTGCCCCTTGAAGCCCGCGAATGATCCGAAGGAGTCGTCGATGGCCTGGGCCACCTCGCCTTCGGGCTCACCGCCGCCGTCCGGGGAGAGGTTCGCCCAGAAGACGGAGTGGTTGACGTGCCCACCCAGGTTGAACGCAAGATTCTTCTCGAACAGGTTGATCGCCGCGAAGTCGCCGGACGCGCGGGCTGCGGCCAGCTTGTCCAGGGCGGTGTTGGCGCCGTCGACGTAGGCCTGGTGGTGTTTGTCGTGGTGCAGTTGCATGATCTTCGCACTGATGTGCGGCTCGAGTGCGGCGTAGTCGTACGGCAGGTCGGGCAGCGTGTACACAGCCATGGGATCTCCTTCTCTTCAGCGGTGCCGAAATGGCCTGGCAACACCATCCACCCTAGTGTCAGCCCCGCACTCCGGCACCTCGGGAGACTCGTGCATGCGCCATTTCGCTGTGGGCGGGACTTGGCGGCGGCCCGGATCCGGGAGGGATCAGGGCCGTTCGCGGCTGTCAGTGCGCGCCGATCTCCGCGCGCTCGGCGGGAGCGACGGCCGCGTGCTCGGCGTGGGCCGCATCGAGCTCGGCCGGCGTCACCGGCTCGACCCGGTCCTCGAAGAAGAAGCGGGAGAGCCGCTGCCGACGGCGGTCCTTCTCGTACCCCGGACGTGGGATGCCGTGGGCATCCGCGGCGGGCTCGATCTCGAGGGGACGATAGCTCTTGAACGACACGAGGGTCCACCGCTCGTGCGGGGTGAGGGGACGGTGGACCTCCTTGAACTCGCCGTTCTCGAGCTGGACAACCCGTCCGGTCTCGTGGCCGTGCAGGACCAGTTCACGGTCCCGGCGCTGCAGGGCCAGTGCGATCCGCTTCGTCACGATGAAGCCCACGACCGGAAGCACGAACAATGCCACCCGGAACGCCCAGATCACGTGGAAGACGTCGAGGCGGAACTGCATGGCGATCAGGTCCAGGCCTCCGGCCACGGCGAGCAGGATGAACGCCGTGAGGATCGCGACCCCCAGGGCGGTGCGGACCGGGGCGTTTCGCGGGCGGTCGAGAAGGTGGTGCTCCCGGCGGTCTCCGGTGGCCACGGCCTCGATGAACGGATAGAGCCCGAGGAATCCGAACAGGATGCCGGGAACGACCATGCCGGGGATCAGGACGTTGAGCGAGAGTGTATAGCCGAGCACCACGATCTCCGTGTTGCCCGGCATCAGACGGAGCGCACCGTCGAGGAAGAGCATGTACCAGTCGGGCTGGGACCCGGCGGACACGGGAGAGGGGTCGTAGGGCCCATAGTTCCACACCGGGTTGATCGAGAGCAGTCCTCCCATGAGGGCGAGCACCCCGAACACGACGAAGAAGAATCCGCCGGCCTTCGCCACGTACACCGGGAACAGCGGGAAGCCGACGACGTTGCGCTCGGTCCGTCCGGGGCCAGGGTACTGCGTGTGCTTGTGCACCACCACGAGCATCAGGTGGGCCGAGACGAGCGCGATGATGAGGCCGGGGATCAGGAGGATGTGCAGCGCGAAGAAGCGGGGGATGACGACCGTGCCGGGGAACTCTCCGCCGAAGATGGCCAGCGAGGTCAGGGTGCCGATGACCGGGACGGCTCGGACCACGCCGTCGGTGATCCTCAGGCCGTTGCCGGAGAGCACGTCATCGGGGAGCGAGTAGCCGGTCAGGCCGGCGACCAGTCCCAGGAGCATCAGCGTGAAGCCGATGAGCCAGTTGATCTCGCGGGGCTTGCGGAAGGCGCCGGTGAAGAAGATCCGGAACATGTGGACGACGATCGCGGCCATGAAGAGGAGGGCCGCCCAGTGGTGGATCTGCCTCATGAGGAGGCCACCAGTGACGTGGAACGAGATGTGGAGCGTTGACGCGAAGGCGCGCGACATCTCGACACCCTGCATCGTGACCGGCAGGGCGTCGTCCGGGTAGTGCACCTCGGCCATTGACGGATCGAAGTAGAGGGCGAGGAAAACGCCGGTCAGCACGAGGACGACGAAGCTGTAGAGCGCCACCTCGCCGAGGAGGAACGACCAGTGGTCGGGGAAGATCTTGCGGGCGAACTCCTTGACGGCCTTCGCGATGCCCGTGCGCTGGTCGAGGAAGTCGGCGGCGGCTGCGGCCCCAGGGCCACCCGGCTCCTGCTGTGATCTGCTCTGCGTGGTCACCTGAGGCGCTCCCAGTAGCTAGGTCCGACGGGTTCGTGGAAGTCCGAGGTGGCGATGAGGTAGCCTTCCTCGTCCACCGAGATGGGGAGTTGCGGGAGCGCCCTGTTGGCGGGCCCGAAGAGCACCCGCGCCTCGTCAGCGAGGTCGAAGGTGGACTGGTGGCAGGGGCAGAGCACGTGCTTGGTGTTCTGCTCGTAGAGCGCCACTGGACAGCCGACGTGCGTGCAGACCTTCGAGTAGGCGACGATGCCGTGATAGGACCAGTCCTCCCTCCCCGGCGACACCATCATCTCGTCCGGGTGCATCCGCACCATGAGGACGACCGCCTTGGCCTTCTCGTCGAGGAAGTGGTCCTCGCCGGGGAACTCGCCCAGATCGTGGGGGATGACGTGGAACGTGGAGCCGATGGTGACGTCCGCGGCGCGGATGGGGTCACCGGAGGGGTCGATGGCGAGCCTGCGGCCGGGGGCCCCTGCGGGCTTGTTGCGCCACGCCGTGTAGCCGAAGCGGGTGACGTCCCAGTCCGGCGTGAGGTTGCCGATGAGGGGGAGCACGAAGGGCAGGGGCGCCAGGACGACAGCGGAGGCCAGAGCCCCCTTCAGCAGAGGCCGGCGCGCGACGTTCGCGTCGGCGATGCCGGCCTGCAGCTTCTCGACGGCGCCGGCCCGCGCGCCGTCGTCGGAGCGGATCTCGTGGCGTTGCTCGATCTGCTCCGTGTCATTCATGAGGGTCTTCGCCCAGTGCACGGCGGCGAGGCCGATTCCCAGCATGCCGAGGCCCAGTCCCAGGCCCAGGGCGGTGTTGCCGAGCCGGATCTGGCCGAGCGTCTCCCCGGCGGGAAAGAGGAAGTAGCCCACGACCCCCCCGATCGCGGCGACGATGGACAGGACGAGCAGCCCCACGACCTGCCGTTCGGCACGCTGAGCGGCGCGCGGGTCGACATCCGACTGGCGGTGGCGGTGCGGTTCGAGCCCCGGGTCCTCGAACCCGTCGGGTGCTCCGTTCCGGTGGACCGGATCCTTCTCGCTCATGACGACTTCGCTCCCACCCACACCGCGATCCCGATCAGGCCGCCGATCCCGACGACCCAGGCCCAGAGGCCTTCGCTCACGGGTCCCAGGGACCCGAGGGACAGGCCGCCCGGCTCGACCTCGCGCTGCTCCACGATGTAGGCGATGATGTCACGCTTGCCCTCGGGTGGCACCGACGACTCGTTGAAGACCGGCATGGCCTGGGGGCCCGTGAGCATCGCCGTGTAGATCTGGGTTGGCGTGGAGTCCCACAGCGGCGGGGCGTACTTGCCCTCGGAGAGGGCGCCACCGGCGCCCACCGCGTTGTGGCACATGGCGCAGTTCGTGCGGAACAGCAGCATTCCGTTCGCGGGATCGCCCAGCGTGGGGTCCACGGCCTCTGCGCCCGGAACCGAGGGTCCGGGACCCAGAGTCGCGACCCAGGCGGCCATCCTGCTGGTCTCCTCCTCGTCGAACAGAGCCGGCTTCGCGGGAGCCTGGGCTGAGTTGTTGGCCATCGGCATCCGGCCGGAGCTGACCTGGAAGTGGACGGACGCCGCTCCGACTCCTACGAGGGAGGGACCGAGATCCGTGCCCTGTCCCTGGGTGCCGTGACAGGTCGCGCAGTTCGCCTGGAAGAGGCGCCGCCCGTCCTCGACGTCGGCGACGGATGTCGAGGACGCGTCCGCGGCGGGGCTCATCAGGGCGTAGAAGCCGCCGGTGATGATGAGCGCGAGCAGCACGAGGACGGCCGGGGCGTACCGATTGCGTCTCGTCGATGCGAGGGCGTTCATGGACGTGTCCTTTTCCTCAGCGGATGAAGTAGATGGTGATGAAGAGCGCGACCCACACGACGTCGACGAAGTGCCAGTAGTAGGACGTCACGATGGCGGTGGTGGCCTCGTGGTGGCCGTAGCGCTTCGCGGCGAACGATCGGCCCAGGAGGAAGAGAAATGCGATGAGCCCGCCGATGACGTGCAGGGCGTGGAAGCCGGTCGTGATGAAGAAGACTGAGCCGTACGAGGAGGAGACGGTGAGGCCGAGGCTGTAGAGCTCGGCGTACTCGTACATCTGACCGCTGACGAACACGGCGCCCATGACGTAGGTGAGGGTGATCCACTCGATGACCCCCCAGCGGCCCACCTGCAGGAGCGTGCCGGTGCGCCGGGGACGGTAACTCTCCGCGGCCCAGACTCCCATCTGGCAGGTCACCGAGGACAGCACGAGGATCGTGGTGTTCGCGAGGGCGAACGGGAGGTTGAGGAGTTCGGCGTTCTCGGGCCATTCGGCGGCGTTCACCGACCGGTGGGTGAAGTACATCGCGAACAGGCCCGCGAAGAACATGAGTTCGCTCGCGAGCCAGACGATGGTGCCCACGGAGACG
>JBNJCY010000006.1:0-30460 GCA_051744325.1 Actinomycetota bacterium
GCCTGGGTCCTCGCCGCGGTCATCGGTGCCGCCGTGTCCCTGCACACCCGCGACGCCTGACCGTCTCCTTGGGATGATCCTGGTCATCTCAGCACTCGCCATCCGGCTGGGGAAACCAACCCAGTCGGATGGCGACGTCGCGATGGGACGACGTCAGGCAGCGCCTCCGCCGTCCGGCGCGGTTGGCGTTCCAACCCGGCACCGTTGTTCCTGGTCTCGTGCTGCGTTTCGCCGGGACCGACAGCCAGGACAACCCCGTGGCGAGCGGCGGACTCCGCCCGGTGGAGCGTCGCGACGGCGGGGTTGCGTTCGGAGGCTTCGATGAGCGCGGGCATGAGGTGAGCGGCGAGTCCGCGCTGCACGGCCTCGGCCAGCCCAGTGAGCAGAATGATGAGGTTCTTTCGCAGGCTACCCGTGTGCGGGTCGGCCGGTTCGTGGAGGGTGGTGGCGATCGCCTCGAGGGCGAGGTGGCGCCTGACTCGCGTGCCACCGTCGACGGGCGCGCCCCAGAAGGCTCAGCTCGGCTCATCCCATCGCAGCCACCTCGTCGCCGAACGCCACCGCGACTGCGGCGGTCCGGCCATGCACGCCCAGCCGCTCGAAGGTGTTCTCCAGGTGCTTGCGCACCGTCCCCTCCGGTATCCCAGGATCCGGCCAATGCGCTTGTTCGGCATGCCCAGCCGGACGAGCCTCAGGATCTCCTGCTGGCGCGTCGTGAGGGGCAGCGGATCGGGGGCAGCTACTCTCGCCGCTTCCACCGCAGCCGCAGGGACTGTCGGTCTCCCGTCGGGCATCCGTGGTCGCGGAGGTGGCCGAGGTGCCATGATTCCCCCATGATCGGATGGGGAATGATCGGAGTCGGCGATGTCACCGAGCGGAAGTCGGCGCCTGCCGTGTTCAGGGCTGAGGACTCCGACGTGGTCCACGTGGTGCGCCGCGACGCCGACAAGGCGCGTGACTTCGCCGAACGGCACGAGGTGGGCCGGTGGTCCACCGACGCGCGGTCCGTCATCGACGACCCCGAGGTGACGGCCGTCTACATCGCCACGCCGACCGCCACCCATGCGGAGTACGCGATCGCCGCCGCACGCGCGGGCAAGCACGTGCTGGTGGAGAAGCCGATGGCCATGTCGGCGGCTGAGGGCCGCAGCATGGTGGAGGCGGCCGAGGCTGCGGGTGTGCACCTCTGGGTCGCCTACTACCGTCGGGCCCTGCCGCGCATCGCCATGGTCCGCCACCTGTTTGAGGCGGGGGTGCTCGGTCGTCCGCTCTCCGTGCACACCACGTGGCGGAAGCCCACCGACTTCACCGGCTGGCGGTGGGATCCCGAACGCAACCGCGGTGGCGAGTTCTACGAGACGGCCTGTCACACCCTCGACGTGCTCGACTGGCTTCTGGGCCCCGCCACGGAGGTCGCGGGCTCGGCCACTGACGACCGGCATGCCGTGTCCGCCAGCTACCGGTTCGGGGACATCGTCGGGTCCGGGTCGTGGGCGTTCGGGACCCCGGAGCTCGTCGACGAGACCGCAATCGTGGGGACGGAAGGCGTCCTGTCATTCGCCAGCTTCGCGCCGACCCCGATCCAGCTCGCGACCGCCGACGGCGCGGCGACCCACGAGGTCCCCGATCCCGAACGCGTTCACGGCCCGCTGGTCGCCACGATCCTCGACGAGTTGCGTGGCACGGGAACCTGCCCCAGTACGGGGCGATCCGCCCTGCGCACCAGCGCAGTGATGGACACGATCCTCGGGTCCTGACGCCCCACCGCGAGCAGGGCCCCCCGCGCGTCAGAAGGTCAACGTCTCCACGCCGTCGGCGGTCCCGAACAGGCAGAGCGACGCCTTCTGGTGGGCGAAGACACCGACGGTGACCACCCCGGGCCAGTCGTTGACGGCGGATTCGAAGGCCACGGGATCGGTGATCCGCAGCCCGTGGATGTCAAGGATGTGCTGCCCGTTGTCGGTGACGAACGGCGTGCCGTCCTCGCTGCGCCGAAGGCGGGCCTCGCCGGACGTCCCCAGGACCCCGGCAGTGAACCTCCGCGTCACGGACGCCTCCGCCATGGGGACCACTTCCACCGGCAGCGGGAACGAGCCGAGCACCTCGACCCGCTTCGAGCCGTCGGCGATGCAGATGAAGCGGTCCGCGAGCGCAGCGACGATCTTCTCCCGTGTGAGCGCGCCACCCCCGCCCTTGATCATGTGGCCCCGCGGGTCGACCTCGTCGGCGCCGTCGACGTAGAGCTCGAGCCGCTCCACCTCGTTCGCGTCATGCAGCGGGATGCCGAGCTCCTTCAGCGCGGCGGTCGAGCGTTCCGAGCTCGACACGGCGCCGGCGATCCGCTCCGGCATCTCGCCCAGTGCCTCGATGAAGGGCGCCACCGTGGAACCGGTACCGACCCCGATAACGGTCCCCGGCGTCACGTACTCGATAGCGGCGCGGCCGGCCGCCCTCTTCTGCTCGTCCTGCGACAGCTGCACCATCGGGCCCGTCCTTCCGTGTGTTCCTCGTCCCAGTCTGGCGCGCGCCGGACGTGAGCGGTACCGCTTTCCCGCCGGGTTCCGCGGAAATCCAGAGAGGAGCTCACAGGCCGAACAGCTCGACGTGGCCCCGCGACTCGGGCAGGCTGGGCGCATGGGCAAGGACCTGGCGAGCAGGACGTTCACCCGTGAGGACAGGCAGCGGTACCGCGACAAGGTGCACCGGTGCCTCGACGTGCTCGCCGAGATGCTGCACCGCGAGCTGTTCGAGTTCGACCTCCCCCTGACGGGCATGGAGGTGGAGCTCAACCTGGTGGACCATGACGGCAACCCGGCCATGCGGAACGCCGAGGTGCTGGCCCGAATCGACAACCCCGCGTTCGTGCAGGAGCTCGGTCGATTCAACCTTGAGATCAACATCCCACCGCAGACCCTCATGGGCGACGGCGCCGCGCGCTACGAGCGCCAGGTCCGCGAGCAGCTCAACACCGCCGAGGAGAAGGCCCAGGCAGAGGCCGACGGGATGGTCATGATCGGGATCCTGCCAACGCTGCGCCCGGAGCACCTCACGAGCGAGGCCATCAGCAGCAACCCCCGCTACGGTCTGCTCGAGGAGCAGATGCTCCTGGCGCGGGGCGAGGACCTGCACATCGACATCCGCGGTGCCACCGAGGGGCTGGAGACGTGGGCGGACTCGATCGCCCCGGAGGCGGCCTGCACGTCGGTGCAGTTCCACATGCAGGTCAGCCCGGACGACTTCGCGTCCTCGTGGAACGCCGCCCAGGCCCTCGCCGCCGCCCAGGTGGCGCTCGGGGCCAACTCCCCGTACTTCCTCGGCCGCGAGCTGTGGCGCGAGACCCGGATCGCGCTGTTCACCCAGGCCACGGACACCCGGCCCGTCGAGATGAAGGCCCAGGGCGTTCGCCCCCGGGTCTGGTTCGGCGAACGCTGGGTCACCAGCGTGTTCGACCTCTTCGAGGAGAACCGGCGCTACTTCCCGGCGCTGCTGCCCGTCGTGGAGGACGAGGACCCGGTGGCCGAGCTGGCCGCCGGCCGCACGCCGTCGTTGGCCGAGCTCCGCCTCCACAACGGTACAGTGTGGCGCTGGAACCGCCCGGTGTACGACGTCGTCCGCGGCCGGCCCCACCTACGCATCGAGAACCGGGTCCTGCCGTCCGGCCCCACCGTCGTGGACATCCTCGCCAATGGCGCGTTCTACTTCGGGACCCTGCGTGCGCTCGCCCAGGAGGACCGTCCCGTGTGGTCGCGGATGTCTTTCGGTGCCGCCGAGGACAACTTCAACGCGGCGGCGATGCGGGGCATGGACGCGGTCACCTACTGGCCGGGCATGGGGGAGGTGCCCGTCGCCGAACTGGTCCACCGGCGGCTCCTGCCGCTCGCCGAGGAGGGCCTGCGCGACTGGGGAGTCGACGACGACATCCGGGAACGGCTACTCGGCGTCATCGAGGGCCGCTGCAGCACCGGCCAGAACGGGGCACGCTGGCAGGTGGACACCGTCCATGCCTTCGAGGCCCGCGGGATGGACCGCTGGGAGGCCCTGCGCCGGATGACCCAGGAGTACATCGCCCGCGGCCACACCAACGAGCCGGTGCACACCTGGGAAATCCCATAGCCGGCGTCCGGTCGCGGAAATTCAGGTGATCCTGCGCGCCCTCGTGCGTACCTTGGGAGGAATGGACCTCGACGACTACGGCTGGGACGCCACGTTCCGCGCCGCGTTCGCACCCAGAGCGGAACTCGGCGTTTTCCCTGGCCGGGTGGTGCGCCAGGCACGCGACCTCTCCACCCTGGTCACCACGGACGGCGAGGTGGACGCCGTCGTAGCGGGACGGTTCCGCCACCGTGCCGCCGGCCCCGCCGACTTCCCGGCGGTCGGCGACTGGGTCGTGTTCCGTCCCGGCGACGGAGGCCGTGCCACCATCGAGGCGATCCTGCCGCGCCGCAGTGCCTTCACCCGCAAGGCCGCGGGTGAGTCCGCCGAGGCCCAGGTCGTGGCGGCGAACGTCGACACCGTCCTCCTCGTCTCCGGCCTCGACGGCGACTTCAACCCCCGCCGCATCGAGCGCTACGTCACCACCGCGTGGTCGTCCGGCGCCCAGCCCGTCGTCGTCCTCAACAAGGCCGACCTCCGGCCCGACCTGTCCGACGTCGTCGCCGCGGCCACAGCCGTCGCCCCCGGCGTCCCCGTGGTCAGCACGTCCGCCCTCGATGGCGACGGCGTCGCGGCCCTTGCGTCCCACCTCGCGCCCGGCCGGACGATCGCGCTGCTCGGGTCCTCCGGCGTCGGGAAGTCCACCCTCGTCAACGCCCTCCTCGGCGAGGAACGGCTCGCGACCGGGCCGGTCAGCGACCCGGAGGCCGGCCGCGGCCGCCACACGACGACGGCGCGCGAGCTGGTCCGACTGCCCGGCGGCGCGCTCCTCGTCGACACCCCGGGCCTGCGGGAGCTCGGCCTGTGGGCCGATGGAGACGGCCTCGACCGCGCCTTCGAAGAGATCGGACTGCTCGCCTCGCGGTGCCGGTTCCCGGACTGCCGGCACGACCGCGAACCCGGGTGCGCGGTGCGAGTCGCCCTCGAGGTGGGAGGGCTCGACGAGCGGCGCTTCGCCGGCTACCTGAAGCTGCGGCGCGAAATGGAGTACCTGGAGTCCCGGAAGGACGAGCGGAGCAGGCGCCGGCAGGACAAGGCAGCCGGCCGGGACCACGCCGCCCGGATGAAGGAGGTCCGGCGGCAGAAGCCCCGGTACCACTGATCCCTCGGAACGCGCGTCGCTCCAGCGGCCACTATCCTGACTGCAAGTCCTCGCCACAGGCGGCCGAGTGGAGGTTGACCATGGACACCTACCTGTACTACTCCCTGGTACCGGAGGCACTGATAGCCTCCCAGCTCCCGCCGGAGAAGTTCGGGCAGTACTACGCGACAGGGTACGAGTACA
The DNA here is from genome assembly GCA_051744325.1 of Actinomycetota bacterium. Classification (GTDB taxonomy): domain Bacteria; phylum Actinomycetota; class Actinomycetes; order Actinomycetales; family Actinomycetaceae; genus UBA1383. Next base: position 5,438 of record JBNJCY010000006.1, read on the forward strand.
CGTCCAAGGGCCAGGCCCTGTTCTTCGAGGTGGACCCCGCCCAGCTCGGCGACTACTTCGACCTCGATGCCGGGTTCGAACGATGCGTCGCGCACCCGGACGGCCGCCCCAAGAGTTCCGTCTATGTCTCCACCTACCGCGTCCTCGAGCACATCCCGGTGAGCGCGCTCGGCACGTTGTACCTGACCACCGCCTACGGTGCCACCCTCGGCATCGGGCGCAGCACCGGCCCCCTGCCGACTGACGACACCCTCCACCTCTACAAGGAGCTCGCCCCGGTCAACAGCCTGGTCGTCAGCTCCCGCGACCCGCAATCCTTCTACGAACGGATCACGATCTCCCCCTCCAAGCTGGTCAGCTTCCCCGGCCTTTGCTTCGTGGAGATGGACCTCGGCGAACTGGCCGACGACCCGATGAGCGGACACGGCATCGACCTGCCCTATGAGAACCTCCACCATCTGCGCGAGGTGCTGGTGGAGGTCTCCCGGCCGGACAAGGACACCAAGATGGTGGAACGGCTCCAGTCCGCGGCGTTCACCTACCGGATGGTGAAGCACGGCAGCGGCTTCTACTACGGCAACGGGCCGGAGCTCGCCTTCTACCCGATGCCGTCGCACCACGAGCTGCGCGAGCACAACCCGCTCTGGTGGCGTTCCGCCAACCAGTGACTCAGCGGATGTCGGCGCCCAGGCGGCCGTAGCGCTGCAGGAGCTTCGGCACCTCGTAGTGCATGGTCTCCCGCGTACCCAGGATGGCGGCGCCGAGCCCGGACCCCTCGGCCGCCCCGGTGACCACCAGTGGCCGGTTGAGGATCCCGGCCACGACGTCTCGCCACAGCGCGGAGCGGAACACGCCGCCGGTGGCGCGGACCTCCTCGACCCGGTTGATCATGCGGACGCGGCGGAGAGCCCCGCCCGCCACCCACACGTCGCGATGGCGACGGGGTCCTGGACGTGCCACCCGGGTTCGGGGTTCAGCAGGGGGTACTCGCGTACGGCCGTCAGGCTCAGGGCCGCGTCCAAGGAGAACAGGGATGCCTTGGCCGCCGTCGTCCCCACGTCGAGGCCGAGGATGATGTCACTGGTCGTTCCCACGAGGGTCCCTTCCGCCGCATTGCCGTCCCCAGCAGGCTACGTGGCCCCTTCTCCCGTCGTCCGGGGGTTCAGACGACAGAGCCGTTCAGCCAACAGGGCCGTTCAGCCAACCGAGGCGAGCGCGAAGGGCAGGACCGTCTGCGCTCCGGCCCGCCGCAGCAGCCGGCCGGCCACGGTCATGGTCCAGCGCGAATCGACGAGGTCGTCGACGAGCAGCACGGGACCGTCGAGGTCAGCCAACCGGCGTGCCATGTCCGGGGGCACGGCGAACCGGCCCCAGACGTCGCGGACGCGGTAGGCGCTGTTCACGGACCCGGTGGGTTCCGGGGCGCCCACGAGGGCGAGTGGCCCGAGGAGTTCCAGCCGGCCCACCGTCCCGACGCCGGTGGCCAAGGACTCCACGAGGTGCGGCCGGCGGGTGCTCGGGATCCAGGCGACGGCAACCGGCCGGGCGTCCCAGTCCCACTCCTTGAGCACACGCAGGCAGGCCCGCGCCAGATCCACCGGAACCTCGGCGTCCACGGGCCGGCCCTCGGAGTCGGGCGCGAAGAGGTCCCGCAGTGGACCACCCCAGCCGAGGTCGCTCAGCCGGGCGACGACACGGCCCTGCGACACCTGCTCGTCCGCGGGGATCCTGCCCTTGACCGGCGCCCCGTCCGCGAGGATCCCCAGCCGGTCGAGGCCGCTGGGCCACAGCGCCCGCGGTGAGATCGGTACCCCCACCCGGTCGAGAGTCTCTCTCGCCACCTGGGTGGCCGGGACGGTGATCCCGCTGGGGTACCACGGCCCGGCGCAGGCGTCGCACCGGCCGCAGCGGGCGGCGTGCGGGTCGTCCAACTGGGTGGTGAGGAAGGCCATCCGGCACTCCTCGAGCTGCTCATACGCGAGCATCGCCCGTTGCTCGGCCACGCGAGCCGCGGCGATGCGCCCGTACCGCTCCGCATCATAGGTCCACGGCGTCCCCGTGCCGACCCAGCCGCCCTTGACCGCCTCGACGGCGCCGTCGACGGCCAGCACCTTCAGCAGCAGCTCAAGCGGTCCCCGGCGGACGTCCACCCGGGCTTCCAGCGCGGGCACCGACAGCGGTCCCGACGCCGCCGCGAGCGCCCCGAGGACCGCGTCGGCCTTGGCCTGGCTGGGCATGGCGTTGGTGGCGAACCAGTGCCAGATGGCCTGGTCCTCCTCGCCGGGCAGCAGGAGGACGTCCGCGTTGGCCGTGGCGCGCCCGGCGCGGCCCACCTGCTGGTAGTACGCGACCGGCGAGCTCGGCGCCCCGAGGTGGACCACGAAGCCGAGGTCCGGCTTGTCGAAACCCATGCCGAGGGCGGAGGTGGCCACGAGCGCCTTCACCTCGTTCCGCTTGAGCGCCTCCTCGGCCTCCAGCCGTTCGGCCGGGTCCGTGCGCCCCGTGTAGGGCAGGACGCGGTGGCCCGCCTTGACGAGGAGGGCAGCGGTGTCCTCGGCGGCGGCCACGGTGAGGCAGTAGACGATGCCGCTGCCCGGCAGCTCGCCCAGGTGCTCAGCGAGCCACGCGAGCCGGCGCCACGGCGTTCCCAGCTCGAGCACGCCAAGGCGCAGGGATTCCCGCGCCAGCGCGCCGCGCAGGGTGAACACCTCGTGGCCGCCGGCGGCCATCTGCTCCGCGACGTCGGCCACAACGCGCGCGTTGGCCGTCGCGGTGGTGGCCAGCACGGGGACGCCGTCGGGCAGCTCGGCGATGAGGTCCCGGATGCGGCGGTAGTCGGGCCGGAAGTCGTGGCCCCAGTCGCTGATGCAGTGGGCCTCGTCGATGACCAACAGGCCGGCCGTGGCCACGAGGCGGGGGAGCTGCTCGGCCCGGAAGCGGGGGTTGACCAGCCGTTCGGGGGAGACGAACAGGACGTCCACCGCGTCGGAGTCGAGCAACCCCTCGATGTCACGCCACTCGGTCACGTTCGCGGAGTTGATCGCGGCGGCCCGGACGCCGGCCCGCGCCGCCGCCGCCACCTGGTCCCGCATCAGGGCGAGCAGCGGCGAGACGATCAGCGCGGGTCCGGAGCCTGCCCTCCGCTGCAGCAACGCCGCGATGAAGTACACCGCCGACTTGCCCCATCCGGTGCGCTGCACCACCAGGGCGCGCCGGCGGCGGGCCACCAACGCCTCGATGGCCTCGAACTGCCCCGGGTGGAACTCCGCCGCCGCATTCGCGGTGAGCGTTCGGAGGATGGCGAGGGCGTCGGCGCGCAGCTCGCCGGCCGGCGGGTAGGGGTCGCGCGCGTCGGAGGCGTCCGGATCGTCGTCGCGCGGGTCGGGGGGCAGTTGCTCCGGGTCCGGAGGGGGTTCCTCCTCCCAGGGCCTCCAGCTCGAGTTCATGGTCCCCACACTCTCACGTGGGTCTGACACCAGCGTCAGCCGCAGAGAAGGGTCGACTACAGCGGCACCGCCTCACGTCGGATGTCATCGTCGATCATCGGATCCAATCCGCCGTACGTGATCAGGTCCACGCCGCGTCCCAGGATGTCCTCGAACAGTGCGCGTAGGGCCAGGAGGTCGCTGATCGTCGTCCCGGGAGGCGCCTGCACGAGCAGGTCAATGTCGGAATTCTGACGAGCCTGTCCGCGAGCGACGGAGCCGAAAACGGCAAGCTTCGTGAACCCGCGCAACTCAGCGACGCGGCGAAGGATCGGACCCCCAGTGCACTCCCCATTTTCGCGCTGGCTCAGGCCGCTGGCCGACATGGCACGGAGCACGAGTGCGCGACGAAGCCGGGGCACCTCCTCGTCGAGACGCGCGGCGCGATACTCTGCGACCAGAGTCATGAGCGACGCCTATCGCCTGGCGCTCAACGTGTCACGGGCACGCTACGCGTAGATCGAGTCGATCAGGTCCGCGTATGCCGCGAGCACCACCTCGCGCTTCACCTTGAAGGTCGGTGTGAGCATGTCGTTCTCGAGGGTGAAGTCCCCGGGCAGAATGCGGATCTCGCGGATGGACTCCGAGCGGGAGAGCCGCGCGTTCCCGCGGTCCACCGCGTCCTGGATGTGCTCGCGCACGAAGGGGTCCTTGCGGGCCTCCTCCACCGTGAGCGGGGGACGGTCGTGGTTCTCGAGCCACATCGGCAGGACGTCCGCGTCCAGCGTGATGAGTGCCGCGATGAACGGCCTGTTGTCCCCGACCGCGACCACCTGCGAGATCAGCGGATGGGCGCGCAATGGATCCTCCAGCAGGGCCGGGGCCACGTTCTTCCCGCTGGCGGTGACGATCAGTTCCTTCTTGCGGCCCGTGATCGACAGGTAGCCGTCGGCGTCAAGGGAGCCGAGATCGCCGGTGTGGAACCAGCCGTCCCGGATCACGTCCGCAGTGGCGGCCGGGTTGCAGTGGTAGCCGCGAAACACGCCCACCCCCTTGACGAGGACCTCGCCATCCTCCGCGATCCGGATCGCAGTGCCCGGCATGCACCGCCCGACAGTCCCCATCCGTGTGTGCGCGAGTGTGCTGAGGGTGGCCTGCGCCGTCGTCTCCGTCAGGCCGTAGCCCTCGAGCATGTGCACGCCGATTCCCCGGTAGAAGTTCCCGAGCCGCTCGCCGAGCGGGGCGCCCGCGGAGAACATGTAGTGCAGGTTCCCGCCCAGGACCGCACGCAGCTTCGAGTAGACCAGCCGGTCAGCGAGCCGGTGCTGGAGGGTCAGCGCACGGCCGGGACCGTCGGGCGTCTCGAGGGAGCGTGAGTACACCACGGCAACCTTGGATGCCCACCGGAAGATGGCCTTCTTCATCCCCTTGCCCGTCTTGAGTTCGGCGCTGGTGTAGATCTTCTCCCAGACGCGGGGGACTCCCACGATCATCGTGGGTCGGAAGGTGGCGAGGTCCGCCACGGCACGCTTCGTCTCCGTGTGACCCATCGGGACAGGCGTGACCAGCATGACCACCTCCATGACCCGCGCGTAGACGTGGGCCAGTGGGAGGAACAGGAGCAACGAGGCCCCACGCTCTCGCACCGCGTCCGGGAGCAGGGCGATTGTCTCCTCGGACAACTCCACGAAGTTGCCGTGCGTCAGCTCCACACCCTTCGGGCGCCCCGTGGTCCCCGAGGTGTAGATGATGGTGGCGACGTCGTCGAGCCCCACGCCGGCGACGCCCGCGTCCGCCTCCGCGTCGGGCAGGTCGCTGCCCAGCTCGCGGAGCCGGTCCAGCACGCCCTCCTCCAACACCCAGACGTCCCGGACGCCGTGCCCGCCCTCCTCGGCGCGCGCCGCGGCGACGACGCCGGCGAGGGCGGCGTCCTCGACGAACGCGGACACGCACCCGGCATCGGAGAGGATCCACTGGGTCTGCGACGGGGAGGAGGTCTCGTACACCGGCACCGGCACGCCCCCGATGTGCCAGATGGCCAGGTCCGCGAGCGTCCACTCCAGCCGGGTGTGGGACATGATCGCGATGCGGTCCCCCGGACCGTACCCGGACGCCCGGAGGCCCTTCGCGATGCCGCGCACCACCTCCAGGGTCCTCGCCGCCGACCAGTCCACCCAGGCGTCGCCAACCTTCTCGCGGTACAGCGTGGTGTCCGGCGTCTCGGTCCCATGCCTGATGAGGTAGTCGCTGGTCGACGTCCCCGGGTTGACCTGCGTGAGTCGTTCGGCGTGCACTCCGGTCATGGCTGACTCCATCTCCCCGGGGGCGGGGTGGCTGACCGACCGGGGGCCGGGGACCGTCGTTGGCCCATTTCATTCATCCTACCGCGGGGCCCCACCCGCGCGGTCCCAGCCCAGACCACCGCCGCGACGATGGCCGCGCAGGCCGCGAGCTGCACCCACGAGAGGGACTCGCCGAGGGCGAGCCACCCTGTCAGGACGGCCACGGCGGGGATCATGTTGAGGGACGTGGCGGCGCGGTTCGCCGGCAGCAGCCGGAGCGCCGAGTTGTACAGGCCGAAGCCCACGAGGCTCGGGAAGATCCCGAGGTAGGCCACTGCCGCCCACGACCCGAAGGTCACCTCCGCCCATCCCACCGGACCGGAGGCCAGCGCGAGGGGCGCGAAGAACACCGCGCCCACGGCCATCTGGAGCCCGGTGAGGAACCACGGGTCGTACCGACCGGCGAGGTGCCGGATCGTGATCGTGGACCCCGCCGCGCCCGCCATCGCACCGAGCTCGAGCAGGTTGCCCAGCAGGGGCCGCGGCGCGGTCTCGCCCGCCACGCCGCCGAGCGCCAGCACCGCCACTCCCGCGATCGACACGACGATCCCCACCACCGTCCTTACAGCCAGCCGCTCCGCGAGTACGAGCCACGCGGCTGCCGCCACCATGAGGGGTGCGGTCGCCGCGATGACCCCTGCCTGGCTGGAGGTCGTGTACTGGATCGCGAACCCCTCCAACGCGAAGTAGGCACACGGGATGAAGGCGAGCGAGAGTGCGAGGACCCGGCGGTCGCCGGGCCGGCGGACGGGGCGGGGCAGCATCCGCCAGAAGGGAAGGAAGGCGAGGGAGGCGACGATCATGCGCAGCCACACCACCGTCATCGGGGACAGGTCCGTGTACGCGGACTTGGTCGCCGCGAAGCTCGTTCCCCAGAACAGCACTGTTCCCGCCAGGAGCAGGTAGGGAAGGAGCCTTCTCTCAGCCATCCGACCGGTCCGCGATGATCCCGGCCGCGATGCTGATCGCGATCTCCGCGGGTCCCTTCGCCCCGATGTCCAGGCCGATGGGGGAGCGGAGGAGGCCGAGCGCCACGGGGCCCACCCCCTCCTCTGCGAGCCGCGCGCGCCGGTCGACGAGGGTGCGCCGCGAGGCCAGCAGGCCCACGTAGCCCAGGCGCCCCCGCTGCCGCAGTCGCAGAGCGAGCGCAAGGACGGGCACGTCGAACTTCGGGTCGTGTGTCAGGACCGCGACTGCCGTCCGGCCGTCGAGCAGCCCGGCCTCGTCCTGCGCCGCGAGATACCGGTGCGGCCAGTCCACCACCACCTCGTCGGCCTCCGGGAAGCGCTCCGCCTGCGCGAACGCCGCCCGGGCATCGCACAGCGTGACCCGGCGTCCCATCAGGCGTCCGAGGCGCGTCAGGGCCACGGCGATCTCAGAGGCGCCGAACACGATGAGCCGCCCCGCGGCGGCGTCCGTCCTCGGCGCCGCACCCGGGTCGGCGGCCGAGACGCGTTCGACGAACACCTCGATGTCTCCGCCGCACGTCAGCCCGACGGCGTGGGCGTCGTCGTCGGACACGCCGTAGCGGAGCGTGCGCGCCTCCCCGGACGCGAGCACCTCGCTGGCCGCTTCGAGGACGTCGCCCTCCACGCAGCCGCCGGACACCCCGCCCACCACCTCCTCCCCGGGTCCGATGAGCATGACAGAGCCCACCGGTAGGGGAGCGGAGCCCCACGTGGAGACGACGGTGGCCCGCACAAACGGCAGCCCCGCGTCCCACCACTCCCGCTCCTTGGCTGCGACGTCCCTCACGGCCGGTAGAACGTGCCCTCGAGCGGCAGGCGGTCACGAACCCGGCCGTCGCGGCGGAGGTATGCGTGGGCGGCGGCCGGGGCGGTCGGGATCAGGCAGATCTCTCCCACGCCCTTGGCGCCGTACGCGAACGGCAGCACCCCGGGCCCGGTCACCATGCGGACGTCCATCTCGGGCGCCTGGGTGGACCGGATCAGGCCCAGCTTCCCGAACTTCGTGCGCGGCACTGCGTCCTCCACCACGAAGTCCTCGGTCAGCCCGTACCCGAGCCCCATGACGATCCCGCCCTCGATCTGCCCGACGAGCGCCTGCTGGTTGACCACAGTGCCGGCGTCGTGGGCGGCCACCACCTTCGCCACCCGCCCGTCCTCGGCCAGGTGCACGAGCTGCGCCCCGTACCCGTAGGTGACGTGACTGACCGGGTTCGGCTTGTCCGAGCCGATCGGATCCGTGGGCGGGGCGAACTCGCCCGTGAACTCGCGGCCCTCGAGCGCTTGGAGGGAACCGACGGCGTCCAGGGCCCCCTTCAGCGCCGCAGCGGCACGCCGCACCGCCTCCCCGGTGAACACGGTCTGCCGGGACGCCGTTGACGTTCCCGCGTCCGGGGTGCGCTCGGTGTCCGGGGCCTCCACGACCACCCGGTCCGGCGGCAGGTCGACGGTCTCGCACAGCATGTGCTGGACCATCTGCGCGATGCCCTGGCCCATGCAGGCCGCGGACGTGCGGATGTGCACCTTGCCCTTCTCCACCGAGACGATGGCGCGGCCCACGTCCGGCACTCCCATGCCGAGCCCGGAGTTCTTGAATGCCACAGCCAGGCCCGCTGTCGGGTCGGCGTCCCAGTCCGCCTTGAGCGCCTCGAGGCACTCCACGAGACCCACGGACTCGTCTGCGATCTGCCCGTTCGGCAGCTCCTGCCCCGGCCGAATGGCGTTCAGGTACCGAAATTCCCACTCGTCGATGCCGGCCTTCGCGGCGAGCAGGTTGACGGCGCCCTCGATCGCGAAGGCACTCTGCGCCACGCCGAACCCGCGGAAGGCCCCGGCGGGCGGGTTGTTCGTGTACACCGCGACTCCCTCGGCGTCGAAGTCCTGGTACTCGTACGGCCCGCCCGCGTGCGTCACCGCGCGCTGGAGGACCGGGCCGCCGAGCGAGGCGTACGCGCCGGTGTCCGCGACGATCCGGACCTTCGCGGCGGTGAGGCGCCCATCGGCGTCGCAGCCCAGGGTGACGGTGATGTCCATCGGGTGCCGCTTGACGTGGTAGTCGAGGCTCTCCTGCCGGGAGAATCGCACCTTGACGGGCCATCCGACGTGCCACGCCGCCAGGGCCGCGTGGTGCTGGACGCTCATGTCCTCCTTGCCGCCGAACCCGCCGCCCACGAGCATCGAGTGGGAGTGGACCTTCTCCGGCGGCAGGCGGAGCATGCGCGAGATCTCCCGCTGCTCGTCGTAGACGCCCTGGCCCCCGGTGAACACCTCCACGCCGTCCCCCCACGGCTGCGCCACCGCACACTCCGGCTCCAGGAAGGCGTGCTCCTGCCGGGAGGTGTGGAAGCTGTGGGTCACCGTGAAGGCCGATTCGGCGAGCCGCGCCTCGGCGTTTCCGCGCTTGACCTGCTGGTGGGTGAGGACGTTCCCGCCGGGGTGCAGCTCCGGGGCGCCGGCGGCCAGGGCCTGCTCCGGGCTCGTGACGGGCTCGAGCACCGTGTACTCCACCTCGATGAGGCCGAGCACATCGTCCATGTCCTCCTCCCGCTCGCAGACCACGAGGGCGAGGGCGTCGCCCACGTACCGGGTGGTGTCCCCTTCGGCGAGCAACACGTCCCAGTCGTGGACGATGTGGCCGATCTTCCGCTCGGGCACGTCCGCGGCGGTGAGGACGGCGAGGCAGGCGGGGTGGGCGCGGGCGGCCGCGATGTCGAGCCGCTCGATCACCGCGCGCGGGTGCGCGGATCGCAGCGCCTTCGCGTGCACCATCCCGGGGAGGCGAAGGTCGTCGGCATACAGGCCGGTCCCCAGCACCTTCTCGGCCGCGTCGACGCGCGGCGCCCGGTCCGACATCCGGATCCGCTCCGGCGGCGGAGGGATCGACTCGATGCCGCGCATGATCCGCCCGGCGCGCAGCACTGCATCCTCCACCATTCGGTACCCGGTGCAGCGGCACAGGTTGGAACGGATCGCTCGCGTGACCTCGTCCCGGGTGGGGTCGGAGTTCTTCTCCAGCAGTGCCTTGGTGCCCATGACGAGCCCGGGGATGCAGAAGCCGCACTGCACGGCCCCCTCCTGCTCGTAGGCGGAGGTGAACACCTCCTTCTCCAACTCCGAGAGCCCCTCGGCCGTCGTGACCAGCCGGCCCTCGAACGTGGTGACGTCCCTGGTGCAGGCCTTCACGGTCTTGCCGTCCACCACCACGATGCACGAGCCGCAACTACCATCGTCGCAGCCGTGCTTCACGCTCGTCAGCCGGAGGTCCTCGCGCAGGAACGTCATCAGCGGCTTGCTGCCCGGGATCTCGTGGGCCTCGCCGTTGACCGTGATGCTCATGGGGTCCTCTCAGGTGATGGCGGTCTCGGGGGCGCCGCAGTGCAGGTACTTCCCGTCCGGGAGGACGGGGGCGAGATGCCCGTCGACGGCGCCGCGGTGCCCCCGTAGCAGGACGTCCCGGACGCGGCCGGTCACCTCCATGCCCTCGTAGGGGGTGTGGTCGACGTTCTCATGCAGGTCCGCGGCGCGAACCGTCCAGGTGGGCCGGGGATCGAGGACGAGGATGTCGGCGTCCGCGCCGGGGACGAGTGCCCCCTTCCTCGGGAAGAGCCCGAAGTAGCGGGCCGCGTTCGTGGCGGTGACCTCGGCGTACCGCGCCGGGTTCATCCGCCCGGCAGCCACGCCGGCGGACCACAGCAGCGCCATCCGGAGCTCGATCCCGGGGGCTCCGTTGGGGGTGTGCGCGAAGTCGGTGGCCTTGTCCTTCTGTCCGACGAGGTTGAAGGAGCAGTGGTCGGTGCCCACGAACTGCACCTCCCCGGAGGCGAGGCCGGCCCACAGCGCTTCTCGGTCGGCCTTCGTTCGCAGCGGCGGACTCATCACGACGGCCCGCGCTGTGAGGTCGTCGACGTCGGGGTCCCCGTACGCGGCGACGTCGAGCAGGAGGTACTGCGGACACGTCTCGGCGACGACGGGATTGCCCGCCGCCCGCGCCCGCGTGATGGCCTCGAGCCCCGGCCCCGATGAGAGGTGCACGATGTAGTGGGGGGCATCGGCAAGACCCGCGATCACCTCGAGTCGGTCGATGGCCTCGACCTCCATGACCGGGGGCCGGGTGGCGGCGTGGTGGTACGGCGTCGTGTGACCGGCGGCGAGCGCCTGCTTGACAAGGGCGTCGATGAGGCGGCCGTTCTCGCAGTGGAACCCGATCGTGCCGCCGAACGCGGCGGAGGCCGCCAGCGCGGCGAGGATGTCGTCGTCCTCCACCATCATCGAGTGGCGGTAGGCCATGTAGAGCTTGAAGGAGGTGACGCCGCGGGCGGGCATCTCGGCCATCTGCGCGGCGAAGTCCTCCTTCCACTCCGTCATGGCCATGTGGAAGCCGAAATCCGCCACGGCCCTGCCCGTGGCCTTCGCCATCCAACGGTCCAGGCCCTCCTGGAGCGTCTGGCCGTGGAACTGGGTGGCGAAGTCGAGCACGGTGGTGGTGCCGCCGGCAAGGGCGGCGCGGGTGCCGGTAGCGAAGTCGTCGGCGGTGAGTTCGTCCCCGGCCTCGAGGTCGAGGTGGCAGTGGGATTCCACCCCGCCGGGCAGGATGAAGCAACCCGAGCAGTCGACGACCTCCTCGCCGGGCTCGGCCCTCAGCATCCCGACGTCGGCGATCCGCTCGCCTTCCACCCGCACGGAACCGCCCTCGACGGCTCCCTCGGGGGTGATGACGGTGCCTCCCATCAGGAACATGGCGTCACATCCTTTCCCAGATCCGCTCCGCGCGTTCGGTTGAGCGCGCCAGCACCTCCGCCTCGTCCAGGCGGGTGAACTGCCGGTCCGCCAGGACCCATTCTCCGCCCACCATCGCGTCCACGACCTGCGCGCCGGCCATCCCGAACACCACGTGACCCCAACCGGATCGTTCGTCCAGCGGGGTGGGCGGCCGGTAGTCCAGGGTGATGAGATCCGCCGCAGCGCCCGGCCGCAGGATTCCGATATCCGTCCCGAACACGTCCGAGGCGAGCGCCGGGTTGTTCTCGAACAGCATGGCGACGGCCTCGCCGAACCCGACCGTGGGGTCGGCGCGGTGCCCACTCGCCACGATCTTGGCCACCTGCATGGAGGCGAGCATGTCCGCGGTGTACGCATCCGTACCGAGTCCCACGCGGATCCCACGGCGCAGCATCTCCACCACCGGGGCGAATCCGACGGCATTGCCCAGGTTCGAGTGAGGGTTGTGGACCACGTTGGCGCGCCGGGCCGCGAGCACCTCCACCTCGCCAGGCGTGACGTGGATGCAGTGCGCGGCGATACTGTCCGGCCCGATCATGCCGTGGCTGTCGAGCCGGTCGACGACCCGCTGGCCGAACGTGGCCAGCGCGTGCTCCTGGTCGGACGGGCCCTCGGCAACGTGGACGTGGTAGCCGCCCGGCACGCCCTCCTTGGCGGCCGCGACGGCGTCGAGGGACGCCTCGGAGAGGGTGAAGGAGGCGTGCAGGCCGAACATGCCGCGCAGGGAGTGCTGGGTCCCGGTGTTGGCCTCACGCATGAAGGCCACATTCTCTGCCACCCCGGCGGCGAACGCCTCCGGGCCGTCCCGGTCGGAGGTCTCGTAGCACAGGCTGGCGCGCAGGCCCACCCGGCGGGCGGCCTCGGCCATGATGCCCAACGAGCCGGGGATCGCGTGGGGGCTGGAGTGGTGGTCGAACACCGTGGTGACGCCGTTCCTCACGGACTCCAGGAACGTGGTGGTGGCGTTCAAGGAAACGTCCTCGGGTTCGAGCATCCGGTCCAGGGTCCACCACAGGTTCGCCAGGATCTCGGGGAAGTCCCGGGTGGGCCGGTGCACGGCCATGCCCCGGGCGTAGGCGCTGTAGGCGTGCGTGTGGGCGTTGATGAGGCCGGGCAGGATGACCCGGCCTGTCGCGGTGACGGCCTGGTCCGGGTGCTCGGCCCGCAGGGCCGCCTCGGCGCCGGCCGCCCAGACGACGCCGTCCCGCACCACCACGCCCTCCACCACCGGTTGGGTGGGGTCTCCCGTGAGGACGGTTCCGGTGAGGATCATGGCGCCGCTCCTTCCAGCTCGTCCAGGTTCATGAGGTACCAGGGGTGCTCGGCCTCCAGCGCGGCGAGCACGCGGGCGAGGTCCTCGGGCAGCCCGTCCTCGCCGGGACGGTGGGTGACGACCTCGCCGGACGGCAGCCGGAAGAGGTGCGCGGCGCCGTCGTCGAGCGGGAGGAAGCCGGTGTTGGTGGAGGCCGCGAAGTCCTCGCGGGTCCAGAACACGGTGAGCTTGTCCCGGTAGGGCAGGCCGGCGTGCGGGCAGAACGTGCCACAGTTGCCGCACTCGTTGCACAGGCCGTCGAGGTGGACGATCTGGCGGGGGTCGGCGAAGCCCGGCACCGCCACCGCCACGTTCGCCCGATTCGGGCAGACCTCGGTGCAGATCTCGCAGACCTGGTCGCAGCGCAGGCACCGGGAGCCCTCGGCGGGTGGGGCAAGTGGGTCCCGCAGCACGCCGCGGCGCCCGGCGAGCACCTGTTCGGGCGTGAACACGGCGACGGGGGAGCGGTCGAAGTCCGGGCGGAGGCCGTGCGCGGTGAGGATCGCCCGAGCGGCCACCTTGGCGTCCGCCATGGCACGGACCACGGTGTCGGGGCCGAGCCGCCCGTCACCGATCACGTGCACCCCACGCAGCCCGCCGGAGACCTCCGCCTCGAAGTCCGGCCCGAGCAGCGGGTGGCCCCGCTCGTCCGAGGCGATCCGGTTGGCGTGGTACGGCGCGGCGTCGATGGTGGCACCGGTGGCCCCGATGACGGTGTCGAACGCGAGGTCCACGAACTCGCCGGTGCCGTGGGTGGAGCGCCGTCCGCCGGCGTCGTAGGTGCCGAGCTCGGTGCGCTCGCACCTGAGCAACGCCCCGTCGTAGCCCACCGGTGCCAGCAGCTCGAGGATCTCGATGCCCTCGGCCCGCACGTTGTTCACGTCCTCCTGCGCGGCCGGCATGAACGGCTCGGTGCGCCGGTACACCAACGTGACGTGCTCCACCCCGGGCAGCCGGCGGGCGGTGCGGGCGCAGTCCATGGCGACGTCGCCCGCCCCGACGACGGCGACCCGCCGGCCCGCGACCGCGTCGCCGTCGCCGTGGGTGGCGGCGAGGAAGTCGAGGGCGTCGACGACGTGTTCGCTGCCGCTCCGGACGGGCGTGGCGCCCCGGCCCCAGGACCCGGTCGCGACGATCACGTGGTCGAACCGGGTGCGGAGCTCGGCGAGGTCATAGTCGGGGTCGCAGCCGAAGTGGAACACCAACCCGGCGGCCAGTGCGAGACGGAAGTCGCGGTCGATCTGTTCCCGGGTGATGCGGAAGGCGGGAATGATGCGCGCCACGATGCCGTAGGGCCCGTCCGCCCTCTCGAACACCTCCACGTCGAGGCCGTTGCGCCGCAGGAACAGCGCGGCGGCGATGCCGGCCGGGCCGGCCCCGATGACCGCGATGCGCGCGGCCGGACGCAGGGGAGCCGGGACGGCCGCGGCGATGAAGGCCTCCTGGGCGGCCTCGGCGGCGGCGAGCTTCACGCCGCGGATGTCGATCGAGGTGTCGTAGTCGAGGCGGGTGCAGTGCTCGCGGCAGGGCTGGGAGCACAGCACGCCGGTGATCGTGGGGGCGGTGTTGTCCCGCGCGATGAGTTCGAAGGCCTCGGCGTACCGCTCCTCGGCCACCAGTGTCAGGTACTCCGGGATCTGCTGCTCGATCGGGCAGCCGCCGTGCTCGCAGGGCGCCTTGAAGCAGTCCGTGAGTGCCAGCGGGGAGTCGGTCTTCCGCGAGCCCACCTTCTCGCGGTGCCGTTTGTGCAGGCGCGCATCGGCCAGGACCCGGGCCACGAGGGTGTCCAGGGCGGCGACATCGATGCCGTCGGCGTCCCGCATCACCTCGGTGGCGAGCGTGGCGAGCTGGGTCAGGCGAGCGTAGCCACCCGGCTTGAGCAGGGTGGTGGCGACGGTGACCGGTTGGATCCCGGTGGCCAGGATCTCCGCGATGTTCGTGGCGTCCGCGCCGCCGGAGTAGGAGATGGGCAGCCGGCCGTCGAAGGCGTGGGACAGCTTCGCCGCCAGCGAGAGCGTGAGGGGGGCCAGCGCCCGCCCGGACATGTACATCTCCTCGGCAGGCAGTTCGCCGCGGGTGACGTCGTTCGGCAGGGTGTTGGAGAGCTTCACCCCGAACACGAGGCCAGCCGCCCCGGCCCGTTCGGTGAGCCGCCGGAACATGGGGACGGCGTCGTCGAACTGGAGGTCGCCGCGGAAGTGGTGGTCGTCGAAGGTGATGTGGGTGTAGCCGAGGGAGTCGAGGATGCCGCGGGCGGCGTCATACCCGAGCATCGTGGGGTTGGCCTTGACGAAGGTGTGCAGGCCCTTGTCGAGGAGGTGGTTGGCGATGCGCTCGATCTCGCCGGCGGGGCAGCCGTGCAGAGTGGACAGAGTGACGGAGTCGCAGACGTGCGGGGTGAGGCGCTCCATGTCCGCCCGGCCGAATCGGGTGAAGCGGTCGAGGTTGGCCTCCAGCCACGCGACGGCGTCGCGGTACACCGGGGTGTCCGAGGCGTCCCGCAGGCCCTCGATGAAGCCGTCGATGAGGGGGGAGCTGATGCCCTCGAGGTCGTAGCCGACGGAGGCGTTGTAGGCGACGTCGTCGCCATCGCCCAGACCCAGCTCCACGGCGAGCACGCGGATCGCGAGGTGGGCGCGGACGTACTCGTCGAACGCCTGGCCCACGGTGAGCTCCGTGGACCACTCGCAGTTGAAGCCCTCGTCCTCGGCATTGATGCACGGCTTGGCGACGGCGGCCCGGATGGCGTCCCCGTCCATCACCTGCACGGTCTTCAATTCGATGAAGCGAGCGCCGGCGAGGTATGACGTGACGATGTTCGGGGCGAGCTGGGTGTGCGGGCCGGCGGCCGGGCCGATGGGCGTGGCGATGGCGTGGCCCATCGGGTCGCGGACGGTGCGGCTGGGAACGAAGAAGAGATCCGACCCCAGCCCGAAGACAGCGCCGTGGGCGCGGGACTCCTGAAGAACCCAGTCCATGAGGGCGGCGAAGGGCAGTGGACGCATCAGATCGCCCACGATGACACCTCCACGTCGGTGTGGCGTTCCATCCTTCGATCGTGCCTCGTCAGGAGGCGGGTGTCGAGGGACTTGGGGACCGAGTCTCTACCCGGCGGCGACGCGGGCGTTGAACTCGGTGATCATCTCGTCCCAGAGCGGCAGGTAGCTGCGCAGCTCGTGCCAGAACTCCTGGCCGCGGCGCCGTTCGAACAGCTCGAACGGGGTACCCTGCTGCTCCACCCACGTGTAGTACCCGAGGTTGAAGATCCGGTTCCGGTCCCGCTGGGTCATCTCGAGGGTGTGGTCGGTGGGGACGTCGGCGAGGTGCTCACCCCATGCCTCGGCGGCGTCGATCCGGGTGAACTCGCCGCCGAAGTCCCTCTGGAGGACCTTGGCACGCTCGGAGGGGTACATCTGGCCGCCGTCGGTGGCCACGGTGACGATGACGTCGTCCTCGCCGAGGTCAAGGACCTTCGCGGCCGAGATGGCGGCGAGCACGTTGCAGATGGAGGAGAAGCCGAAGTCGGGCAGGGCGGCGAGGATGTGCTCGGGCACGCCCTTGGCGGCGAGGTGGGCGAGCCCCTCCGGTTCGTTGAACATGACCTCGAGGTGGTCGGTGGCGTGGTCGCTGATCGCCGCGACGAGGTCGTGGTTCATGATGTTGTGGATCAGCGGGACGTGCTTGTCCCCGATGCCCTGGATGTTGTGCTCCCCGAAGCCGTTCTCCAGCAGGGTGGGGCACTCCAGGGCCTCCGCGGCCATCACCTTCGTGCCGTACCGCTCCTTCAGGTACTCCCCGGCGGCGATCGTGCCGGCGGACCCGGTCGCGCAGGTCATGAGGGCGAGGTGGGTGTCACGGCGGCCCGAGGCCTCCTGCCAGGTCTCGAACGCGTGCTCCAGGGCCACCCCGGTGGCCTGGTGGTGGATGAGATGGTTCCCGAACTCGGCGAACTGGTTGAAGATGAAGTTCCCCGGGTCGCGGGCGAGGCGGTTGCACTCGTCGTAGATCTCCTTGACGTTGGACTCCGTCCCCACGGTCCGGATCACGTCATCCGCCGGGTCCTCGCACCAGCGGTCCAGCCAGTCGAAGCGCTCCTGGCTCATGCCGGTGGGCAGGATCGCGACGCCGCGGCAGGCCATCAGGCGGCTCACGGCCACGCCGCCGCGCGCGTAGTTGCCCGTGGATGGCCAGATGGCGCGGTGCCGAGTGGGGTCGAACTGCCCGGACACCAGCCGCGGCGCCAGGCACCCGAACGCCGCCAGCACCTTGTGGGACGTGATCATCGGGAAGCGGTTGCCGAGCAGCACGAGGATCGGGGAGTCGATCCCGGTCAGCTCGCGGGTGAGGACCACGTGCTCCGGCACCTCCACCCGGTTGCCGGCCAGGTCGTTGTACCAGTGCACGCGCCACAGGTTCCGGGGGTCCGGTCCCTGCGGGTCCGCGTCCCCCATCCATTCCTCCGGCACCGCGTGCGGGCGGGTCACCTGCTGGAACGTGGGCAGCACGATCCCGCGTTCCCGGCATCGCTGCACGCTCTTCGCGAGGACGCCTGCGTCCACCACCCCATCTGCCAGCCCGAACTGGTTCCGCAGGGCGTCGTGGAGTTCAGGGTCGGTGTCATGGGCAGGCATGCGGCTATTATGCGCGGGTGTCAGCGGAGAGGGGCGAGTGATGGACGTCATCGGGATCGTCCTCGCCGCGGGTGCGGGCCGGCGGATGGGCGGGCCCAAGGCGCTGGCCGGGCCTTGGACGCGGCACCGGACTCCCCTGGAGGAGGTGGCCCGCCGGTTGCACGACGGCGGCTGCCCGCGCGTGCTCGCAGTGATCGGAGCGGAGGCGGACTCGGTGCGGGCCGCGGTGGCCGAGGAGCCGTGGTTGCGGCTGGTCGAGGCCGCGGACTGGTCGGAGGGCCTCGGCGCCTCGGTGCGTGCGGGCCTGCGCGCCGCCGGCGACGCAACGGTTGCCCTCGTCACCCTGGTGGACCTGCCGGACGTGCAGGCCGACGTCGTCGCCCGGTTGCTCGCCGCTGTGCCGCGTGGGGAGGACGTTCTGGCCCGGGCGGCCTACCACGGCGAGCCGGGGCACCCCGTCGTCGTCGGGCGGGCCTGGTGGCCGCGGGTGATGGAGGTGGCCCGCGGGGAGGCCGGCGCGCGCGAGCTGTTCGCCTCCACGCCGCACCGGCTCGTGGAATGCGGCGACCTCGCCACGGGCAAGGACGCGGACACGCCCTGATCAGCCGACGATGCGCCGGAAGTTCACCGGGTCGGTTGGGCCCTCGGTGAGGAACACGAGCACGACGTCGTCCGGCTCCAGGCCCAGCGCATCCTTCTCTCCGAGCAGGCCCGCAAGCCCGGCGGCACCACTCTCGCCGGCGTCGATGCCGTCGGCGTGCAGGAGCCGGACGGCCTCCTCGGCGAACTCGTCGTCCACGGTGACGAAGCAGTCGTAGCCGTGCAGGTTGCTGGGCAACGCGATCTCCGACGGGGTCCCGCAGTTCAGCCCGGCCATGCAGGTCTGCCCCTCGGCCGGCACCGTGACGAGCCTGCCGGCCAGCGCGCTCTCGGTGATGCAGGCGGCCTCGGTCGGTTCCACCCCCACGAGCAGCCGCGCCGGCCGTGACGCGAAGGCCCGCGCGATCGCCGCGCTCAGCGCGCCCACCCCCATCTGGCCGGTCACCACGGTGGGCTCGGGGATCTCCCCGTCCCTGATCGCACCCACCACCTCGGCGAGCATGGTCGCGTACCCGTCGATCACCCACCCGGGCACGTCGGTGTAGCCCTCCCACGAGGTGTCGTCGACGACGACGTGGCGCTCGTCCTCCAGCGTGGCACTCGTGGCGATGGTCTCGTCGTAGGTGCCCGCCACCACGCGGACCTCCGCGCCCTCGCTCTCGATCCCCTCGATGCGGCTCGCGACGGTCCCCTCGGGCACGAGGACGATCGCAGGAAGCCCCAGTATCCGCGCCACTCGGGCCACGGCCCGCCCGTGGTTGCCGTCGGTGGCGGCGACCAGCACCATTTCCCGGTCGGAGGACTCCAGCACCTCGTGCAGCTCGGCCAGCGACGGTGCCGGACCCGGCTCCCGGCCCAACTTCGCCAGGATGCCGCGGTAGCACGCCCACGAGGCTCCCAGGATCTTGAAGGAGGGCAGCCCCATCCGGGCCGACTCGTCCTTGACGAGCACCGTCCGGACGCCGAGCCGGGTGGCCGCCGTCGGGGCGGAGCGGATGGGGGTGGAGGCGAAGCCCGGGAGGGAGGCGTGGAAGGCGGGGTCGGCGCCACCGCCGGCCGTGACGGCAGAACGGTTCACGTGCGGGTTCCGCACGAGGTGGGAAGCGGCCATGCTCCATCGTAGGCACCTCGTCCCCGCCCCGGCCCATGTGCCGCGACCTAGACTGGCAGCACACCCAACGACGGGATCGCGATGGACTTCGACTCTGCACTGGACCGCCTCACCGGGCTGGAGGCCCGGGGCCTCCTCGGGGAGGACTTCCTGCTCACCTGGGACAAGTCGGAGGAGGAGTTGCGCGCGGTGCTCGCCGTCGCGGACGCGCTGCGAGCCCTGCGTGAGGCCAACCGGAGCTGCCGGATCTTCGACTCGGGACTCGCGGTCTCGCTCTTCCGGGACAACTCCACGCGCACCCGCTTCTCCTTCGCCTCCGCCTGCAACCTGCTGGGCCTCACGGTGCAGGACTTCGACGAGGGCAGCTCCCAGGTCGCCCACGGCGAGACCGTCCGTGAGACCTCCACGATGATCTCCTTCATGGCGGACGTGGTCGGGATCCGGGACGACATGTTCATCGGCAAGGGCCACAAGTACATGGCCGAGTTCGCGCAGTACGTCCGGGAGGCCCACGAGACGGGCGTGCTCGAGCAGCGCCCCACGCTCATCTCGCTGCAGAGCGACGTGGACCACCCCACGCAGTCCATGGCGGACCTCCTCCACCTCACCCACGAGTTCGGTGACCTGCACAGCCTGCGGGGCAGGAAGCTCGCCATGACCTGGGCCTACTCGCCCAGCTACGGCAAGCCCCTGTCCGTCCCGCAGGGGATGATCGCCCTGACGGCGAGGTTCGGGATGGACGTGGTGCTGGCCCACCCCCCGGGCTACGACGTCATGAAGGCGACCCGCGACGTCGCCGCGAACGCGGCTGCCGCCTCTGGCGGATCGTTCACGGTCACCGACTCGATGGCGGAGGCCTTCACCGGCGCGGACGTGGTGTGCGCGAAGAGCTGGGCGCCGTATGCCGCCATGGAGGAACGCACCGCCTCCCACTCCGCGGGCGACAGGGAGGGCTTCCGGGACCTCGAGCGGCGGCTCCTCGCCGAGAACGCGCAGCACCGGGACTGGACCACCACCGAGGACCTCATGGCCACCACACGGGACGGCAGCGCCCTCTACCTGCATCCGCTCCCTGCGGACATAACGGGAGTGTCCTGCACCGAGGGCGAGGTGGACGCCGCCGTCTTCGAACGGCACCGTGACGCCCTGTACCGCCAGGCCGGGAACAAGCCCTACGCCATCGCCGCCATGATCCTCCTGGCCAAGGTCGCCGACCCGGCAGCCCGGCTCCGCGAACTCAAGGACAGCGCCCACCCGCGTTGGCAGAAGTGACACCTCCACGAGAAGGGATGCCCATGAAGATCGACCATGCCCGCGTCCGCGAGACGGCCGAAGGGTACCGGGCGGACATGACCGCCTTCCTCCGCGCCCTCATCCGCAACAAGGGCACGAGCTGTCAGGAGGAGGCCAAGGCCCGCCTCGTCATCGCGGAGATGGAGAAGCTCGGCTACACCACCACCCGCATCGACGGCCTCGGCAGCGCGATCGGCACCATGGGGACGGGAGAGACCCTCGTCGCCTTCGACGGCCACATCGACACCGTGGGGGTCGGCAACCCGGAGAACTGGACCTTCGATCCGTTCGAGGGCTTCGAGGATGAGGTCCACATCGGCGGGCGCGGCTCCTCGGACCAGCTCGGCGGCGTCGTCGCCGCGGTGTACGGCGGGAGGATCGCCGCAGACCTCGGCCTGCTCTCGGACGCCTACACCTACATGGTCACCGCCACCGTGCAGGAGGAGGACTGTGACGGGCTGTGCTGGCTCCACCTCATCGAGGAGGAGGGGGTCCGCCCGGCGTTCGTGGTGTCCACGGAGGCGACCGACGACGGCATCCACCGCGGCCACCGCGGCCGGATGGAGATCCGGGTGGACGTCGCCGGGGTCTCGTGCCACGGCTCCGCCCCGGAGCGAGGGGACAACGCGATCTACAAGATGGCGGAGATCCTCCTCGACATCCGGGACCTGAACGACCGCCTCCCGAACGACGACTTCCTCGGCAAGGGCACCGTCACCACCTCGGAGGTCTTCTTCACCTCGCCCTCCCGCTGCGCGGTGGCGGACAGCTGCTCGGTCTCCCTCGACCGGCGCCTCACCCAGGGCGAGACCTGGGAGGGCGCGATCCGGGAGATTGAGGAACTGCCCGCCGTTGAACGTCACGGCGCCATGGTCTCCCTGTACCAGTACCGCGCGACGGCGTGGACGGGGAAGGAGTACGGCCAGGAGTGCTACTTCCCCATGTGGGTGATCCCGGAGGACTCGCCCGAGGTCCAGGCCGCCGCTGCCGCCCACCGCGCGATGTTCGGCGAGCCCCGCATCGACAAGTGGACGTTCTCA
The DNA here is from genome assembly GCA_051744325.1 of Actinomycetota bacterium. Classification (GTDB taxonomy): domain Bacteria; phylum Actinomycetota; class Actinomycetes; order Actinomycetales; family Actinomycetaceae; genus UBA1383. Next base: position 26,936 of record JBNJCY010000006.1, read on the forward strand.
ACGAACGGAGTCGCCATCGCCGGCCGGCACGGTATCCCGGTGATCGGAATCGGGCCGGGGAGGGAGGCGCAGGCCCACGCGCCGGACGAGATCACCTGGAAGGACGACCTCGTCAAGTGCGCCGCCATCTACAGCGTGCTGCCGGCGATCTACTGCGAGACCTGACCACCCCACCCGGTCCGGGGGATGCAGGCCGGGCCGTGACCGTGCTGGGGTGGGGGCAGCTCACCACGGAAGGACGAACATGGCTCTTCGTTCATCGGGACGGCTGGCGCGCGCGCTGGCAGGAGTCGCCCTCGCCTCCGTCGCTCTGACCGGGTGCGGGGACGACGTCGGCGACAACATTGCCTCCCGTCTCCCGACGGCGCTGCCCACCCTGCCGTCTCTCCCGACGTCGCTGCCCACGCTCCCGTCCCTGCCCACCCGCCCGCCGGCCGAGACCGTCCCACCTGCAGAGACGGCACCGCCGGTGGAGACGACCACCCCACCGGTGGCCGCTCCCACCCCCGCACCGCCGGCAGAGACCGCCCCCTCCGTGGAGACGCCGACCGTGCCGCCGGTCGCCGAGGAGGGCGAGGAGGCCGCGGTCGAGGACGGAGGTCTCGGCTGGTGGTGGCTGGTGATACTCCTGCTCACAGCGGCGGCGATCGCGGTCGGCGTGCTCCTCGTGCGCCGGCGTCAAGCGCGAGCCGCTTGGGATGAGGGCGTCACCCGGGCGGTCGGGGAGGCCACGTGGCTCGCCGACGAACTGGTCCCGAACCTCCTCGCCCAGGGTTCCCACGGACGCGCGGGCGTCTGGGCGATCGGCCGGCGGCGGGTCCTCGCCCTGGAGCGATCCCTCGAGGAACTCGTCGCCGACAGGCCCGACCCCGCGGAGGCCCGCCCGGTCGCGGCGCTCGCCTCGGCCGTGCAGGCAATCCGGTCGGCGCTGGATCAGGCTGACATGCTCCCTGACTTCGGCGGATTCTCCACCACGGCGGCGCTGCGGCAGGCGCGCCTCGAGATCGACGAGGCGGTCCGAACACTTCGGCCACCGGAGGAGGCCGCGGACTCAACGCCCGCTCGGTGAGACGGCGGCCAACCGTTCACCGTCCTACGGTGGAGAGATGGCAGCCGCACAGACGATTCTCGGCCTCGCCGTCATCCTCGTCATCTTCGCCGACGTCTTCCTGACCATCCTGAGCACGTCCCGGGACGGCCCGTTGACCCGCGGCTGGTCCCAGCCCGTCTGGCGCTTCGCCCTCGCTGTCCACCGCCGCCGGCCCATCCACCGGCTGCTCGCCCTCAGCGGTCCTGCCATCGTGATCTTCACGATCCTGGGCTGGTACGTGGGCATCGTCCTCGGGAACTGGCTGGTCCTGGCCGCCCACCCCGGTGCGGTGGTCTCGAACGCCACCGGCGCGCACGTGGACCTCACGGGCCTGTGGTACTTCGTGACGACGACGTTGTCCAGCATCGGCTACGGCGACCTGGTCCCGTCCGGCCTCCCATGGACCGTCTTCTCCACCAGCATCACCCTCCTCACCACCATGGTGCTGACCATCTCGCTGTCCTACGTCATCTCCGTCATCTCCGCGGCGATCAAGCGGCGCTCCGTGGCATCCTCGGTCCGTGCGCTCGGGAGCAGCCCTTCCGAGGTGGCGCGCCATGCCCAACTGGGCGAACCCGGCCACTCGATGCACACGCATCTCAGTGCGGTCGCGTCGGTCGTCAGCGAAGCCGCGGAGCAGCAAGTGGCCTACCCGGTGCTGCGCTACTTCCACTCTGCGCGCCTGGAGGTGGCGCCTGCGCCCGCCGTGCTCCTGCTCGCCGACGCGGTGTTCCTGCTCGAGCACCTCCCCCCGGACCACCGCATGTCCCCGGGACTGTCCGCCGTCCTGCGCTCGGCGATCGACTCCTACGCCGGCGCCCGGACCACCGGTGGTGCCGCCGAGACCTCCCACCCCGGGACGACAGATCTGCTCCGGGACCATGCTGGACTGCTCGGTATCGACACGGCTCGCGGCTCGCTCTTCGACTCGGCCCTGGCGGTCCACCTCGAACGGCGCGGGAGGCTCGTTGCGGCGTGTGCGAACGACGGCTGGGCCGAGGTCCCCTGACGCTGGAGTACCCTTGCAGCGGCTGCCAACCCAGGAGGACCCGATGACGCGCCGTGGCCATGACATCCTGCACGATCCCCTCCTCAACCACGGCACGGCGCACACACGCGAGGAGCGCGAGCGGCTCGGCCTGCGCGGCCTGCTTCCGTACCGGGTGATCCCGCAGGGGGTGCAGGAGGCGCGGGTGCTGGAGAACTTCCACGCCGCGCCCACCGACCTGGCGAGGTACACCGTCCTCACGAACCTGCAGGACCGGAACGAGAGCCTCTTCTACCGGGTGGTCACCGACAACATCGAGACGATGATGCCGATCATCTACACCCCCACCGTGGGGCAGGCCTGCCAGGAGTTCTCCCACCTGTTCCGCCGCTCGCGGGGAATGTACGTCACCATCGAGGACCGCGGGGAGGTGGCCGCGCTCCTCGCAAACTGGCCCCATGACGATGTCCGGGTCATAGTCGTGACCGACGGCGAGCGCATCCTGGGTCTCGGCGACCTGGGCTCGAACGGCATGGGCATCCCGATCGGCAAGCTGTCCCTGTACACCGCGTGCGCGGGCATCGACCCGGCCACCACCCTGCCCATCACCATCGACGTGGGCACCGACAACCACGATCTCTTCCACGATCCCTTCTACGTGGGCATGAAGCAGCCGCGCGTGCGCGGCGAGGCCTACGACGCCCTGCTGGACGAGTTCATGGAGGCGGTGACGGGGCGCTTCCCCCGCGCCCTCATCCAGTTCGAGGACTTCGGCAACGCGAACGCGTTCCGGTTGCTGCGGAAGTACCGGGACCGGTACTGCACGTTCAACGACGACATCCAGGGCACTGCGTCCGTCGCGCTCGCGGGCGTGCTGTCCGCCCTGGGCGTCACCGGGGGCGGCCTCGCGGAGCAGGTGTTCCTCTTCCACGGCGCCGGCGGCGCCGGCCTCGGCATCGCGAACCTGATCGCCGCCGCGCTCGTCGAGGAGGGGCTGACGACGGCGGAGGCCCGGTCCCGCTGCTGGTTCGTCGACTCCCGTGGCCTCGTCGTCGCGAGCCGCACCGACCTTACCGAGAACAAACTGCCCTTCGCCCACGAGGCCGAGCCCGCCCCCGACCTGCTCGCCGCCGTCGAGGCGCTCCGACCCACGTTCCTCATCGGGGTCTCGGGCCAACCCGGCGCCTTCACCCAGGACGTGGTGCGCCGAATGGCGGAGTACAACGAGCGCCCGGTCGTCTTCGCGCTCTCAAACCCGACCTCGAAGGCGGAGTGCACGGCCTCCCACGCCTACGAGTGGAGCGACGGCCGGGCGGTCTTCTCGTCCGGCAGCCCCTTCGCCCCGGTGCGTCACCAGGACCGCACCTTGGTGCCCGGGCAGGGGAACAATGCGTACATCTTCCCGGGCGTCGGCCTTGGCGTCCTGGCCGTCGAGGCCCGCCACGTC
>JBNJCY010000007.1:0-26836 GCA_051744325.1 Actinomycetota bacterium
AGGATCCAGAGGAGGCCCGTCCGCGGGAGGATCGGTTCGAAAATCACGCGGAGGTGCTCCGCATAGCCGTTGTAGGCTTCGGGTCCGGCGAACATCTTCAGGTTGCCGTACATGTGGAAGAGGACGAAGAACACGAAGAAGAGGCCTGTCGCGGCCATGAGGATTTTCATCGCGACAGTCGTCTCGCGCGCCCTGCTCTTGGGTATCACTGTTGTTGAGGCCACCCTGCGATCATAATGAGCCGAACGTCACGGCCCTTGCCCTTTGGTCCCGCATCCGCGCGTCGCCCCACGGAAGGGGACTGCCGTGCTCGCCTCAGGCGGTGTCCCGGGGAAGCTCGGCGCGCATCACGAGGGCGTCCTCCCCGATCCGGGGATAGTAGTCCCGCCGTCTCCCGATCACGGTGAAGCCGTGCCGCTCGTAGAGGCGGCGGGCGACGTCGTCGGAGGCCCGGACCTCGAGGAAGACCTCGCGGGCGTGCCGTCCCGCAAGAGAGAGGAGGTCGCGCAGCAACACCCCTCCGAGCCCCCGGCGCTGGTGCGACCGGGCCACTCCGATGGTGAGCACCTGAGCCTCCTCGGCCACGAGGATCCCCCCGTACGCCACGAGCGCCCCGGCATCGTCGATCCCCCGGTAGGCCCGGAAGGGGCTGCTGAGTTCCTCCCGGTACATTCCGGCGGTCCAGGCCTCTGGACCGAACAGGTCTGCCTCGAGTTCGAGGATCCGCGGGATGTCCCCGACCGCGAGATCCCGGACCTCAGGTGGTGGCACGCTTGCGCCCCGGTGGCAGGTGGACATCAGGCCGGCGCAGGTACAGCGGATGCGTCGGCAGGTCGAGGCCCCGCGCGAGCCGCGCCGTCGCGATCCGCCCGAGGACCGCTACGTCGAGGTCGAGGTCCCTCCCGGGGAGTTCCGCGGGATGGAGCCGTGTCCCCCGGCCCACAAGTGCGCCGCGGACAGGTACGTCTCGCGGCAGGCGCACGGACAGCTCCCCGACCAGGACCACGTCGTCGGCACCCACCGGCTCGAAGGTGCCGGCGTACACCTCCTTCCGGCGCGCGTCGGTGACCACGGTCACGACCCCGTCCGCACCCGCGTCGAAGGCCTGCCGCGCGAGGACCGCCAGGCTCGGCACGCCGTGCACCGGAATCCCCCGTGCACGGCCGAGGACCTCCGCCGTGACCAGTCCGACCCGGAGACCCGTGAACGGAGCGGGGCCCGTACCCACGACGACGGCGTCGACCGCGTCGGTCCCCACCACCTGCGCCACCAGCGGGGCGAGGTGCTCCGCGTGGGACCGCGGGTCGGGGCTCGTCGCGCGCTCGGCGCCGGAGGGCGTGACGAGGGCGACGGCGGAACCCTCCGAGGTGTCGATGCAGAGCAGGTTCATGGGGTCTCCGGTCGGCGGATCCAGACAACGGCGCCCACGCTCACGAGGACGCCGAGGGCGATGCCCGCGGTGACCAGCACGGGGCGGAGCTGGTCGGGACCGCGGTCCTCGGGCAGGGGCTGGGGCTCGTCGTCCGGGCCGCGACGTTCGACGAGGAAGGGCTGGTACGCGGTGACGGAGATGGTTCCCGCCAGGACGTCGCGTGCCTCGGCCGTGATCGGCACCAGCTCCTCCAGGCCGAGCCGGAACCAACCGGACGTCTGCTCGTCGAGGATGAAGGTGGAGGCGAGCCGGCTCGCGAGGGCGTTTCCGAGATCCTCGTCCCAGATCACCCGCTGTCCCGCGATCCCTCCGGAGTCATCACCCGATGCCACGAGGGCACCGATTCCCGCTCCGTCCCGGGTGATGGGGGCCACCCACTCCCCGGAGGCCGTGACGGGCTCGGCGCCACGGCGGCCGGCGAGGAACTCCTCGGACCACATCGCGACGCTCACGGGTTCGCCGAGCTCGACCGCGGTGAGCTCCTCCGGCGACAGCCCGGAAGACTCCGAGGTGGTCACCACCCCGAGCCCCTCCTCCTCGAACCACGCCACCACGGACGCGGGGGGTTCGGGCAGCTCATGGCCGAGTGCACCGGAAGGGGACACCAGGACGAGGGCGGCCACCAGGTGGATGACAGCACTCACGGACTCTCCCGCAGCACCTCGAGGTCGACGCCCTCCCAGCGATCCCCGAGTGCCGTGACGGTCGCATACCGGGGCGCGTCGTCGACCAGTTCCCGCCGGCCGTCGTCGATCCCACCGTGCGGCCGGTGGAGGGCGACCTCCAGGCGGTCGTCGCTGAGCACCTCGGCGAGTCCCCCACCCCACTCGACCACGGTGATGGATTCCTCCAGCGAGGTGTCGAGATCGAGCGCCTCGAGCTCGTCGAGGGAACCGAGCCGGTAGGCGTCCACGTGCACGAGCCAGGGTCCGTCGCCCAGCGGCCGGTGGGTGCGGGCGATGATGAAGGTGGGGGACGCGACGTGGCCCCGCACTCCCAGTCCCGCGCCGATGCCCTGCGTGAGGGTCGTCTTGCCCGCGCCGAGCCCGCCCTGGAGCAGGACGAGGTCGCCCGCCCGGAGCAGCCTTGCCAGCCGCTCGCCGAACCGGCGGGTGGCCTCGGGGGTCGGGAGCGTCACGTCCATGGCACCTCCGGGTGGAGTCGGGGCACCCGGGGACCCACCTGGGTGGTGATCGTGTAGTTGATGGTGTCCGCGGCCCGCGCCCAGTCCTCGACCGACGGTCCGCCCGGTCCCCAGAGGCGGACAACGTCACCGGCCTGCTCGGTGGCGTCCGGGCCCAGGTCGACGACGAACTGGTCCATGCAGATTCGCCCGACGACGTCGACCGGCCGATCGCCGACCATCACCGCCACGCCTCGGTTCGATGCCTGCCGTGGGATGCCGTCCGCGTAGCCGAGCGGGACGACACCGAGTGTGGTCGCTCCCACGGTGGCGGTGTGGCCGTAGGACACGGGGGTCCCGGCGGGAACGCGCTTCACCGTTGTCAGCTCTGCTTCCAGCGTCATCGCCGGGACGAGGCCGAGGGCGGCCGGGTCCGAGCCGTCGGGGGCCATGCCGTAGAGGCTGATCCCGGGCCGAACGAGGTCGAAGTGTGTCTCCGGGTGCCACAGGACTCCCGCGGACGCCGCCAGGTGGCGAACCTCGGGGGTGGCCCCGAGCGACTCCGCCCGCGCCACGGCGTCGGCGAACATCTCAGCCTGGCGCGCCGTGGTGGGATCCTCCCGTTCGTCGGCGCGGGCGAGGTGGGACCAGACCCCGACCACTCGCAGCTCCCGCCGGCCGAGCGCCGCGCGGACGAAGGAGTCCCACTCCTCCGGGCGCACCCCGCCCCGAGCCATCCCGGTGTCGACCTTGAGGTGCACCCGGGCGGAGACTCCGAGGCCGGCGGCCGCGTCCGCGACATGCTGGATCGCCCACGGCGCGTTCAGCCCGAGGTCGATGCCGGCCACGATCGCATCACGGATGTCGGTGCGGGGCGAGTAGAGCCAGGCAAGTACGGGGACGCCAGGCAGCTCCGGACGCAGGGCCACGGCCTCCCCGACCTGGGCGATCCCGAGCCACGTCGCCCCGCCGTCGACGGCGGCACGGGCAGCGTGCACGGCACCGTGGCCGTAGGCGTCCGCCTTCACCACCGCCATGAGCTGAGCCGTGGTGCGAGTACGGAGCACCGCCGCGTTGTGGCGGATGGCGGCTCCGGAGACGACGGCACGCGACGGATGGTCCACGGATGCCATTCTCGCACTCCCGGCGGCCCTCCTCATCGGGGCAACGCGGCGATCACCGCCGGAAGGTGCCGTGCGACGGAACTCGCGGTGAGCGGCCCGCCGGAGCCGGGACGGCCCTCGCCGCCGCGGGCGGCGCGCAGGCCCGCCCGGGAGTGGAGCCAGGATGCTGCGGCGCCCGCCGCGGCGAGCTCCGGGTGTCCGAGGCTCCTGCTCTGGGCCTCTGCCCGGGCCTGAAGCATCGCGAGCAGTGCCGCGAGGAGGCCCGCGAGAACGTCGCCGGATCCCGCGCTGGCCAGCCAGGAGGTCTGGCCGTCCTGGCCGTGGAGCGTGCCGTCCGGGGCTGCGACGACGGTGACGTGTCCCTTGAGCAGCACCGTGAGCCCGCGCTCCGCCGCGTACTGGAGGGCCGCCGCGGCGGGGTCCGCCTCCACGTCCTCGCGAGCGGTGCCGAGCACGGCCGCGAGTTCGCCCGCGTGCGGCGTGACGATCGCCGGGGCGGCCAACGACGGGGCGACACCGTCGAGGACTTCGAGCACACCCGCGTCGGCGACGAGGGGAACCCCGTGCCCGGCGGCCTCCTGGAGGGCGTGCAGCGCGACCTCGGGGCCGGCGACACCCGAGCCGACGAGAGCCGCCTGGATGCGCCCGGGCGCCGTGACGACCTCGGGATGGTGGTCCCTCACCGCGGAGACGGGACCGAGATACCGCACCATCCCGGGCCCGGCGGCCAGCGCCCCCGCGCACGCCAGCACCGCTGCCCCCTGGTACGCGGAGCTCCCGGCCCACACGCCGACGACGCCGCGGGTGTACTTGTGGTCCTCGCGCCGTGGCCACGGGAACAGGTCCCCGACATCGGCCGCGCCGAGACGGCGGACCGTCACGCTGGCGGGGTCCAGCGGCAGGTCGAGGTCGAGGACCTCGACGCGCCCGGCCGCAGCGCACGCCGGGGGGAGGAGCAGCGCCGGCTTTGCGGCACCCATGGTGACCGTCAGGTGCGCATGCAGAACCTCCCCCGGGACCGCCCCGGAGTCCACGACCCCGGACGGAACGTCGACAGCGATCACCACAGGTTCGTCGGGTGAGGCGCGACGCTCGCCCTCGAGTGCGGCGACGATCCGTGCGAGGGGGTCGCGCAGGGGACCGGACAGCCCGATCCCGGCAAGCCCGTCGATCCAGGCGCCGGCGCGCCGGGCGACGTCGAGGAGCGCCTCGATGTCGGGGTCACCACCGGACTCGGGGACGATCCGGACGATCCGGACACCCGCCGCGCGCGCCGCGGCGAGTCCCTCGGCGTGAGCGGTGCGCGCGCAGAGCGCCGCGTGGGCCACCACTCCCCTGCGGGCGAGGTCGGCGACGGCCCAGAGTGCGTCCCCACCGTTGTTGCCCCCGCCCACGAGGGCGAGCACCACGGATCCCGGGACGCGCTGGCCCCGAGTCCGGATCTCGCGGACCGTCGCGACCGCGAGGGCCCGCGCAGCCTGCCGCATCAGGGGAACTCCCGCCGCGAGCAGGGGCGCCTCGGCGGCGCGGATCGCGTCGGAGCCGTGAGCACGGATCATTCCGCCACCACCATCGCGATCGCATTCGCACCGTCGTGGCTGAGGGAGAGGTGCCACGTGGTGATGCCGCGATCGGCCGCAACGCGCGCCACCGTTCCGGTGACCCGCAGCTGGGGCTCTCCCGAGGGTTCCGTGACCACCTCGCAGTCCTGCCAGCTCATCCCGCCGGGCGAGCCCAGTGCCTTGGCCACCGCCTCCTTGGCGGCGAACCTGGCCGCCAGAGACCGCGGAGGCAGGTCACGTTCCGCAGGCGTGAACAACCGCTCGCGAAGGCGCGGCACCCGTTCGAGGGCGGCCGCGAATCGATCGATCTCGGCGATGTCCACCCCGATGCCCCGGACCATCTACTCCACCGTCACCGACTTGGCGAGGTTGCGCGGCTGGTCGACGTCGAGCCCCTTCGCGGTGGCGAGCTCACACGCGAAGATCTGGAGCGGGACGACGGAGACGAGCGGGGCCAGCAGGGTCGGGGTCTGCGGCACCCGGATGACGGTGTCAGCGAACGGCTCGACGGCGGTGTCCCCATCCTCCGCGATCACGAGGGTCCGGGCCCCCCGGGCCCGCACCTCCTGGATGTTGGAGACCACCTTCGCGTGCAACTGGTCCCGCCCCCGGGGCGAGGGCACGATCACGAACACGGGTTGTCCCGGTTCGACGAGGGCGATCGGCCCGTGCTTGAGCTCGCCGGCGGCGAAGCCCTCGGCGTGGATGTAGGCGAGCTCCTTCAGCTTCAGCGCCCCCTCCATCGCCACCGGGAAGCCCACGTGGCGGCCGAGGAAGAGGACGGACGTGGTGTCCTTCATCGACCGGGCCACCTCACGCACCTGCTCGGCACCGTCGAGCACGCGCTGGATCTTGTCCGGCATCGCCTGCAGCTCGGCGAGGATGGACCGGACCTCGTCGGCGAACTTGGTGCCCCGCAACTGGGCGAGATACAGGCCCAGCAGATAGCAGGCGGTGATCTGGGCGAGGAAGGCCTTGGTGGAGGCGACGGCGACCTCGGGGCCGGCGTGGGTGTAGAGCACTGCGTCCGACTCCCGGGGGATGGTCGACCCGTGGGTGTTGACCACCGCGAGCACCTTCGCACCCTGCTCCCGTGCGTGGCGGACGGCCATGATCGTGTCCATGGTCTCGCCGGACTGGCTGACCGCGACGACGAGGGTCTTCTCGTTCACCACGGGGTCGCGGTACCGGAACTCGTGGGCCAGCTCCACCTCCACCGGGATGCGGCACCAGTGCTCGATGGCGTACTTGGCCACCTGCCCGGCGTACGCGGCCGTTCCGCAGGCGATCACCACGATCTTGTCCACGGAGCGCAGGACGCTCTCGCTGATGCGCAACTCGTCGAGGATGAGGTGGCCGGAGCCGTTCATCCGGCCGAGGAGGGTGTCCGCGACGGCCTTCGGCTGATCGTGGATCTCCTTGTCCATGAACGTGGCGAACCCGCCCTTGACGGCGGCCGAGGCGTCCCAGTCCACCGTGAACTCCTTCGCCTCCACGGGCGTGCCGTCGCCGTCGACCACGGTCACGGAGTTCGGCGTGATGGTGACCACCTGGTCCTGGCCGAGCTCCAGCGCGCGGCGCGTGTGCGCGATGAAGGCCGCGACGTCGGAGCCGAGGAAGTTCTCCCCCTCGCCCAGCCCGACGACCAAAGGCGAGTTCTTGCGGGCGCCGACGACCGTCGTCGGCAGGCTGGCGTGCACGGCGAGGAGGGTGAACGCGCCCTCCAGATGCCGCGTGACCTCGAGCATCGCGCCGGTGAGGTCCCCGCGGCGCTCGACCTCGCGGGCGAGGAGGTGGGCGACAACCTCGGTGTCGGTCTCCGACAGGAAGGTGGCACCGTCCGCGATGAGGGCGTCCTTCAACTCCTTGAAGTTCTCGATGATGCCGTTGTGGATGACGGCGAGGCGGCCGTCCTCGGACAGATGAGGGTGAGCGTTGAGGTCTGTCGGCGCGCCGTGGGTGGCCCAGCGCGTGTGGCCGATCGCAGCCGTCGCGGGGTCCGGTGGCGAGTCCTCGAGTGCCATGGCGAGGTTGCTCAGCTTCCCCGCCTTCTTGGCCCACTGGAGGCCCGCCGGGGTGATGAGTGCCACACCCGCCGAGTCGTAACCCCGGTACTCGAGGCGGGCGAGCCCGCCCATCACGACGTCAAGCGGCCGGCCGGAGGGAGTGTCTGGTCCGACGTGTCCAACGATTCCGCACATGCGCGCAAGTCTAGTTCCCCCGACGGCAGAATCGGGGTGACACAATCGTCAGGTGCCTGAGAGGTCCCCGTTCGTCGAGTTCGACCGCGACCAGTGGTCGGCGCTCGCGGACTCGGCTCCCCTCCCGCTCACGGCCGCCGACGTCGTCCGGCTGCGTGGGCTCGGGGACCCGATCGACCTTGCGGAGGTGGACGCGATCTTCCGGCCGCTCGCATCCCTCCTGCAGATATATGTCGCCGCCACCCGGGGGCTGCACCTGGCCACCGGGGCCTTCCTGCGGGACATCGGGGCACGCACGCCCTACGTGATCGGCGTGGCCGGCTCGGTCGCGGTCGGCAAGTCCTCGATGTCACGGCTCCTGCGCGAGATGATGAGCCGGTTCCCGGAGTCTGCGAGCGTCGCGCTGGTGACCACCGACGGCTTCCTGTACCCCAACGCCGAGCTCCAGCGCCGGGGCCTCATGGAGCGCAAGGGCTTCCCGGAGTCCTTCGACCGACGCGCGATGCTGCGATTCGTCCACGCCGTCAAGTCGGGAGCCGCCGAGGTCACCGCACCGGTCTATTCCCACCTCACGTATGACATCGCGCCGGACGAGCGGGTCGTGGTGCGCAGCCCCGACATCCTCATCGTCGAGGGGCTCAACGTCCTGCAGCCTGCCCGTGTGGGGGCGCAGACACCGCTGGCGATCTCCGACTTCTTCGACTTCTCGATCTACGTCGACGCCGACCCGGACGACATCAAGCGGTGGTATGTCCGGCGCTTCCTCGCGCTCAAGGGCACCGCCTTCCAGGACGAACGGTCGTACTTCCGCCGCTACGGCTCCCTCTCGACGGAGGAGGCCGTCGAGACGGCATCGGCGATCTGGGACACCATCAACGCCCCGAACCTGCTGAGGAACATCGCCCCCACCCGGGGACGCGCCACCCTTGTCCTCAGGAAGGGACCCGACCACTGCATGCGCCGCATGCGGCTGCGCAAGCTCTAGCCGGCCGACCCCCGGCCGTCCGGGCCGGAACCGTGATCCGGCCCAGGCACCCCACCCTCCGACCGGTGCAGCACCTCCGGCGGCTCGGACGCGCGCAGGAGAGCGTCGCCCACCCGCGTGCTCGGCGCCCGTCCCCGTTCACTGCGTGCGTGGAACCACCTGTTGAGGGCGGTGAGCGCGGCGTCGAGGACGAATCCGAGCCCGACGCCGAGCACCACGCCCCCCGCCACGGCGACGAGGAGGTGCGACTCGATGTAGGTGCCGGCGGCCAGTCCCAGCACGGTGGCGTAGGAAGCCCAGATGACGGAGGCCACCCCGGCGGTGAGGATGAACCGAGCGCGCGGGAACCGCACGGCCCCGGCGGTCATGTTGACCGCGACCCGGCCGATCGGGACGAAGCGCGCGGACATGATGTACACCGCCGCACGCCTCTCCAGCGCCGACGCCGCCCAGGCGAGGGAGCGTCGACCCCGGGGGCTGTTCAGGATGGGTATCTTCTCCAGCGGGAGGAGCATCCCGATGTGGTACGCGATCACGTCGCCGGTGAACGCCCCTGCCGCCGCCGCGAGCACCAGCCACCAGAGTGACGGTCCCGACCCGGTGGCCACGAGCACCGCCGCGGCGATCACCACGGACTCGGAGGGCAGGGGCGGGAAGAATCCGTCGAGCGTGGCGAGCGCGAAGACGGCAACGAGGAACCACGGTGTGTCCGCCCACGCGAGGACGGTCTCCGTGACGCCGCTGAGGCCGTCCATGCTCATGACGCTCCGCAGGGCACCGATGCGTGCGGCGCGCGGTTGCGGGAACGTGGCATCGGCTTCCTTCGGACGGCTGCCTCGATGCTACCCGTCCGGGAATGCCGCTCGTGCCCGCCGGCGAACGACAAGGGGCCCCACCAGCGGTGGGGCCCTCGTCGTGGTCGCGTCAGCGCTTGGAGTACTGCGGCGCCTTCCGGGCCTTCTTCAGCCCGGCCTTCTTGCGCTCGATCGCACGCGAGTCACGCGTGAGGAACCCGGCCTTCTTCAGGGTCTGCCGGTTGGCCTCGACATCGATCTCATTCAGTGCGCGGGAGATCCCGTGGCGCAGCGCACCGGCCTGGCCGGAGATGCCTCCGCCGTGGATCCGGGCGATCACATCGAAGCGCTGCTCGAGGCCGAGCAGCACGAACGGCGAGCTGACGAGCTGCTGGTGCAGCTTGTTCGGGAAGTAGTCCTCGAGGGACCGCCCGTTGATCGTCCAGGAGCCGGAACCCGGCACCAGTCGAACGCGCGCGATCGCCTCCTTGCGGCGACCCGTCCCGGCTCCCGGTGCAGTCATCGACTGGCCATGGGTGGCGGCGGGTTGGGCGGTCTCGGACGTGTAGCTGGAGAGTTCCTCACTCTCCACGATTTCTGTGGTCTCGGCCACGCTTCTCCTCGGTGTCTCTACTGGGCGGGGCTACTGGGCCACCTGGTTGATTTCAAAGACCTGCGGCTTCTGCGCCGCGTGCGGGTGCTCGGGACCCGCGTAGACCTTCAGCTTCTTGAGCTGGGCCCGGCCCAGCGAGTTCTTCGGGATCATCCCCGCCACGGCCTTCTCGATGGCCCGCTCGGGCCGCGTGGCGAGGAGCCGGCCGTAGGTCACGGCCTTGAGCCCACCCGGGTAGCCGGAGTGGCGATAGGCCATCTTCTTCTCCGACTTCTGCCCGGTGAGCGCCACCTTGGAGGCATTGACGATGATGACGAAGTCGCCGGTGTCCACGTGCCGGGCAAACATCGGCTTGTGCTTCCCACGGAGCAGGGTGGCGGTCTGGACCGCCAGGCGACCCAGCACGACATCGGTGGCGTCGATGACGTGCCACGTCCTGGTGATGTCGGCCGGCTTGGGTGTGTACGTACGCACTGGGTGAGCCTTCTCGTATGATGACCCGCCGCATGGCTGAAGGCAGGTCAAGTGGTCAAATCTCGTGACTGTTGTGCACGGCCTTGCCGGCGAGTGGGAGACACCAAGCAGGATCACAACGAATGCCCAGCCTACTGCCCGCGTTGGGGCCGGTCAAAGGCGCGGCCCTGTGAAGGGCGTCGCAGTCCGACGATCACACGGTACACGGCGCATCGACCAACGGCAGAGCGTGGCACTTCTCACAATGGCAGAATCGAGGCATGAGCGACATCGACGGCGACTTCCTGGCCAAGCACACCTACCTGTCTGACGGGCGTCCGGAGAACCTCGATGAACGACTGGCCCGCGAGATCCCCGACAGCGCCGATCAGGAGGTCCCCTACGACCGGCAGCCGGACGCCGTCGGCGCCCTCGTCTCGGAGCCCGATCAGGACCCTGAGGACGAGGTCGGCGAGGAGCAGGACGTCCTGGCCCGGGCGGAGGGCCCGGCACGTGCAGACGTCGGGAATGAGGAGGCCGCAATGCATCTCCTCGACGATGAGCAGCAGTACACGGAAGAGGAGGAGGACTACTCCGCGTTCACGTCCGACGTCGAGGACGAGGCCGATGAGAACTCCGACGACGAGGCCGACCGCGACGACGACTCGGGCGAGTTCGTGTTCGACGCCGAGGACGACGAGGACTGAACCCGCCGGGCCCGCGCTGACGACGCCCGCTGGCCCACCTCCGCGTCCACCGGGTACCCGACCTCCTCCAGAGTGAGCCCACGGGGCGGGGCGACCCTCATCGCATCGTGGTTGCGCGCCTCGAGAACATCGGCGACCCACGCGGCGTCCCGCCGGCCCTCCCCGACGGCGAGGATGGCTCCGACGATCGACCGCACCATGGAGTGGCAGAACGCGTCTGCGCGCACCCCGACCTCGATGACTCCGTCGACGCGGCACACCCGCGCGTCCAGAAGCGTACGGATGGTCGTCGCCCCGGATCGAGGGCGGCAGAACGACAGGAAGTCGTGCTCGCCGACGAGGGACGCAGCAGCCCGGTCCATTGCGGCGTCGTCGAGATGTCGCTCCGACCAGAGCGTGGAGCCGCGCGAGAGCGGATCCCTCGGTGCCGCGGCATCGGCGATCCGGTAGGTGTAGCGGCGCCACAGCGCAGAGAAGCGCGCGTCGAACCCCGGCGGTGCCAGGGAGACGCCTCCCAGGACGACATCAGGTTGGGCCAGACCGCGATCCCGTGCCACCAGGGCGTTGAGCCTCCGCGCGAATGCCTCCTCCGGTTGCCTGCCCGACCGCCCCGGAGCGCTCGTCAACGCCCCGAGGGGAACATCCACGTGGGCCACCTGTCCGCGGGCATGCACGCCCGCGTCCGTCCGCCCCGCGACCGTCAACCTGCCGGCCGCGCCGCGCGTCAGGACCGCGAGCGCCGCTGCGAGCGTGCCCTCCACGCTCGCCAGCCCGGGCTGGCGGGCCCACCCGGAGAAAGCGCTCCCGTCGTAGGCGCAGTCGAGGCGGAGTCGGACGGGCATGGAGCCATGGAACCACATCGCGGCAGGCCAAGGCGCTACCGTCGGATCATGCGGACTCCGACCACCCTCTCCGTCGACTGCGGTGGTGGTGGGATCAAGGCCTCTGTGCTCGACGGCGCGGGGACGCTCCACGCTCAGCCCATCCGGGCTGCCACACCCTACCCCCTCCCCCCGTCGCGGCTGCTGGGAGTGGTCCGTTCGCTCGCTGGCCAGCTTCCCGCGGCCGACCGCGTCACCGTGGGCATGCCAGGGATGATTCGGCACGGCGTCGTCGTGGCGACCCCGCACTACGTGACGCGCGCCGGACCGCGCACTCGGATCGTGCCGGAACTCCTCGCGGCGTGGTCCGGCTTCGACATGCGAGCGGCGGTGAAGGACAGCCTCGGGATACCCACGCTGGTGCTGAACGACGCGGAGGTACACGGGTGCGGGCTCGTCACGGGAGCCGGCCTCGAGATGGTCATCACGCTGGGCACCGGACTCGGCAACGCGATCTTCGACAACGGGATCCTCGCCCCGCACGCGGAGTTGTCCCGCGGAACCGTGAAGTGGGGGCTCACATACGACGAGTACCTCGGCGAGCACGAGAGAATCCGTCTCGGGGACTCACATTGGTCCCGGCGCGTCCGGATGGTGGTCGAGACCTTCGAGCCGGTCTACCTGTGGGACCGGCTCTACCTCGGCGGCGGCAACGCCCGCCGGATCACCACGGCAACCGTCGCGAGGCTCGGCGAGCGGGTGGTCGTAGCGGACAACTCCGCCGGCATCATCGGTGGGGTCCGGGCCTGGGACATGGCCGGGAGATGCGACCGGACATGACGAGGGGGAGCCGCGGCGGGCTCCCCCTCGTGTGGATCGCTGCTACTTCTCGGCGTCCTCGGCCACCTCAGGCTCGTCGGCGACGGGCACCTCGACCGACTCGGGCTCGTCCGCGACGGGCTCTGGCTCCCCCGTGGCAGGGGCCTGTTTGGGGGCGGCCTTCTTCGCGACCGGCTTCCTCTTCGCCTTCACGGGCTCGAGGACCAGTTCGATGAGTGCCATGGGCGCGTTGTCCCCCTTGCGGGGCGCGAGCTTGGTGATCCGGGTGTAACCGCCATCGCGGTCGGCGAACCTCGGCGCGAGTTCTTCGAACAGCTCCGCGACGATGTCCTTGCGGTGGATCGTGGTCATGACCGTGCGGCGGGCGTGCAGGTCACCGCGCTTGGCCTTGCTGATGAGCTTCTCCGCCACCGGCTGGAGCCGCTGAGCACGGTGCTCGGTCGTGGTGATCGCCTTGTGCTCGAACAGCGCGGTGGCAAGGTTGGCCAGCATGAGACGCTCGTGCGCCGGGCTGCCACCCAGGCGGGGACCCTTGGACGGGGTGGGCATTTATGTCTCCTTCAGGTGTTTCTCAGCGCTCGTCACTGAACTGGACGTCACCGTCGTAGTCGATGTCGGCACCGAAGTGCATGGACGGGTCGAAGTCCGCCGGCGAATCCTTGAGGGACAGGCCGAGGGAGGTGAGCTTCTCCTTGATCTCGGTGATGGACTTCGCGCCGAAGTTGCGGATGTCCAGCAAGTCCGCCTCGGACCGCGCCACGAGCTCCCCCACGCTGTGGATGCCCTCGCGCTTGAGGCAGTTGTACGACCGGGACAGGAGGCCCAGGTCCTCGATCGGGAGCGCGAGGTCCTGGGCGAGGGCGGCGTCCGTCGGCGACGGGCCGATCTCAATACCCTCAGCCTCGACGTTCAACTCCCGGGCGAGGCCGAAGAGTTCGACGAGCGTCCTGCCTGCCGATGCGAGCGCGTCGCGCGGCGCGATCGCCGGCTTGGTCTCGACATCGACGATCAACCGGTCGAAGTCGGTGCGCTGCTCGACACGGGTCGCCTCAACCTTGTAGGTCACCTTGAGGACCGGTGAGTAGATGGAGTCGACGGGGATCCGCCCGATCTCCGCGTCGACAGCCTTGTTCTGCACCGCGGAGACGTATCCACGCCCCCGCTCGACGGTCAGCTCGATCTCAAGCTTGCCCTTCGCGTTGATGGTCCCGATGTGCAGGTCGGCATTGTGGACCTCGACACCGGCCGGGGGCGTGATGTCACCGGCGGTGACCACTCCCGGACCCTGCTTCCGCAGGTACATCACGACGGGCTCGTCCTGCTCGGAGGAGACCACGACGTTCTTGATGTTGAGGATGATCTCGGCGACGTCCTCCTTGACGCCCGGCACGGTTGAGAACTCGTGCAGGACACCGTCGATGCGGATGGACGTCACCGCCGCACCCGGTATCGACGAGAGCAGGGTGCGACGCATTGAGTTGCCGAGGGTGTACCCGAATCCGGGCTCGAGCGGCTCGATGACGAACCTTGAGCGGTGGTCGGAGACGACCTCCTCGGTGATGGAGGGGCGCTGTGCAATCAGCACTGTTTCTTCCTTTCAGCCGGCATCCGCCATTTGACGCCTGGCAGTTCGCCTCCGGCCTTGGTCCACCGGGGGCGGCTCGACGGTCTCGAGCGGGACTGGTTCTTCGGTCCGTCAGACGCGACGGCGCTTCGGCGGCCGGCATCCGTTGTGCGCCTGGGGCGTCACGTCGGAGATCGAGCCGACCTCGAGCCCGGTCGCCTGAAGCGAACGGATCGCCGTCTCGCGTCCGGAACCCGGGCCCTTGACGAACACCTCGACCTTCTTCATACCGTGCTCCTGCGCGCGGCGCGCTGCGGCCTCGGCCGCGAGTTGCGCAGCGAACGGGGTCGACTTGCGGGAGCCCTTGAAACCGACCTGGCCGGAGGACGCCCAGGCGATCACGGCACCGGACGGGTCCGTGATGGACACGATGGTGTTGTTGAACGTTGACTTGATGTACGCGTTGCCGTGAGCAACGTTCTTCTTCTCCTTGCGACGGCCCTTGCGCGAAGCGCTCGTCGTCCGGGATTTGGGGGGCATGTGCGACTATCTCCTTGGGGTCTTCGGGGAACCGCTGCGCGGTGGCCTAGCGGGCCTTCTTCTTGCCTGCGACGGTCCGCTTCGGACCCTTTCGAGTACGGGCGTTGGTCTTGGTGCGCTGCCCGTGCACCGGGAGGCCCCGGCGGTGACGGATGCCCTGGTAGCAGCCGATCTCCACCTTGCGGCGGATGTCGGCCGCAACCTCACGGCGGAGGTCACCCTCGACCTTGTAGTTCGAGTCGATGTGGTCACGGAGCGTGACCAGTTCGGTGTCCGTCATGTCCTTGACCCGCAGGTCCGGGGAGATCCCGGTGGCCTCGAGAGTTTCCGTCGCACGGGTGCGACCCATGCCGTAGATGTAGGTGAGCGCGATCTCCAACCGCTTTTCGCGGGGGAGGTCGACACCGGCGATACGTGCCAAAGTACCTGTCTCCTGGGAGTGGTTCGGAGGTCTTGCCCGATTCCTTCCCACAGGATTGTGGGCCCCAGCCTCCGAACCGGGGGTTGTGGCTCCTCACCACTGGAATCGGACTGTGGTGTCCGCCGCGGGGGCGGACACCATGCCGGGGATTCAGCCCTGGCGCTGCTTGTGGCGCTGGTTCTCACAGATCACCATGACGCGCCCGTTGCGACGAATGACCTTGCACTTGTCGCAGACCTTCTTGACGCTCGGCTTGACCTTCATGTCGTTTCCTGTTCCCACCGGGTCTCCCGGCACGTGTCACTTGTAGCGGTAGACGATCCGGCCGCGGGTGAGGTCGTAGGGGCTGAGTTCCACCACGACCCGGTCCTCGGGGAGGATCCGGATGTAGTGCTGGCGCATCTTGCCCGAGATGTGCGCGAGCACCTTGTGCCCGTTCGCCAGTTCCACTCGGAACATCGCGTTCGGCAGTGCTTCGACAACACTGCCCTCAACCTCGATGACGCCGTCCTTCTTGGCCATGTCCTCCACTAACTCTCACCCTGCAGACGCCGAGCAACCACCAGAATCCGGGGATTGTCTCGACGACGGCGCGCCAGCGGCTCACCACCGGACACGCCCGTCCAACGTTCCATGCTACGGCATCACTGCTGGCGGACGAAACTGCGAACCGGAGTGACCTGGCACACGTCAGTCGAGGCCAGCGGGCACGATGCCGTGGGTGGCCAGTCCTGCGGCGCCCCCGTCGGGAGCCGTGAGGACGTGCACGCCACCCGGGACCAGTGCGACCACATGTTCCCAATGCGCGGCCCGGGAGCCATCATGCGTGACCACCGTCCAGCCGTCGTCCAGGACGGCGTTGGCAGAGGAGCCGGCTGTGATCATCGGCTCGATGGCGAGCGCCATGCCTGGCTTGAGCCGCAGGCCGCGATCCCGGGTGGCGTGGTGCAGCACCTCGGGAGGCTGGTGCATCTCGGTCCCGATGCCATGCCCCACGTACTCGCGCACGATGCCCAGCGGCACGCCCAGCCCGGCCCAACGTGCGACGACGTCTTCGACGGCCCGACCGACGACTCCGAGCCGGTCCCCCGTCGCCAGTGCCGCGATCGCCGCCCAGAGAGCTTCCCTGGTCGCCTGCTCGAGGTCCTGGTCGCCCTGGTGGCCCTGTCCCACGACCAGGGTGAAGGCGCTGTCACCGTGCCAACGCCTGCCATCCGGGCCCGGCACCGAACATCCCCCGTCGACGGAGACGATGTCACCCTCCTCGATGACACGACCACCAGGGATGCCGTGGACGATCTCCTCGTTGACGGACACGCAGACGGTTGCCGGGAAGCCGTGGTAACCCTTGAAGTTCGACAGCGCGTCGTGGCCATGCAAGTGGTCCTCGGCCACGGCGTCCAGGTGTGCCGTCGTCACACCCGGCGCTACGGCCGCTCGCACCGCTGCCAGCATCCCTGCCACGATGTGGCCCGCCTGCCGCATGAGCACCAGTTCCTCGCGGGACTTGAGCTGCACCCGCTCACGGAACACGCGGTTGCTCCAGCGCGGAGATAACGCGTGAAGTCACCTCGTCGATCTCCCCCATCGCCTCCACCTGGATGAGCAGGCCGCGCTCGAGGTAGTAGTCGACCAGCGGAGCGGTCTGCTCGTGGTACACCTCGAGGCGGTGCCGGATCACGTCCTCGGAGTCGTCGCTGCGGCCCTCGATCTCGGCGCGCCGCAACAGCCGCCCGATCATCGCCTCCTCGTCGACCACGAACTCGACGACCGCGTCGAGAGACCGATCCCCGAGCAGGCCGTCCAGCTCTTCTGCCTGCGGCAGTGTCCGGGGGAAGCCGTCCAGGATGAATCCGCCCGCGGTGTCGCTCTCGTCCAGCCGATCCGAGAGCATCGCGATGGTGACCTCGTCCGGAACGAGGTTGCCCGCGTCGATGTAGCGCGAGGCGAGCCGACCGAGTTCGTCGCCGGCAGCGATGTGCTTCCGGAAGAGTTCGCCGGTCGAGATGGTCGGGATCCCGAAGTGCTCGCTGATACGGACGGCCTGGGTACCCTTGCCGGCGCCGGGTGCGCCGAGCACGACAATACGATGCGTCATTGCAGGAATCCTTCGTAGTGACGTTGTTGAAGCTGGGAGTCGATCTCCTTCACGGTCTGCAGACCGACTCCCACCATGATCATTATGGTCGTCCCGCCGAACTGCATCGACTGCGAGACCCCCATGGCCGCGATCACGACGACGGGGATCAGTGCGACGACGGCGAGGTACAGAGAGCCCGGCCAGGTGAGGCGGGTCATGACGTAGCCGAGGTAATCAGCGGTCGGTTTCCCGGCCCGGATTCCCGGGATGAAGCCGCCGTACTTCTTCATGTTGTCCGCGACCTCCTCCGGGTTGAAGGTGATGGAGGTGTAGAAGAACGCGAAGAAGATGATGAGTGCCGCGTAGGTCATCATGTACCACCACGACTGCGACACGAGGAAGTGCTGCTGCAGCCACAGCGACCAGGACGCGTCGGGCGCGAACTGGGCCGCCAGGACGGGCAACTGCAGGATCGAGGAGGCGAAGATGACCGGGATTACGCCGGACTGGTTGATCTTCAGCGGGATGTAGGTGGTGGAGCCCCCGTAGAGGCGCCGGCCAACCATGCGCTTGGCGTACTGCACAGGGATGCGGCGTTGCGACTGCTCGACGAAGACGACGGCAAGGGTGATCAGCAGGATCACCGCGAGCATGATCACGATGTTGCGGAACCCGTTGGCACCACCGGCAATGGAGATCATCTGGGTGGGGAAGGACGCGACGATCGAGGTGAAGATCAGCAGGGACATGCCGTTGCCCACGCCGCGCTCCGTGATGAGCTCACCGAGCCACATGATGAGCCCCGTGCCCGCAGTCATCGCGAGGACCACCAGGAACAGGCTCCACGGGGATGCGTCCGGGATGGGGCTCACGGGACACCCGGGGTACAGGCGATCGGAGACCGCAAGGGTGACCACCGTGACCGACTGCAGGAGTCCGAGACCGATGGTGAGGTAACGGGTGTACTGCGTGAGTTTCGCTGTACCCGCCTGGCCCTCCTTGTGCAGTTCCTCGAACCGCGGGATGGCGACACGAAGGAGTTGGACGATGATCGACGCAGTGATGTAGGGCATGATCCCGAGCGCGAAGACGGAGAGCTGGAGGAGCCCCCCACCCGAGAACAGGTTCACCATGTCCAGGATCGACCGGTCCGACGCCGCGGCACACTGCTGCACGTTCGCGTAGCTCACGCCCGGCGCGGGGATGAACGCCCCCAGCCGGAAGAGCGCCATGATGCCGAGCGTGAACAGCAACTTGCGTCGCAGGTCAGGCGTCCTGAATGCCT
This sequence comes from Actinomycetota bacterium, assembly GCA_051744325.1. Taxonomy (GTDB): domain Bacteria; phylum Actinomycetota; class Actinomycetes; order Actinomycetales; family Actinomycetaceae; genus UBA1383. The sequence continues at coordinate 18,546 of JBNJCY010000007.1, forward strand.
GTGCGAATGCGCTGAGCAAAATTCCTCCAAGATGAGAGTGTGTCCCGCGCGGACCCTGAGCAACATTACCGTGTTTGTGGGAGCGCGGAACCGGCCGGGAACACACCTGCCCCCGTGCGGTGACGGGGGCAGGTGATCGTTCTGGTGTGCTACGGCTGGGAGATGGATCCGCCGGCAGCCTCGATCTTCTGTTTGGCGGAGTTCGACCAGGCGTCGACCTCCACCTCCAGCTTGACCGAAACGTCACCGGTGCCAAGGACCTTCACGAGGTGGCCCTTCCGCACTGCGCCCCTCTCAATGAGGTCCGCCACCTCGACCTTGCCGCCCTCGGGGAAGAGCTCGGCGAGCTTTTCGAGGTTGACCACCTGGTACTCGACTCTGAACGGGTTCTTGAAGCCACGCAGCTTCGGAAGCCGCATGTGCATGGGCATCTGCCCACCCTCGAAACGCTCAGGAACCTGGTACCGGGCCTTCGTGCCCTTCGTGCCGCGCCCGGCAGTCTTGCCCTTCGAGCCCTCACCGCGACCCACGCGGGTCTTCGCGGTCTTCGAGCCCGGGGCGGGACGCAGGTGGTGCACCCTGAGCACATGCACCTTCTCAGTCTCGTCTGCCATCACTTGACCTCCTCCACAGTGACGAGGTGCGCCACCGCACGGACCATGCCGCGAGTCACGTCGTCGTCGGGACGTTCGACCGTCTGGCCGATGCGCCTGAGCCCGAGCGAGCGCAGTGTGTCGCGCTGGTTCTGCTTGCCGCCGATGGCGGATTTCACCTGGGTTACCAAGAGCTTCGTCATCGTGCACCAGTCCCAACGGCCTCGCCGGCCTTCACCTCGGCATCGTGACGCGCTCGCTGCTCGGCCTTCGCACGGGCGCGCAGAAGTCCAGCGGGCGCCACGCGCTCAAGCGGAAGCCCGCGGCGCGCGGCCACGGCCTCAGGCTGCTCGAGCATCTTCAGCGCCGCCACGGTGGCGCGGACGACGTTGATCGCGTTGTCCGAGCCCATCGACTTGCTGAGGATGTCGTGGATTCCAGCGCATTCGAGGACGGCACGCACCGGTCCACCGGCTATGACTCCGGTACCGGGGGACGCCGGGCGCAGGAACACCACGCCGGCAGCCGCCTCGCCCTGGACGATGTGCGGAATGGTCCGCCCGATGCGCGGCACCTTGAAGAAGTTCTTCTTCGCCTCCTCGACGCCCTTGGCGATTGCCGCTGGAACCTCCTTGGCCTTCCCGTAGCCGACACCCACGGTGCCGTCACCGTCACCGACTACGACCAGTGCGGTGAAGGAGAACCTGCGTCCGCCCTTGACCACCTTGGCGACGCGGTTGATCGCGACGACCCGCTCCAGGTATTGGCTCTTCTCCTCGGTCCGGCGCGCGCCACGGGAGTCGCGGGAGTCGCGGCGTTCCCCGCGCGCGCCCCGGTCGGTGCTCTCGCCCGTGGCCCCCGTGCCGGAGCCGGCCCTGCTTCGCTGCTGTGCAGCCATCAGATATTCCTCTGCTCTCGTTCGTTGGTCACAGGCTCAGACCGCCGTCACGGGCGCCGTCTGCGACGGCAGCCACGCGACCGTGGTACTTGTTGCCGCCTCGATCGAAGACGGCTTCCTCGACCCCCGCGTTCTTCGAACGCAGTGCGATGAGCTGCCCGACCTTGCGAGCCTTGTCTGTCTTGGTGCCGTCGGCCGCACGCATGTCGACCTCGAGGGTCGATGCGGACACCAACGTGCGTCCGGACGAGTCATCGACCAGTTGCGCGAACATGTGGCGGTTCGACCGGGTTACGACGAGGCGGGGCCGCGTCGCCGTGCCCGCCACCTTCTTGCGCACACGCAGGTGGCGACGGGAGCGGCTGACAGCCTTGCCCTTGCCTTTGATGGACACTGCCATGGCTTACTTACCAGCCTTTCCGACCTTGCGGCGAACCTGCTCGCCGGCGTAGCGCACGCCCTTGCCCTTGTAGGGCTCCGGCTTTCGGAGCTTGCGGATGTTCGCGGCCACCTCACCCACCTGCTGCTTGGATATGCCGGACACCGAGAACTTCGTCGGCGCCTCCACGGTGAAGGTGATCCCCTCGGGAGGGGCCACGACCACGGGATGGGAGAAGCCGAGGGCGAACTCGAGGTCTGAGCCCTTCGCGACCACACGATAACCGGTTCCCACGATCTCGAGTTTCTTCTCGTAGCCCTGGGTGACACCCACCACCATGTTGTTGATGAGGGTCCGGGTGAGGCCGTGCAACGAGCGGGACTCGCGTTCGTCATCCGGACGGCTGACTACGATCGCACCGGACTCGTCGCGTGCGATCGTGATCGGAGCCTTCACCTCGTGTGAGAGTTCGCCCTTCGGGCCCTTCACGGTGACGGTCGCACCGTCGATGGTGATGTCGACGCCTGCGGGGACCTGGACGGGATTCTTGCCGATTCGAGACATCTTTCCTCCTTCCAGGTCACCAGATGTAGGCGAGGACTTCCCCACCCACACCCTTGTTCTCGGCCTCACGATCGGTCAGCAGACCGGAGGAGGTGGACAGGATCGCCACGCCGAGGCCGCCGAGCACCCTGGGGAGGTTCGTCGACTTGGCGTAGACCCGCAGGCCCGGCTTGGAGATGCGTCGCACGCCGGCGATCGCACGCTCCTGGTTGAGGCCGAACTTCAGGACGAGTGTGAGCTCCTTGCCCACCTCGAGGTCCTTGGTGGAGAAGTCCGCGATGTAGCCCTCGGTCTTGAGGATCTCGGCGATCGCAGCCTTCAGCTTCGAGTACGGCATGGTCACTGCCTCGTGGTGCGCGGAGTTCGCGTTCCGCAGCCGAGTGAGCATGTCCGCAATTGGATCGGTCATTGTCATGTGGGCCTTCGCCCTTCCTCGTCGCGGTTTCCGCTCTGCGGACCTGCGACGTAGTTGGTTTACCAGCTGGACTTCGTCACGCCCGGGAGCTGGCCACGGAGGGCCATCTCGCGCAGGCAGACTCGGCACAGCCCGAACTTGCGGTAGACCGAGTGCGGACGACCGCACCGCTGGCACCGTGTGTACGCGCGAACGGCAAACTTGGGTTTGCGGTTCGCCTTGTTCTTCAGAGCGGTCTTCGCCAACTCAGTCCTCCTTGAACGGGAAGCCCAGGCGGCGCAACAGCGACCGCCCTTCCTCGTCGGTCCTCGCCGTGGTCACGACGGTGATGTCCATACCGCGAACGCGGTCGATCCTGTCCTGGTCGATCTCGTGGAACATCGACTGCTCCGTGAGGCCGAACGTGTAGTTGCCCTTGCCGTCGAACTGCTTCGGCGAGAGTCCGCGGAAGTCGCGGATACGGGGAAGCGCAAGTGAGAGCAGCCGGTCGAGGAACTCCCACATGCGGTCGCCGCGGAGCGTCACGTGCGCCCCGATCGGCATGCCCTCGCGAAGCTTGAACTGCGCGATCGACTTGCGCGCCTTCGTCACCTGAGGCTTCTGCCCGGTGATGGCGGCGAGGTCGGCGATCGCCCCCTCGATGAGCTTGGAATCGCGGGCGGCGTCTCCGACGCCCATGTTGACGACGATCTTCACGAGTCCGGCAACCTCGTTGACGTTTCCGTAGTTGAACTCGTCCCTCATGCCGGCCACGATCTCGTCACTGTACCTCGCCTTGAGGCGCGGCATGACCTTCTCTTCAGTGCTGGAAGTCATCAGATGTCCTTACCGGAACGCTTCGCGATACGGACGCGCGCGGTGCGCTCCCTGCCGCCGCGCTCGACCGTCTCAGTGCGGTAACCCACGCGGGTTCCCTTCTTGGTCTCGGGGTCGACCACCATCACGTTCGAGATGTGGATGGGTGCCTCGACCGTCTCGATGCCACCGGTCCGGGCGCCACGCTGCGACTGCCCCACCTTGGTGTGCTTCTTGACGCGTTGCACGCCCTCGACCACTACGCGATCGGAGTCCTTGATGACCTCGAGTACACGGCCAGTCTTGCCCTTGTCACGACCGGCGATCACGATCACCTGGTCGCCCTTCTTGATCTTTGCCATTTAGAGCACCTCCGGTGCGAGCGAGATGATGCGCATGAATTTCTTGTCGCGCAGCTCGCGGCCCACCGGGCCGAAGATGCGCGTGCCGCGCGGCTCGCCGTCGTTCTTGAGGATCACGGCGGCGTTCTCGTCGAAGCGGATGTACGAGCCGTCGGGACGGCGACGCTCCTTGGCGGTGCGCACGACCACCGCCTTGACCACGTCGCCCTTCTTGACGTTCCCACCGGGGATGGCGTCCTTCACGGTGGCGACGATGATGTCACCGATGCCGGCGTAACGGCGCCCGGAGCCACCGAGCACGCGGATGCAGAGGAGCTCCTTGGCACCGGTGTTGTCGGCGACCTTGAGTCGCGTCTCCTGCTGGATCATTGATTCTTCTCCTGTCGTCGTGCCGGTTCTCGGGAAATCGCCGAGCCTGGCCGAACTGTGAAGGCTACTTGGCCTTCTCGATAATGCCCACGAGCCGCCAGCGCTTGGTGGCCGAGAGCGGACGGGTCTCCATGATGCGGACCAGGTCGCCGATACCGGCGGCATTGTTCTCGTCGTGCGCCTTGACCTTCTTGGTGCGGCGGACGACCTTGCCGTAGACCGAGTGCTTCACCCTGTCCTCGAGTTCGACGACGATCGTCTTGTCCATCTTGTCGGACACGACGTATCCGGAGCGTGACTTGCGCTCGTTCCGGACCGGCGTCTCCTGCGTTTCGTTGGTGCTCACTTCTTATTCGCTGCCTTCTCATTGCTCGGAGCGCTACGTATGCCCAGCTCACGCTCGCGCACGATGGTGTAGATGCGCGCAATGTCCTTGCGCACGGCCTTGAGGCGACCGTGGTCCTCGAGCTGCCCGGTCGCGTGCGAGAAGCGGAGGTTGAACAGTTCCGCCTTCGCCTTCGCCAGTTCCGCGGCGAGCTTCTCGTTGTCCATGGTGTCCAGGTCCTTGGGTGCCAGACCCTTCGAGCCGACTGCCATCAGATGTCACCACCTTCGCGGCTGATGAAACGGGTCTTCATGGGGAGCTTGTGCATCGCGCGGGTCATCGCCTCGCGTGCGAGCGGCTCCGGGACGCCACCGAGCTCGAACATGATCCGGCCCGGCTTGACGTTGGCGACCCACCACTCCGGCGAGCCCTTGCCGGAACCCATGCGGGTCTCGGCGGGCTTCTTGGTGATCGGCCTGTCCGGGAAGATGTTGATCCAGACCTTGCCGCCACGCTTGACATGGCGGGTCATGGCGATACGCGCGGCCTCGATCTGCCTGTTGGTGACGTAGGCGGGCTCGAGAGCCTGGATGCCGAATTCACCGAACGTGATCGTGGTGCCACCCTTGGCAGCGCCCGAACGCTTCGGGTGGTGCTGCTTCCGGTGCTTGGTACGACGAGGGATAAGCATCGCTCAGGCCTCCGTTGGGGTTTCCCCGGCTGCGGGAGCTTCCGTCGCCGGGGTTTCGGTGGTGCTGTCCTCACGCCGAGGACGGCGGCTGGTGGCGCCGCGCCGCTCGGGACGCCGGCCGCGAGGAGCCTGGTCGGCCTGCTCGCGGGCGAATTCCTTCTCGGTCACGTCACCCTTGTAGATCCACACCTTGACGCCGATGCGCCCGAAGGTGGTACGCGCCTCGTGGAAGCCGTAGTCGATGTTCGCGCGGAGGGTGTGCAGCGGGACGCGGCCCTCCCGGTAGAACTCCGAGCGAGACATCTCGGCCCCGCCGAGACGGCCGGAGCACTGGACCCGGATGCCCTTCGCACCAGCCCGTTGCGCCGACTGCATTCCCTTGCGCATGGCGCGCCGGAACGAGACACGCGAGGCGAGTTGCTCGGCGACGCCCTGGGCGACGAGCTGTGCATCGATCTCAGGATTCTTGACCTCGAGGATGTTCAGCTGGACCTGCTTGCCGGTCAGCTTCTCAAGTTGGCCGCGAAGCCGGTCCGCCTCGGCGCCCCGGCGGCCGATGACGATGCCGGGGCGTGCGGTGTGCAGGTCGACGCGCACGCGGTCACGGGTGCGCTCGATGTCCACCTTGGCGATTCCCGCACGTTCAAGGGTCTCGCTCATGAGCTTGCGGATGGCGACATCCTCGCCCACATAGTCGCGGTAGCGCTGGCCCTCCGTGGTGGAGTCTGCGAACCATCGCGACCTGTGGTCGGTGGTGATTCCGAGTCGGAACCCGGTCGGGTTGACCTTCTGTCCCACTAGCGGGTCCTCTCCTTCGCTGCTGTCTTCGGTTCGCGCTCCCCAACGACCACGGTGATGTGGCTCGTCCTCTTGAGGATGCGCCCGGCGCGGCCCTGGGCGCGCGGCCGGAATCGCTTCATGGTGGGGCCCTCGTCCACATAGGCCTCGAGGACCACGAGCCTGTCCTCGTCGAACCGCTCGGAGGCCTGCTCGGCCTTGATCCGCGCGTTCGCGATCGCACTCTCGATCACCTTCCGGACCGGCTCGGCCGCTGCCTGCGGCGCGAACCGCAGGGTGGTGATGGCCTCACCGGTCCTCTTCCCGCGAACGACATCGACAACGCGACGCGCCTTCTGGGGCGTGAGGCGGACGTAGCGCGCCTGCGCCTTGGCTTCCATCGTTTCCTGCCTTATCTCTTCCAGTCGCTCCGGCCGGGTCAGCGGCGGCGCGCCTTCCGGTCGTCCTTGTCGTGGCCACGGTAGGTGCGCGTGGGTGCGAATTCACCGAGCTTGTGTCCCACCATGGACTCGGTGACGAACACCGGGACGTGCTTGCGGCCGTCATGCACGGCGAACGTGTGGCCCAGGAAGTCGGGGGTGATCACCGACCTGCGGGACCAGGTCTTGATGACGCTCTTGCTGCCCTTCTCGTTGTGGGCGTCCACCTTCTTCTGGAGGTGGTCGTCCACGAAGGGACCCTTCTTCAGACTGCGTGGCATCTTCTCTCGCTCCCTATCGGCGCTTCTTGCCGCTGCGGCGGCGGCGAACGATCAGCTTGTCGCTGGGCTTGTTGGCATGCCGTGTCCGGCCCTCGGGCTGTCCCCAGGGGCTGACGGGGTTCCGGCCACCGGAGGTCTTGCCCTCGCCACCACCATGGGGGTGGTCGACCGGGTTCATCGCGACGCCACGCACGGTCGGGCGCTTGCCCTTCCAGCGCATACGACCGGCCTTGCCCCAGTTGATGTTCGACTGCTCCGCGTTCCCGACCTCACCGATGGAGGCCCTGCAGCGGACGTCGACATTCCGGATCTCGCCGGACGGCATGCGCAGTTGCGCGAACCGTCCCTCCTTCGCCACGAGCTGCACCGATGCGCCGGCACTGCGGGCGATCTTCGCACCGCCGCCGGGACGCATCTCGATCGCGTGAATCACGGTACCGGTGGGGATGTTGCGCAGCGGAAGGTTGTTCCCGGGCTTGATATCGGCACCGGGACCGGCCTCGACGCGGTCGCCCTGCTTCAGGTTGCTCGGCGCGACGATGTACCGCTTCTCGCCGTCCGCGTAGTGCAGCAGCGCGATTCGCGCGGTGCGGTTGGGATCGTACTCGATATGTGCCACCGTCGCTGGCACGCCGTCCTTGTCGTGACGGCGGAAGTCGATGACACGGTAGGCGCGCTTGTGGCCCCCACCCTTGTGGCGAGTCGTGATCCGACCCGCCGCGTTGCGGCCACCGCTCTTCGGCAACGGCCGGACCAACGACTTCTCCGGGGTGGAGCGGGTGATCTCTGCGAAGTCGGCAACGGAGGAGCCACGGCGGCCCGGCGTCGTCGGCTTGTTCTTTCGGATGCCCATCAGGAAGCCACCTCACCAAAGATGTCGATGGTCTGGCCTGCACGGAGGGTCACAATGGCGCGCTTGGTGTCCTTGCGCTTGCCCAGGCCGGCGCGGGTGCGTCGGGTCTTTCCGATGCGGGAGACCGTGTTCACGGCTTCGACCTTCACGTCGAAGATCTTCTCGATCGCGTTCTTGATCTCGGTCTTGTTCGAGCGCGGGTCGACGATGAAGGTGTACTTGCCCTCGTCGATCAGGTTGTAGCTCTTCTCCGAGACGACCGGGGCAAGAATGATGTCCCGAGGGTTCTTGGATGCTTCGATGCTCATTCTTCCTCCTCGTTTCCACCGAGGAACGCCTCGAGGGCGCCGGAGGTGAACACGACGTCGTCATTGACGAGAACGTCGTAGGTGTTCAGCTGGTCCGCGTACAGCACGTGCACGGACGGTACGTTGCGGAGGGACAGGACCGAGACCTCGTCATCCCGCGCGAGGACCACGAGTGCCCGGCGGGTGCCGACCGCGTGCCCGAGCGCCGCGATCGCGGACTTGGTGGACGGGGTGTCGCTCG
>JBNJCY010000008.1:0-24006 GCA_051744325.1 Actinomycetota bacterium
CTGCTCGAACCGCTCGCCCAGGCCGGTGCCGTCGCCGTCCTGGGGGGAAACGCGAGCACGATCGCGCGGGCCGTCGTCGACGCCGCGTCCACGGACGTGATGGTGCTGCCGTGCTCCACCGTGGCGGCGGCGGACACGGCCGCCGCCGGGCTGGACCCGGTCGTCGTGTCCGAGGGCCTCACCGTGATCGTCGCGCCCACCCACGACGACCTCGCGGTCTACGAGGCGGTGGGCCTCCTGGAGGCCGCCGTCGACGGGGAGGTCTCCCACCAGCTGGCAACCGTGCGCGAGCACGTCGCCGCCACCCGCACCCACGTCGTCCTGAACGGGGACATTCGGGCGATGGAGGCCGACGTGCATGCGCTCGCCGGTGAGCTCGTGGAGGCCGGCCCCAGTCTGGTCTCGGTCCTGGCGGGGGCCACCGTGGGCGCGCGCCGGGCCGCGAAGCAGCTCACCGCCCTGCTCCGGGCGGCCAATCCCGACCTCGAGACCTTCATCGTGGTGGGGGGACAGCCGGAGCCCGCACTCCTCGTCAGCGCCCAGTGACCGCGCCCATCCTCGACCAGGGGCTCGAGCGATTGCTCGGCGACCGCACGGCCAAGGCGCTCGGAAAGCTGGGCCTCGTCACCGTGGGCGATCTGGTGCGTCACTACCCACGCCGCTACCAGGATCGCGGACGGTTCACCCACCTCGGGGGGCTGCCGATGGGGGACCACGTGACCGTCATGGCGCGGGTGCAGGACGTCACCGTGCGCACGATGCGGGCCCGGCGCGGCGCGATCCTGAACGCCACCATCTCGGACGGCACGGACCAGCTCCTCCTGACCTTCTTCGCGAAGCACGAGGGCGCGCTGTCGGGCCACCGCCGGCGCCTCGTCCCGGGTGCCGTCGGGCTCTTCACGGGGACGGTGAAGGAGTACCGGGGTCAGCGCCAGCTCCTCCACCCCGACTTCGAGATGCTCGACGAGGAGGACGACGACGCGACCGCCATCGAGCGGCACATGCGTCCGGTCCCCATCTACCCCGCCACCGCCTCCCTCCCCACGTGGAGCATCCGCCGGGCTGTCATCACGGCACTGCGCGTCATCGCCGACGACGACGTCCCGAACCTCGTCCCGGCCTCCGTACGCGCCCACGAGGGGCTGCTGGGCGCGGGGGAGGCACTCCGCCTCGTCCACGCCCCGGGTGACGAGGCCGAGTACGAGCGAGCGCGCCGCACGCTGCGGTTCGAGGAGGCGTTCGTCCTGCAGGCCACGCTGGTGCGGCGGCGTGAGCGGGTCCGTGCCCAGCACATCAGCCCCCGGCCCGGCACCGCCGCGGGAGTCCTCGAAGCCTTCGATGCCGCCCTGCCCTTCGCGCTCACCGAGGGCCAGCAGGCAGTCGGCCGTGAGATCGCGGCGGATCTGGCACGGGAGACCCCGATGCAGCGGCTCCTGCAGGGCGAGGTCGGCAGTGGCAAGACCGTGGTCGCGCTGCGGGCCATGCTGCAGGTGGTGGACAGCGGCGGCCAGGCCGCACTCCTCGCCCCCACCGAGGTCCTCGCCCACCAGCACCACCGCTCGATCACGGCCCTGCTGGGCCCGCTCGCCATGGGCGGCCTGACCGGCGAGGAGGGCACCCGCATCGAGCTGCTCACCGCGGCCCTCCCGGCGCGACAGCGCGCGCGGGTGCTCGGGGAGGTCGCCTCCGGGGAGGCCGGGATCGTGGTGGGGACCCACGCGCTGCTTTCCGAGGACGTCCGGTTCCACGATCTTGGCCTCGTGGTGGTCGACGAGCAGCACCGGTTCGGAGTCGAGCAGCGGGACGTCCTGCGCACCCGCGAGCTGGCCCACTCGCTCGTCATGACCGCCACCCCCATCCCGCGCACCGTGGCGATGACCGTGTTCGGGGACCTCGAGGTCTCCACGCTCGCCGAACTCCCTGCGGGCCGCCCCGAGGTGGAGACCTTCCTCGTGCCCCGCGAGAAGGAGGCGTGGATGCGTCGCGTGTGGCAGCGCGTCGCCGAGGAGGTGCGGCAGGGCGGCCGGGCCTACGTGGTGTGCCCTCGCATCGACGCCGCGGACTCCCCGGAGGACGGGGCGCTCGCCTCCGTGGTCGAGACGGCCGCGGCGCTGGCCGCCGAGCCGGCTCTCGCCGGAATCCCCGTCGGCGTCCTGCACGGGCGGATGTCCACCGACGCCAAGGACCGGTCCATGGAGGACTTCGCCCGCGGCGGCACCCCGGTCCTGGTCTCGACGACGGTCGTCGAGGTGGGTGTCGACGTGCCGGAGGCCACCGTGATGGTCATCCTCGACGCCGACAGGTTCGGCCTGTCCCAGCTCCACCAGTTGCGCGGCCGCATCGGGCGAGGGACGCGGCCCGGCCTCTGCTTCGCGGTCAGCCGGCTGATCGCGGGCGACACCGGCCGGAGGCTCGCGGCCTTCCAGAGCTCCCGGGACGGGTTCGTGCTCGCCGAGACCGACCTCGAGCTGCGGCGCGAGGGCGACGTGCTGGGGGCGGCACAGTCGGGCACCTCCTCGTCGCTCGCGAACCTCCGCGTGCTCGCCGACCGGGACGTCATCGCCCGGGCCCGCGCCCACGCCGTCGAGCTCCTGGCGCACGATCCAGGGCTCGACACCATGCCCGGCCTCGCGGCCGCCGTCGACCGGATCGAGTTCTCCGGCCTCGGCGACTTCATCGAGCGGGGCTGACATGCGGATCATCGCCGGACGGTTCCGGGGACAGCGCGTCGAGGCGCCCCCATCGGGCACGCGGCCCACCTCGGACAGGGTGCGGGAGGCGCTGTTCTCCGCGCTCACGGCCCGCCGCGACCTCGAGGGAGCCGTCGTCCTCGACCTCTACGCCGGCTCGGGTGCGCTGGGCCTCGAGGCCCTCAGCAGGGGCGCCGCACGCCTCGTCGCGGTTGAGAAGTCCCGTTCCGTCGCCGCGGTGCTGCGGCGGAACGCGGCACGGCTCGGGGTGCGGGTGGAGGTGCACACGATGCCCGTGGCCACCTTCCTGGGGCGTGGCGAGCCGGTCGCCGCGGATCTGGTGCTGCTGGACCCGCCCTATGGCCTCGATGCCGTGGATGCGGACCTGGACACCCTCGCACGGCGTGGGTGGGTGGCACCGGGAGGGACCGTCGTCGTCGAACGGTCCAGCAGATCGCCCGTACCCCGGTTCCCGGACTCGTGGGACGAACCCACCGGGCGCCGCTACGGCGAGACCACGCTGTGGCTTTCGCGCAGTGCAGCCCAGGCGGACTAATCTGGGGCCATGAGATCACTGGCGGTATGCCCCGGCTCGTTCGACCCGATCACGTTCGGACACGTTGACGTCGTGAAGCGTGCGCTGAGCCTCTTCGATGAGGTGATCGTCGCGGTCGCGAACAACGTCTCCAAGACGCACCTCCTCGACAGCGACCAGCGGGTCATGCTCACCCGCCAGGCACTGCAGGGCATTGAGGGGGTGACGGTGGAACCGGTGAGCGGCCTGCTTGCGGACTTCTGCACGGAGCGCGACGCGCGCGCCATCGTCAAGGGCCTGCGCGGTTCGGCGGACTTCGACGACGAGATGTCGATGAGCCTGCTCAACCGCCACCTGTCCGGGATCGAGACGGTGTTCATCATGGGGGACCCGTCCCTCAATCACGTGTCCTCGTCCATGGTGAAGGAGATCGCACGCTACGGCGGTGACGTGACGGGGCTCGTCCCGGACGCCGTCGCCCGCAGCCTCATGCGCTCGAAGGGGTGAACGACGTGGCCGACCACACGCCGAAGGGGGAGTCTCTCCTCGCCATCATGGAGGAGCTTTCGCAGCTCCTGCGCACCGCCCGCCAGATGCCCATGAGCGCCTCGGTCCTTGTGAACAGGGCGGAGGTCCTCGACCTCCTGGAGGCCGCGCGCGCGGTCGTGCCCGAGCAGGTCGCGGAGGCGGACCAGATCGTGGCCGGGGCGCGGGGAGTGGTCCAGCGCGCCGAGGAGGAGGCGGCCGCCACGATCGTCGCCGCCGAGGAGCGCGCCCGCGTTCTCGTGGAGCAGGAGAGCCTCGTCGAGGCCGCCAGGGTCCGGGCTGCGGAGATCGTCGCCGCAGCCGAGGAGGAGGCCCGGGCGCTCACCGACAACGCCAACGACTACTGCGACCGCCAGCTCGCCCAGCTGGAGATCGAGCTCGGCCAGATCGGGAAGCAGATCAAGGCGGGACGCACGGTGATCCAGGCGCGCCTGACACCCCGGGACGAGACGTGACCCGCGGTCCCCTCGTCCTCGCGATCCGCGATCTGACCCGTCGGCCCGGTGCCCGGCGGGACCTCTTGCTCGACGTGCCGGCGCCACCGGACCTCGGCACCGTCGTCATCGGGGTTCCGGCCGGCAGTGAGGTCCACCTCGCACTCGTCCTGGAATCAGCGGCCGACGGGGTGCTCGTGACGGGCAGGGCGGAAGTCGTGCTCGAGGGGGAGTGCGTACGCTGCCTGGAGCCGCTCCGAACCGGTGCGGAGGTCTCGCTCACGGAGCTGTACCTCTACCCGGAGGCGCTCGCCAGGGCGGCGGATGACGGGGACGAGGATGCGGCCGAGATGCTCCACACCGACGGAGAGACCCTCGACCTGGAGCCGATGCTGCGGGACGCCGTCGTGACGTCCCTGCCATTCCGGCCGCTGTGCTCCGCGGACTGCCCCGGGTTGTGCCCCACGTGTGGGATCCCGCTGCGGGACGCGGAACCGGGACACTTCCACGAGACCATCGACCCCCGGTTCAAGGTGCTCGAGGACTGGCATGGGGACGCCGAGTGAGCCGGTCCAGGGTGGAGGACGATCCGGCACGAGCCGATCTGGACACGCTTCTCGATCGCCTCGGCCTCTCGATCGAGCGGTCGCAGCTCGAGCGTGCGCTCACCCACCGCTCCTTCGCCCACGAGGCGGGCGGGATCCCGACCAACGAGCGGCTGGAGTTCCTGGGCGACGCGGTGCTCGGCATGGTGGTGACCGAGTACCTCTATCGGTGCCACCCCGACGTCACCGAGGGCGAACTCGCGAAGATGCGTGCCGCCACGGTCTCCCAGCGTGCACTGGCAGAGGTCGCCCGCGCCCTCGGTCTCGGGGACTACATCCTCCTCGGCCGGGGCGAGCTCGTCACCCACGGACGCGAGAAGGACTCGATCCTCTCGGACACGCTCGAGGCGATCATCGCGGCCGCCTACCTCGAGAACGGGCTCGAGTCGACCCGGGGGATGGTGGAGCAGCTGTGCGCCCCCCTGCTCACCCACGCGGCCCGGCTCTCCCAGGGGCTCGACTGGAAGACCTCGCTGCAGGAGCTGGCCGGTGTCCACGGTCTGCCCGCACCGGCCTACCACGTCGAGGGCAGCGGTCCGGATCACGACCGCACCTTCGCGGCCACCGCCACCGTCGGTTCGTTCGTCGGCTCCGGCACGGGCTCCTCGAAGAAGGTGGCCGAGCACGCGGCCGCCGAAGCCGTGTTCGAGATGATCACCGGGGCGTTCGGCTCCGATGCCTGAACTCCCCGAGGTGGAGACCATCCGCCTGGGCCTGGAGCGGCACGTGCTCGGCCGGCGGCTGGAGGAGGTGACCGTCCACTCGGCGCGGGCGGTCCGCAAGCTGCCCGACGCGGCGACGCTCGAGGACGACTTCGCAGGCCGGGTGGTCGAGGAGGTCGCCAGACGGGGCAAGTTCCTGTGGTTCGTGCTCGGCGGGGCGCCCACCGCGCTGGTCGTGCACCTGGGGATGTCAGGCCAGCTCCTCCTGCACGACCGGGCTCCGGCGGACCTGCCTCGGCACACCGCCGTGACGGTCGTGCTCGACGGCGGCGTCATCCTCTTCGTCGACCAGCGCACCTTCGGCTACGTGCACTCCTCCCCCTTCGTCACGACCGATGACGGCCAGCCCGCCGGGGCCGGGACCCAACTGCCCACCCTGCCGGCGCTCGCGTCCCACATCGCACGCGACCCGCTCGATCCCCACCTCGACCTGCCGGCCGTTGTGGCGCGGATGGGCCGCACCTCGAGTGCGATCAAGCGCGTGCTCCTCGACCAGCGCCACGTGTCCGGGATCGGGAACATCTACGCGGACGAGACGCTGTGGCACGCCCGGATCCATCCTGCGACCCCGGCGAATCACCTGCCACCGGAGGACCTCGAACGCCTGGTGCGTACCGCGGCGGAGGTCATGGGCGCCGCGGTCCGCCTGGGTGGGACGAGCTTCGACGCGCTCTACGTGGGCACGCGGGGTGAATCCGGCTACTTCGCGCGCGAGTTGCGAGCGTACGGGCGCTCCAGCATGCCCTGCGCCCGGTGCTCCACGCCGCTCGTCCGCGAGGTGCTCGGCGGACGATCCACCCATCTCTGTCCGCGGTGCCAGATTTCGGAACGGCGCGCGCAATGGATAGGCTCTGCACCGTGAGCACCCCTGACGAGAAGACTCGCGAGATCCGCGTGATGATCGTGGACGACCACGAGATCGTCCGGCGTGGGATTGCCGAGATCGTTGACCGGTCGGACGGCCTCGTCGTCGTCGCCGAGGCGGGCAGCGTCGCGGAAGCGCTGCGTCGCGCCGAGCTCGTGCGACCCGAGGTCGTCCTGATCGACCTCCAGCTCCCCGATGGCACGGGGATCGACATCATCAACGCGCTTCGTGGCTCGTTGCCGCAGACCCGTCCCGTGGTGCTCACCTCGTTCGACGACGACGACGCGCTCTCCGAGGCCCTCCGGGCGGGCGCCAAGGCGTTCCTCCTCAAGACGGTGCGCGGCGCCGAGATCGCCGACGTGATCAAGGCGGTGGCCTCGGGGCGCACCCTGTTGGATGACCGGACGGTCACCCGCCGCCGCGCGGATCACGCCGACCCGACCGCTCACCTGACGCCCTCGGAACGGCGCGTGCTCGAGCTGATCGGGGACGGGCTGTCCAACCGGGAGATCGGGGACCGCCTCGGCGTCGCCGAGAAGACGGTGAAGAACCACATCACCTCGCTGCTGGCGAAGATGGGCCTGCAGCGGCGCACCCAGGCTGCCGCGTGGGTGGCGGGTCAGCGCGCCTCCTCCTGGCGGCAGTGACCCAGCGGGGGTCACCCCGCGTCAGGTGAGCGGCACCTGCCACTGCAGGAGACTGCCGTGCCCCCGCTCCGCGCGGCCCACGCTGAAAGTCCCCCGGTGACGGCGCGCCCTCAGCGCGAGGTTCGCCAGTCCGGAACTGCGGGACCGGGCCGGGTCCACGCCGATCCCGTCGTCCTCCACCACGATCGTCACGTCACCGCTGGGACCCTCGGCGTGGATGTCGATCCGGACCTGGACGCTGGACGCGTGGGCGTGGCGGGCCGCGTTCGACAGCCCCTCCCGTACGACGGCGACGACGTCGTCGGCGATGTCCGGGTCCACCCGGGCGTCCACCTGGTCGACGAGCGGATCATCCGGGTCGCTGCCCACCGCATCGTCGTCGACCCGGATGATCAGCGACGGGGCGAAGCCGAGCGCCGTCCGGCCGATCGAGGCCTCCCGCCGGAGCCGCTCGACGAGGTAGACCGCCTCGTCCGGCTCCCGCAGCGAGTGCACGATGGTCCGGATCTGGCGAACGGACTCGTCCACGGAGGTCAGGGACCGCTCCAGGATGTCTGCGAGGTCCTCGTGCCCCTCCGCCAGGAGCCGGGAGCGGGCGCCGTGGAGCTGCATCCCCGTGGCGAACAACTGCTGGATCGCCAGGTCGTGCAGGTCCCGTCCGATGCGCTGCCGCTCGGCGAGCAGGGCGGCGACGTCCTCGGCGTGGCGCGCGGCCGCAAGCTCGAGCCCGAGAGCGGCCTGCTTGGCCAGGCCCTCCGCCATCATGAGTTCCGAGGACTCGAACTCCGGCCTGCCCTCCTCCCGGAGGAGCAGAATGACGCCGAGGCCCGTGCCCCGGACCATCATGGGGGCGTACATGGCAGGCCCGAACGGGCGCAACTGGGGCACGCGCATCGGGTTGGCGCGCGCGAGCGAGCCGACGATCACGCCGACGCCCTCCCGCAGCACCGTCAGAGCACGCCCGTCCGGGGGGAACTCCACCCCGATCAGGGCCGGCGCGAGCTTCCCGTCCGCGATCTCGCAGGCCCAGGCGTCACCGAGCGAGGGCAGCACGATCAGGCAGGTGTCGGCATCGGCCACCTCGCGCACCTCGTGCGCGATCATCTGCAGGGCCTCCTCCTCGTCGGTGCCCTCCAGGAGCATCGTGGTGATCCGCTGGCTCACCGCCAGCCAGCGCTCACGGGCCCGCGACTGGCCATAGATCCGTGAGTTCGCGATCGCGACGCCCGCCGCCTTGGCCAGCAGGCCGACCTCGGTGATGTCCGCCTCCCCGAAGCCGCCCTCCTTGTCGGCGAGGTAGATCCGCCCGAACACCTGCTCGTTGATGCGCAGCGGCATTCCGAGGAAGGTCCCCATCGGGGGGTGTCCCTCGGGCCAGCCACCGAAGCTGGGGTGGGCGGTGACGTCGTCGAGCACGAGCGCACCGTCCGGCGGGATCTCCCCGAGCACGCCGGTGCCGCGGGGTGGGTGGCCGAGGATGCGCTCGGTCTCCTCGCTGACGCCGTGGTGCACGAACACGACCGTCCTGCCCAGGTGGTCCAGAACGCCGAGCGCCGCGTAGTGCGCCCCCGTGAGCTCCGCCGCAGCGTCCACGAAGTCCTTCAGGACTTCGGGAAGGTCGAGTTGGCTCGTGAGCTCGAGCGCGGCGCCCAGCAACCGCTCGTTCATCGGCCTCCCTCGCTCGCCGCACCCGCGTAGGCGGCGTTCCGCCGCGACAGGTCCTCGTGCGTCCCACGATCGCACACCGTCGCGGGTTCCGCGCCGCCGAGCATGATGACCTCGTCCGCCCCGCCCAGTGCCACGAGATGGTGGGTGACCACGACGACGCCGCGGCCCGGCTCCCGGCGCGGAAGGTCCATCAGGTCGGACATGATCGCGTCCGCGGTGGCCTGGTCGAGGTGCTCGGCCGGCTCGTCGATGAGCAGGAGGGAGGCTGGGGAGGCGAGCGCGCGAGCGACGAGGATCCGGCGGCGCTCCCCGCCGGAGACCGTGGCGCCGTCGGCTCCGAGCATGGTGTCCATGCCGTCCGGCAGGCCTGCGAGCCAGTCCCCGAGCCCGCAGCGCCACAACAGGTCCCGACCCTCCTCGGCGGTGAGGTCCCCGCGGGCCACCCGGAGGTTCTCGAGGACGGTGGTGGCGAAGATGTGCGCGTCCTCCGCCGTCATGGTGACGTGCCGCGCGACGGATGGGCGCGTCGCGGAGGCGACGTCGACCCCGTCGAGTTCCACGGAGCCGCCCCGGGCGGGCAGCAGGCCCGCGAGCGTCGCCAGCAGGGTGGTCTTCCCGATCCCCGATGGCCCGACGACGGCAACGGCGCGTCCCGGCGTCACCGTGAGGTCCACGTTCGCGACGACGACGGGGCCGCCCGGCCACCCGACGTCGAGTCCGCGGGCGGTCAGCACGGCCTTCGCGGAAGCCGGTACCTCGGCGGACCGGGGATCGACCTGCGCGGCGTCGTCGAGGAGGGCGACGACCCGCTCGGCAGCCCCCGCCGACCGGACGAGCTGGACGGCGGCCGCGCCGAGGGGGGCGGTTGCCTCGAAGGCGGCGAGCGGGGTCAGGACGATCACGGCGAGCTCGACCGGCGCGAGCGTGCCGGACACGAGGGCGGGGATCCCGACGAGGATCGCGCCCAGGACGGCGAGGGCCATGGTGGCGACGTCGAGGCCGGCCGCGAGGGCAGCCGGGCGGGCGGCGCGGTCCTGGAGCCGTGCCAGCCGCTCCTCCGTGGCGGCGAGCTCGGCCCGCATCCGGCCGAGGCGGCCGGAGACGGTGAGCTCGGCCCCGCCGTCGACCATCGTGAGGGCGGTGGCGGACAGCGCGGCTCGTTCCTCCAGCTGCGCCAGCTCGCTGGCGCGGGCGGCGCGCGCGTGGAGGAGGGGACCCACCGTGCCGGCGACGAGCAGGCAGGCGAGCAGGATGAGCCCTGAGGCGGGGGAGAGCCAAGAGACCAGGGCGACCGTGCCGGTCCCCACGACGAGTGCGACCCCGGCCGGCAGAAGGGCACGGACGACGACATCGCCGATGGCGTCCACGTCGGCGCCGGTGCGCACGAGCAGGTCTCCGCGCCGCAGGCTCGCCACCGTCTCGGCGGGGGAGTCGGCGAGCCGCAGGTAGACCTGCTCCCGGAGCGAGGCCATGCCGCGCAGGGCGACGCCGTGGGAGATGAGACGTTCGGTGTAGCGCAGCACGGAGCGGGAGATCCCGAACGTCCGGACGCCCACGGCTGCCACGGTGAGGTCGAGGACGTGCGGCATCTGGGAGGCCCGGGCGATGAGCCACGCTGCCGTCGCGGTGAGGGCCACCGAGGACCCGAGCCCCAGTGCGCCGGTCACGATCGCCAGCAACACCCGCGACCACGCGAGGTCGAGGAGCCCGAGTGCACGACGCAGTGCCACGCGTTGCCCGCGGCTGAGCAGGATCATGGGACCGTGACCTCCTGCGAGCGCACGGTGACGATCCGGGTGGCGGCCTCGATCATGGAGGGCCTGTGTGCGATGACGACGACGGTCCGGCCCTGGCGGTGCAGCTCGCTCACCGTGGCCACGACGGTGGCCTCGGTTGCGGCGTCGAGGTGCGCGGTGGGCTCGTCGAGCAGGACAACCGGGGCGTCGGACACCAGGGCACGTGTCAGGGCCAGTCGTTGCCGTTGTCCCACGCTCAGGCCGACGCCGCCATGGCCGACCCGGGTGATCCAGCCATCGGGGAGGGCGGCGACGTCGAACCCGGCGAGGACGGCGGCACGCTCCAACGCCGGCGTGACCTCGCTCGTGGCGTTCTCGGCGACCGTCCCGGGAAGGATGGCCGGGCGCTGCGGCACCCACACGACCTGGCGGTGCAGGGAGGAGGGCTCGACCTCCGCCAGGTCCGTCTCCACGCCCTCGTGATGGAGCACGATGCGGCCCTCGTCCGGTCGGAGGAGTCCCAGCAGCAGGAGTGCGGTCGTCGACTTCCCGGCACCGGTCTCCCCGACGAGGACGGTGGTCTCGCCGGGCTCGATCACCGCGTCGAGATGTGCGGGGGCGAGCAGCGTGCGGCCCGGTGCCCGGACACCCACATCGCGCAGCGCGATGACCGTGCGGTCCAGGGGAGGGGCCATGACGGTGCCCCTCTCGCGGACCGGCAGGTCGATGACCTCGAAGGCCGCGGCGGCCGCGGCAAGGCCGTTCGCACTGGCGTGGAAGTGGGCGGCCACCTGGCGGAGCGGCTGCAGCACCTCCGGGGCCAGCATGATGGCGGCGAGGCCCGTGGTGAGGTCGAGCTGGCCCTGCACGAGGCGCATGCCGACGACGACGGCCACGAGGGCCACCGAGATGCTGGCGATGAACTCGAGGATGGCGCCGGAGAGGAACGCGATGCGCAGTGCGCCGAGCGTGGTCGCGTTGTAGGCGTCCGCCAGCACCCGGACCCGCGCCCCCGGGCCTTGCTCGCGTCCGAGCGCCTTCAGCGTGGCGAGGCCCGCCAGCAGGTCCAGCACCTGGCCGCCGAGCCGCTCCATCATGGCGAGCCGCTTCTCGGTGTGGCTCTCCGTGAGCCGGCCGACGAGCCACATGAACACGGGGATGAGCGGGAGTGCGAAGAGGAGGATGAAGCCCGACGTCAGGTCGATCGAGAAGACGACCGCGAGGACGGCGGGGGAGAGGATCGCCGCGAGCAGGACCTGGGGCAGGTAGCGGACGAAGTAGGGCCCCAGGTCGTCGAGGCCGCGAGTGGCGAGGGTCACCACCTCGGCGGAGCGGGCAGGATCCAGCCAGCGGGGCCCCTGGGCGACGGCGTGGTCGAGCACCTTGCCGCGCAGCTCGGCGACCACGCGGGTGGCGGCGCGGTGGGCGAGGCTCTCCTGGAGGACGAGCACCAGGACCCTGGCCGCCAGGACGGCGGCGAGGGCGAGCACGAGAGGAGCGACCTCGGGGAAGCCGGCGTCGCCGTCGATGACCGGCGAGATGGCGTGGGCGATGAGGAGGGCCTGGGCCACGACCAGTGCGGTCGTCAGCACCCCGGTCACGGTGATGGTGACGATGTACGACCGTGCCGCCGACGCGTGCGCCAGGAGGCGGCGGTCGAGCGGCTTCATGGACCAACTCTGCCACCGCGTACCGGGAGAGACGAAACGGCGGCGGTGCGCCGCGCGCACCGCCGCCAGCCGGTGGTCAGCGGAGCTCGGAGAGCCGCAGCCCGGCCGGATCCGTGGGGATCTGCTTGGTCGACAGCCTGCGGCGGAAGATCCAGTATGTGTAGGCCTGATAGGCGATCACGACGGGCACGATGGTGAGCGCGACGATCGTCATGACGCGCAACGTGTACGGGGTGGAGGACGCCTGGGCGATCGACAGGGAGTAGGCGTCGTCGATCGTCGAGGGCATCACGTACGGGTGGAGCGCCATGAAGATCCATGCGACGGCGGCGCCGACAGCCACGGAGTTCAGCAGGAACGACCACCCCTCCTTGCGCTGCCGTGTGGTGTAGACGACCGCCACGAGGCAGAGCGCCGCGACGACGAGCGGGATCCACGCGAGGCCGCTGCGGGCGAAGGCGAACTGGCCCCAGAGGGCGAACACGGCCGTGAGCGCGGCGCTGGCCACGGAGAGCTTCACCGCGAGATCGCCCGCGCGGCGCCTGAGGTCCCCATCCGTCTTCAGCGCGAGGAAGATCGCGCCCGACGTGAGGAAGAGCGAGGCCGTCACCGCTCCGCCGAGGAGCGTGTACGGGGTGAGCAGCGAGAAGAAGCCACCCGTGAGCTGGTGGGAGGCGGTGCCCAGGGCGCCGTCGACGGCCTCGGGGGGGACGATGGTGCCGTCACGTTCGACGACCTCGATCTCCATCCCCTGGACGAGGTTGGCGAACGCGACGCCCCAGAGCACGGCGGGGACCCACGCGCTGACCACGTGGATGGCGTCCCAGCGCTTGCGCCACGCGAGATCGGAGGCCTTCGGCCGCCACTCGAGGGCGGAGATCCGCAGGATCAGCATCACGAGGATCAGGAACAGGGCGATGTACATGCCGGAGAACATCGTGGCGTACCACTCCGGGAAGGCGGCAAATGTCGCGCCGCCCGCGGTCAGCAGCCACACCTCGTTGCCGTCCCAGTGGGGGCCGATGGTGTTGAGCGCCACGCGGCGCTCCTGCTCGTCCCTCGGGAGGTGCTTCAGGAGCATGCCGACCCCGAAGTCGAAGCCCTCGAGCACGAGGTACCCGATCCACAGGACCGCGATGAGGATGAACCAGAGCGTTGACAGTTCCATGGCCTGACCCCGATCAGTAGACGAACGACATGGGGAGCTCGGACCCGGTGGCGGCCGCCGGCATCTGGTTGGCCTTCGCGTCCACCCCTTCCCGCGCGTACCGCGCCATCAGCAGGTACCAGACCACGCCCAGGGCGCCGTAGAGCACGGTGAAGCCGATCATGGAGGCCAGCACGGTGCCGGAGGACGGCATGGTGGAGACGCCGTCCTGCGTGAGCATGTACACGAAGTCGATCGGGTTGGCCGGGTTGGGGTGGACCACCCAGGGCTGGCGTCCCATCTCGGTGAAGATCCAGCCGAAGGAGTTGGCGAGGAAGGGTGCGGGGATCGCGACGAGCCCCAGCGTGGCGAGCCACTTCTGATCGAGCACCCTCTCCTTGCGGAGGTACCAGAGCAGCGCGAGGGCGAGTGCGGCGGAGAACCCCGCGAAGCCGATCATGAGCCGGAACGACCAGTAGGTGACCATCAGGTTGGGGACGTACTCGATGTCGGTGCCGAACTGGTCGGTGTACAGCAGCGTCTTCTCCTCCTGCAGGTCGAGGACGCCGGGCAGCTCGGCCGTGAAGGTGTTGGTGGCCAGGAACGAGGTGAGCCCCGGGATCTCGAGGAGGGGGGTGGTGTCGCCGCAGTGGTTGGAGCCGAGGCGCCCGATCGTGAGGATGGAGAAGGACGCGCCGGTGGTCGTCTCGCACAGCGCCTCGGCGGAGGACATCTTCATGGGCTGCTGCTCGTACATGAGTTGCGCCTGGTGGTGGCCGGTGCCGCTGACAGCGAGCCCGGAGATCGCGATCGTCACGAGGCCCAAGATGATGGCAGGGCGCCACACCTTCTCGGCGTGGGCTCGCTCGCCCTTGTTCACCGCGCGGACCATCCACCAGATCGCGATCCCGGTCACGAACGTCCCGGCGGTCAGGAAGGCCGCGGTGACGACATGCATGAAGGCCGAGACGGCAGTCGGGTTCGAGATGAGGGCCCAGAAGCTCACCAGTTCGGCGCGCCCGGTGTCCGGGTTGAACTCGGCGCCCACCGGGTGCTGCATGAACGAGTTCGCCACGAGGATCCAGTACGCCGAGAGGTTCACCCCGATCGCTGCGAGCCAGATGGACGCGAGGTGGAGACCTTTCGGCAGCCGGTTCCAGCCGAAGATCCACAGACCTAGGAACACGGACTCGAGGAAGAACGCCGCAAGTGCCTCGATGGCGAGCGGTGCGCCGAAGACGTCGCCGACCATCCGGGAGTACTCCGACCAGTTCATCCCGAACTGGAACTCCTGGACGATGCCGGTGGCAACACCGAGAGCGAAGTTGATGATCAGGAGCTTTCCGAAGAACTTTGTGAGCTTGAGCCAGTGCTCCTTGCCCGTGCGGTACCAGAAGGTCTGCATCAGGGCCACCAGTGGCGTCAGCCCGATGGTGAGGGGTACGAGGATGAAGTGATAGACGGTGGTGATCCCGAATTGCCACCTCGCGAGTTCCAGTGCGTCCACCGAAAGCCTTCCGCGTTGAAGGGATTGTGGTTCCAACGCTATTCACGGGACCGTGGAAGTCGCGGGACCAATGTCCCGTTCTCGTGACGTCGCGTCAGCTCAGAAGGTCACGCCCCTCCGGCCGGAGACAGTGCGGGTGTGTCATAATGAGCGTGGGCCGGAGGACGACACCCTCCACCGGCTCCGGGATGTCCACGTTGCCTGATGCGCCGCCGCGAGGTGCCGCTGCAGACGACGACGTGCCCGGCATCGCACGGTGCGACCCATGACTTCCGCCGGCAGGCGACGATGACGATGACGTGGTAGGTGCCACGGGTGTACCGCCTCCCACGGGAACGGAGCCCGACGTGGCTGATGAGACCGAAGGCCGTCAGGACGAACGGGCGGACGTGGACGAGGGCGCACGCCCCCGGAAGCGCCGCGCCGTGAAGGCGGCACCCGAGTTCTCCGCGACCGATGGCGAGCAGGTTCCGCAGATGCGGCTGCCCGCCGCTGCGCTGCTCTTCCAGGCGCCCGACCTCTCCAGCGTCCCGCCGCGCCGGGCCGAGAAGCCGGCCACCGAGAAGCCGGCCACCGAGAAGCCGGCCACCGAGAAGCCGGGCACCCAGGAGCCGTCCGAGTCGGGTGAGGACGCTGGCGAGGAGGACGGGCGCCGTCGGCGTCGGGGTGGCCGCGGTCGCAAGAAGTCGGCCGAAGCCTCCGCACAGGACGGCATCGCCGATGACACGGCGGCTGCTCCGTCCGGCAGTCAGGAAACCGGGAAGAAGGATGCCGGGAAGAAGAAGCAGGATGCCGGGAAGCAGGAGCCCGAGGCCCACGACGCGAAGGTGGAGGGCGCTGCGGACGCCGGCGAGGAGGAGCCGGAGGAGGGTGGTTCGCGCCGCCGGCGCCGCCGCCGCAGGCCCTCTGACTCGGAGCGCGCCCGTTCCGAGGTCACGTCGGTCGAGGGCTCGACACGCCTGGAGGCCAAGCGGCAGCGGCGCCGGGAGGGCCGCGATGCGGGACGGCGTCGGCAGGTGATCACGGAGTCGGAGTTCCTGGCCCGCCGGGAGGCGGTGGACCGCACGATGCTCGTCCGCGAGAAGGACGGCCTCAACCAGATCGCGGTGCTCGAGGACGGGATGCTCGTCGAGCACTACGTGGCGCGGCGCACCCAGACCTCGATGGTCGGCAACGTGTACCTCGGCCGGGTGCAGAACGTGCTGTCCTCGATGGAGGCGGCGTTCGTGGACCTCGGCAAGGGCCGGAACGCCGTCCTGTACGCCGGCGAGGTCAACTGGGACGCCGCCGGCATGGAAGGTCAGCCGCGACGGATCGAGCAGGCCCTCCACAGCGGGGACACCGTGCTCGTCCAGGTCACCAAGGACCCCATCGGCCACAAGGGTGCCCGCCTCACCAGCCAGATCACCCTCGCCGGCCGTCACCTGGTGCTCGTTCCCTCGGGCGCGATGACCGGCATCTCCCGCAAGCTCCCCGAGGCGGAGAGGGCGCGCCTGAAGAAGCTGCTCAAGGAGATCGTGCCGGACTCGGCCGGCGTCATCGTCCGCACCGCGGCCGAGGGTGCGACGGAGGAGCAACTGAGGGACGACGTCGCCCGGCTCGTGCGGACCTGGAAGGACATCGAGGCGAGGGCATCCTCCGCGAAGAGTGCCCCACTGCTCCTCAAGGGCGAGCCCGAGCTGGCGGTCCGCGTGGTGCGCGACGTGTTCAACGAGGACTTCACCGAGCTCGTTGTCTCGGGGGACGAGGCGTGGCGCACGATCTCGAAGTACGTGGGGGAGCTGTCACCCGACCTGGCCGGTCGGCTCCGCCACTGGGTCGAGCCGCGCGACATCTTCGCCGAGTTCCGCATCGACGAGCAGCTGGCGAAAGGTATGGACCGGAAGGTGTGGCTGCCCTCCGGGGGCTCCCTCGTCATCGATCGGACCGAGGCGATGACGGTCATCGACGTGAACACCGGCCGCTTCACAGGGGCCGGCGGCACCCTCGAGGAGACCGTCACCCGGAACAACCTCGAGGCGGCCGAGGAGATCGTCCGGCAGCTCCGGTTGCGCGACATCGGCGGGATCATCGTCATCGACTTCATCGACATGGTGCTCGAGTCCAACCGTGACCTCGTGCTGCGCCGGCTCATGGAGTGCCTGGGACGTGATCGGACCCGGCACCAGGTGGCCGAGGTGACGTCGCTCGGCCTGGTCCAGATGACCCGCAAGCGTGTCGGCCAAGGGCTGGTCGAGGCGTTCTCAGAGCCATGTGAGCAATGCGGCGGGCGCGGGTTCATCGTTCACAGCCACCCGGTGGAGAAGGACTCGGGCGAGTCGGAGCCCGAACAACCGCGCTCGCGGCGCCGTGGTCGTGGCCGTGCCGAGGAGGCGCCCGCCGTCGAGCCGAACCGGAAGGTGGTGAAGGACGCGCTGGCCACGATCGCGGCCGCGGCCGCATCCGCTCACGAGGTCCACGAGACGGTGGCACCCGACGTCGCCGACGCGATCACGAAGGCGGCCACGGGGGTCGCGGACGCTGTCGCAGCACCCCTGCCGGACGAGCCCGACGGCGGCGCAACCGAGGGTGGCGCAACCGACGGCGGCGCAACCGAGGGTGGCCCAACCGAGGGTGGCGCAACCGACGGCGACCGGGCGGAGCCTCCCAGCAGCGAAGGGACGGGGACGCGATCTCGCCGCGGCGGGCGGCGGCGTGTCGTGGCGACGGTCGCCCCGGCCCCGGACGCCGCAGCGGACATCATCACCCTCCCGACGCGGGAGGAGACCCCGAGCGACGCCATCGTCCGGCCGCAGGGGGAGGAGCCGTCCCCGGCGCTCCCGCCCGAGACCCTGGACAACCTGGTCTTCCCGGAGCGTTCCGAGACCTCCCGACCGGCACGGCGCAAGCCGCGCCGGGCCACGTCCGCCACGACGGCCCCGCCGGGAACCGAGTCCCCGGACCATGGGTCCGTGGAACCGGAGGAGCGCGGCTCGCCCGAGGAGTGAGGGATGCCACAGCGGCCGCGGAGCTTCCTGCGGGCGCGAGGTTTGCCCTCGCCTGTGCTTCGGCGTAATCTTGGACGTCGGCGCGTTCCGCGCGTCCAGCATGTCATCGCGTGCGAATCCCGACCCACACCGAGTGCGGTCAGCGCGCTCACAGAACGACAGAGATGAGCAGGAACGTGGTCTACGCCATCGTCAAGGCCGGCGGCCGGCAGGAAAAGGTCTCCGTCGGTGACACCGTCGTCATCAACAAGGTCGAGGGCGTCGTCGGGTCGACGATCGAGCTGAAGCCGATCATGCTCGTCGACGGCGACACCGTGACCACCGCAGCCGACGCGCTCGCAGAGGTCACAGTGACCGCCGAGATCCAGGGCCCGGCGAAGGGTCCGAAGATCATCATCCAGAAGTACAAGAACAAGACCGGGTACAAGAAGCGCCAGGGCCACCGCCAGTCGCTCACCCGCCTCAAGGTGACCGGAATCAAGTAGCACGGTCGCAGGCCCTCGAGATCAAGGAGAGACGGACATGGCACACAAGAAGGGCGCCAGTTCCTCGCGCAACGGTCGTGACTCCAACGCGCAGCGCCTCGGCGTGAAGCGGTATGGCGGCCAGGTGGTCAAGGCGGGCGAGATCCTCGTCCGGCAGCGCGGGACCCACTTCCATCCCGGCGTCAACGTCGGGCGCGGCGGTGACGACACCCTGTTCGCCCTCGAGGCGGGCTCGGTGCAATTCGGTACGCGCGGTGACCGCAAGGTCATCGACGTGGTGGCGCAGTAGCCACACCACTCCTGGCGGGAGGCGAGCGGCACGGCCGCCCGCCTCCCGCGTTTCTGTTCGGCAGCACCGAGGGAGGACCTCCATGGCAAGCTTCGTCGACCGCGTTCTCCTGCACGCGACCGGTGGGAACGGCGGCAACGGCTGCGTCTCGATCCGCCGTGAGAAGTTCAAGCCGCTGGCCGGGCCCGACGGCGCGAACGGTGGTCGGGGTGGCAGCGTCATCCTGGAGGTCGACGCCCAGGTCACCACGTTGCTCGCGTTCCACCACCACCCGCACCGCCGGGCCGGCAGCGGGACGCAGGGCATGGGGGACATGCGGCAGGGACGCAACGGTGAGGACCTCGTGCTGCCGGTCCCGGAGGGCACCGTGGTGAAGACCGAGGACGGCGAGGTGCTCGCGGACCTAATGGGGGAGGGCACACGGTTCGTCGCGGCCGCCGGTGGGGCAGGAGGCCTCGGCAACGCCGCGCTGGCCTCCGACCGCCGCAAGGCCCCCGGGTTCGCCCTTCTCGGGGAGCCCGGCGAGGAGGTGCGGCTCATTCTGGAGCTCAAGTCCGTCGCCGATGTCGCGCTCGTCGGTTTCCCGTCGGCCGGGAAGTCCTCACTCATAGCCGCGATCTCCGCTGCGCGCCCCAGGATCGCGGACTACCCGTTCACCACCCTCGTCCCCAACCTCGGCGTCGTCCGGGCGGGCGAGCACCGGTACACGGTGGCCGACGTACCGGGCCTGATTCCCGGCGCCTCCGAGGGGCGTGGACTGGGGCTCGAGTTCCTGCGGCACATCGAGCGCTGCGCCGTGATCGTGCACGTCGTCGACTGCGCCACTCTGGAGCCCAACCGCGACCCGGTCTCGGACCTCGATTCCCTCGAGGCCGAACTCGCGGCCTACGCCGATCAGTTGCAGGACGTGGGCGCCGTGCCGCTCATGGACCGGCCCCGCTTGGTCGTCCTGAACAAGATCGACGTTCCCGAGGCGCGCGAGCTCGCCGAGTTCGTCGCTCCCGAGCTGCGGGGAGGGGGACTCGAGGTCCACCTCATCTCGACGGCGTCCCACGAGGGCCTCCCGGCGCTCACCTACCGCCTTGGCGAGATCGTCGAGGAGGCCCGCTCCCGGGTGGCGACGGCACCGATGCCCCGCGTGGTGATCCGCCCGGAGCCGGTCGACGACGTCGGGTTCACCGTGGTGCCCCGGAAGGGGCCGGACGGGCCCTGGTACCAGGTGCGGGGAACCAAGCCGGAGCGCTGGGTGCGCCAGACCGACTTCGCGAACGACGAGGCGGTCGGCTACCTCGCCGACCGGCTCGCGAAGCTCGGCATCGAGGAGGAGTTGTTCCGCATCGGTGCGACGCCTGGGGACACGGTCGTCGTCGGGCCGGAGGACTCCGGCGTGGTGTTCGACTGGGAACCCACGATGACCACCGGTCCCGAGCTCCTCGGCCCCCGTGGGTCGGACGCGCGCTTCGAGGGCGAGCCGCGTACCACCCGGGGCGAGCGGCGGCGCGAGTACAAGGACCGGATGGACGGCAAGGCCCGCGCTCGCGAGGAGCTCTGGACCGAGCACGAGGCAGGAATCTGGACCGACCCGCGGGAGGGTTGAGCCATCGGCGGGGGAGCAGGCAAGTCCCCCGCTCGTGCGCGAGACCCTGGCGCGCTGAGGGGCGGATAATGGGCGCATGAACCCGATCAACTCGCGCAGCGACCTGGGCCGTGCCCGGCGGCTGGTGATCAAGATCGGGTCCTCCTCGCTCACCACGGCGGATGGGCGGCTGGACACGGAGTACCTCACCCGACTGGTGGACATCAGCGCGGCGCGGCGCCTGCGGGGGCATCAGGTGGTCCTCGTGACCTCCGGCGCGATCGCCGCCGGCCTGGGGCCCTCCGGTCTCGCCCGCCGCCCGAACGACCTCGCCACCTCGCAGGCGCTCGCCTCGGTCGGGCAGGGTCTGCTCATCGCCGAGTACGCTCGCGCCTTCGCTCGCCACGGGCTCACGGTCGGCCAGGTCCTGCTCACGGCGGAGGACCTGATCCGCCCGCAGCACTACCGCAACGCACGCCGGGCACTCACCCGCCTGCTCGAACTCGGCATGGTCCCCGTGGTGAACGAGAACGATGCGGTGGCAACGGATGAGATCCGCTTCGGGGACAACGACCGGCTCGCCGCCCTCGTGGCCAACCTGGTCGCAGCCGAGGCGCTCGTCCTCCTCACCGATGTGGACGGCCTGTACACGACCCGCCCCTCGGAGCCCGGCGCACGCCTGGTCCCCCGCGTCCATGACGCGGACCAGCTCGTGGACTACTGCATCACCGGCCGGGGCTCCGCCGCCGGGACCGGTGGCATGACCACCAAGATCGACGCCGCGATGATCGCCACGAACTCCGGTATCCCCACACTGCTGGCCAATGCCTCCCTGGTGGGGGACGCACTCCTGGGCCACGAGGTCGGCACCTGGTTCGACGTCGCGGACCACCGGCGCTCCTCCCGTCGGCTCTGGCTGGCGTGGGCCGCCCGGTCCCGCGGCCGCGTGCAGCTCGATGCGGGTGCGGTCGAGGCCGTGACCCACGGCAAGCGCTCCCTGCTGGCCGCCGGGATCACCCATGTGGAGGGGGACTTCGAAGCAGGGGACGCCATCGACCTCGTCGGACCCGACGGGCACGTGGTCGCACGCGGGCTGTCCGGGTTCGACTCCGCCGATGTCGCCCGCATGAAGGGTCGTTCGACCGTCCAGCTCCGCGTGGAGCTGGACGACCTCCACGCGCGCCCGGTGGTGCACCGGGACGACCTGGCGCCGGTGCTCGGGGGCGGCCGCCGCCGTTAGGCTTGCGCCCATGGACATTCCGCAGGCCATCACGACCGTCGCCCGCAACGCGAAGACCGCCTCGCGAGCGCTCGCCTCCGCACCCCGCTCCGTGAAGGACGCGGCCCTCCTCGCGATGGCTGACTCCCTCCTCGCCGGGCAGGAGGACGTCCTCACGGCGAATGCCGAGGACATCGAGAGCGGGCGCGCCGCCGGGATGAAGCCCGGCCTCGTGGACCGGCTCACCCTCACCCCGGACCGGATCGCCGGCATCGTCGACGCGCTGGCCGAGCTCGCTGCGTTGCCCGACCCGGTGGGTGAGGTCGTGCGTGGTTCCACCCTTCCCAACGGCCTGCGCCTGCGGCAGGTGCGCGTCCCCATGGGCGTCGTCGGCATGATCTACGAGGCTCGCCCCAACGTGACGGCCGACGCCGCGGGTCTCGCACTCAAGTCGGGCAACGCGGTCATCCTGCGCGGTGGGTCGGCGGCGGCGCGCACCAACACCGTGATCGTGCGCCTCCTCGCGGACGCGCTCGAGTCGGTGTCACTGCCCCGCGACCTCGTGCAGTCCATCGACAGGTGGGGGCGGGAGGGAGCAGTCGAGCTGATGCACGCCCGTGGGCTGGTCGACGTCCTCGTGCCCCGGGGCGGGGCCGATCTCATCCAGACCGTTGTCCGGGAGTCCACCGTGCCCGCCATCGAGACCGGGGTGGGCAACTGCCACGTGTACGTGGACTCCTCCGCGGACGTCGAGATGGCGCGCCGAATCGCGTTCAACTCGAAGGTGCAACGACCCGGCGTCTGCAATGCCGCGGAGACCCTCGTCGTGCACGCGGGGATCGCCCAGGCCTTCCTGCCGCTCGTGGGCCGCGATCTCGCTGACGCCGGCGTGGTCCTCCACGCGGACGACGACGCCGCCCGCCTCCTCGGCGTGCCGAGTGTCCCGGCAGAGGCCGAGGACTGGTCCACGGAGTACCTCTCGCTCGACCTCGCCGTTCGCGTGGTCCCCGACCTCGACGCGGCACTCGAGCACATCCGGACCCATTCGACGGGGCACACGGAGGCCATCGTGACGTCGTCGCTGGCCGCCGCGAACCGCTTCACCCGCGAGCTGGACGCCGCAGCGCTCATCGTCAACGCCTCCACCCGCTTCACGGACGGGGGCCAGTTCGGGCTGGGGGCCGAGATCGGCATCTCCACCCAGAAGCTGCACGCCCGCGGACCCATGGGGCTGGCCGAGCTCACGACGACGACCTGGCTCGTCGAGGGAGAGGGCCAGACCCGCGGATGACCGGCATCTGTGCGAAACTTGCACCAGCCATACCCATACCCTGCGGAGGACCAGAAAAATGAGGAGTTCGCTCGTCGCCCTCGAGGGCGGTCACGAGATCGTCAATCAGCTCCCGGTGCACCCCGTCATGTACGGCGTCATCGCGCTGGTCGTGCTCCTCTTCCTGCTCCTGGTGGCGTACGCGTTCCGATCCGTGGGCACCCGGCACTGATGCCCTCGGCGAGTGGTCGCCGGCGGGTGGGCGTCATGGGTGGGACGTTCGACCCGATCCACCATGGCCATCTCGTCGCGGCCAGCGAGGTCCAGGACGTCTTCGACCTGGACGAGGTCGTGTTCGTCCCCACGGGTGCCCAGCCCTTCAAGCTGGACCGTGAGGTCACCTCTGCGGAGCACCGTTACCTCATGACCGTGATCGCCACGGCCTCCAACCCGCGCTTCAGCGTCTCCCGGGTGGACATCGACCGGCCCGGTACCACCTACACCATCGACACGCTGCGCGAACTGCGAACGCAGATGCCCCACGACGAACTCTTCTTCATCACCGGCGCCGACGCGATGAGCCAGATCCTGGAGTGGAAGAACGCAGGCGAGCTCTTCGAACTCGCGCACTTCATCGGCGTGACCCGCCCGGGCCACGCGCTCGATGACACGGGGCTCCCGGAGAAGGGTGCCTCGCTGCTGGAGGTTCCCGCGCTCGCGATCTCGTCCTCGGACTGCCGCGCCCGCGTGGCCGCCGGTTCGCCCGTCTGGTACCTGGTGCCGGACGGGGTGGTGCAGTACATCGGGAAGTACAAGCTCTACCGGCGCCGTGGCGGCACGGCGGCGACGGCCGGGCTGAAGGGGGTCAAGGATGACCGCTGACCGGCCGCTGACCAGGCGCGAACTGCGCGAGCAGGAGCGCGCCCTCGAGCGGGCCGCCTCCACGGAGGCTCCCACGGGGGCCCCCGCGGAGGTGCCACTGGTGGTCGAGCAGGCGCCCGAGCCGCCGGGGCCGGAGCCGCCGGCGCCTGAGCCATCTGTACCTGAGGCGCCGCGCCCGAGCCGTCGCGCCCTGCGCGAGGTCGCCCGGGAGCAGGAGACCACCTCGGAGCGCGCGGCGGTGCGCCGGCGACCCGTCCAGGCCCCGACGACGTCGGGACTGACCGTCGTCGACCAGGCCACCGGGACCATCAGTGCCGTCTCGCTGGCGCCGGTCCCGGAGCTGGAACCGGAACCCCGGTCCGAACCCGAGCTGGAACCGGAATCCCGGCCGGAACCGGAGCCGGAACCGGAACCCCGGCCCGAACCGGAGCCGGAACCGGAACCCCGGCCCGAACCGGAGCCGGAACCGGAACCCCGGCCCGAACCGGAGCCGGAACCGGAACCCCGGCCCGAACCCGAGCAGGAG
>JBNJCY010000009.1:0-23928 GCA_051744325.1 Actinomycetota bacterium
GTGACGCGGCGCGCGGCGGCACCATGTACATCTCGCTGGAACCGTGCGCTCACGCAGGCCGGACCGGTCCCTGCACCCAGGCCCTCATCGCCGCCGGCGTGGCCCGCGTCGTCTTCGCCCAGGCGGACCCGAGCCCACTCGCGGGGGGTGGAAGCGACGTGCTGCGCGCCGCCGGCGTCCCCGCCGAGGGTGGATTGCTCGCGGACGAGGCCACTGCCCTCAACCGCCACTGGACCTTCGCCGTGACCAACGGCCGGCCCTTCGTGACGTGGAAGTTCGCCGCGAGCCTCGACGGCCGCAGTGCGGCGGCGGACGGCACGAGCCAGTGGATCACCTCCGCTGCCGCTCGCGCCGACGTACAGCGGCTCCGCGCCCGCTGCGGCGCCGTCATGGTGGGCACAGGCACCGTCATCGCCGACGATCCGCACCTGACGGTCCGCGACGACGACGGCGCGCCGGCTGGACGGCAACCGGCGCGCGTCGTCGTCGGATCACGCCCGATCCCTCCCGGGGCCAAGGTGCTCGACGACGCCGCCGAGACCCTCGTCGTCGGCGATCCTGCCGCGGCCCTCGAGGCCCTCGCAGCCCGCGAGATCCATCATGTGCTGCTTGAAGGGGGTCCGACGCTCGCCGCGTCCCTCCTCGCCCGTGGGCTCGTGGACGAGGTGGTCGCGTACATCTCGCCTGCCCTCCTGGGTGCGGGTGCCGCTGCGGTGGGCGACTTCGGGGTGGGCAGCATCGGCGACATCCTGCGGCTGGAGGTCACCGATGTGACAGTGGTCGGTGGCGACGTCCGGATCACGGGTTTGCCTGGCCGGCCCGCGTGCAGTGGGCCATGACCGGGCCCGATCGCGTGGCCGAGGTGGCTCGCACCGTGCTGCCGACGCCTCGTGGGGATTTCGGAGTCGTGGGCTTCCGGGACCTGCTGACCGGGGCACCTCGCACTGCTCAGCCCGCGGGGTTCGTCCGACGTGGCGGGCCGCCTTGCCAATCACCCACGGCGCGGACCCACGTGACCCACTCAGCCTCCTTGCAGCCATCGGCAAGGACAGCGCCGGCGCGGTCCAGTTCTGCGATCCCGACGACGTCGAGGACACTCAGCGGCGCGACGGTCACCTTGACCCGGTCACGGACTCGGAGGTCGAGGTCCGGCTCGCCGCAATGCGGCAGGGCGACGATGCCTCGTGGGTGCTGCCCGGGGAGCAGTGGTCCCTCGGTGGCGTCCAGGAGAAACTCGCCTTGCGGCGCGAGTCTGACCGGTGGTTCCGCGCACTGGGCTCCGAGGCCACCACTCACATCATCAAGCCGGGGGTCCCGCGGGTGGGATCGCAGGCCCTCATCGAGCACGTGACGATGAGTTGCGCCTTCTTCGCGACGCCGCGGCCACGCCCGCCGGAGCCCGGCAGAACGCGGAGCACTTCCTCGACGCTCTGGTCTTCAACACGGTGGTCGCTGCACCCGACGCGCACGCCCGCAATCTTGCGGTCCTCCTCGAGGCCGACCGTGTCCTGCTCGCACCGTTGTACGACCTCGCGACCGGGCTCGCGTACACGGTGGGACGCGGGCAATCGCGGAGCCTGTCGATGGGCATCGGGGTCGTCACGGCTGCGGAGGCCGTCGACGCGGAGGCCTGGCGCCGCTGTTCCGACGATCTGGAAGTGGACGAGGCGGCGGTCCTGGAGCGCGTCGAGTGGATCGCTGAGGGTGCTCCGGAGGCGTTCGCAGCCGCGCTGGACGAGGTGAACGACTGGGATGGTTCGGTGTCCGACTTGCGTTCGCGGCTCCTGCCGAACCTTCAGAGGCTCCGGCGCGGGGGAAGGTCGTAGCGGTCGAGGTCTGAGGCTGCGAGCACCGTCACCCCACCCGAACGCGCTTCGGCCTGCAAGCGCAACGGCTCGACATCCGGGTAGCGGGACGAGAAGTGCGTGAGGACGAGTGTGCCCGCCCCGGCATCCGCGGCGAGCCTCCCCGCCTCGCCCGCGGTCAGGTGACGGTACGCGGTGGCCAGCTCGGCGTCGTCGTCCGAGAAGGTGCACTCCGTGACGAGGAGGTCAGCGCCGTCGGCGAGCGACTCGGCACCGGAGCAGGGCATCGTGTCCATGACGAACGCGAAGCGCTGGCCCGGGCGCGTCTCGCTGACGGCCTCGAGCCGGACGCCGGCGAGGTGGCCGTTGCGCATCAGCTGGCCGACATCCGGGCCGGCGATACCCGCCTCGGCGAGACGCTCGGGCAGCATCGTGCGGCCGTCCGGCTCCACGAGCTGGTAGCCGAAGGTCTCGATACGGTGCCGCAGGGGCTGGACGAACAGGCCGTCCGCGACCTCGCCCGCGGCGCCGTGGGGGTGGAGGCGCAGGTCGATCGAGTGGCCGACGACGGCGATCAGGTGTTGGACGGCGTCGCCCTCCGAGGCCGGGTAGTGCAGGTCGATCGGGTGGTCCACCTTGTCCAGCCACAGCCGCGACAGCACGCCGGGCAGGCCGAAGCAGTGGTCACCGTGGACATGGGTGAGGCAGATCCTGGTGATCTGGTTGGCCGAGACCCCGCCATGGAGCATCTGGCGCTGGGTGCCCTCCCCCGGGTCGAAGAGGATGCCCTGGCCGTCCCAGAGCAGCACGTAGCCGTTGTGGTTGCGCGTTCGGGTGGGCACCTGGGAGGCGGTGCCGAGAACCACGAGCTCTCGCATGGATTCAAGTCTGCACCGATTAACGGCTGTTGAGTAGCGGAGTAGGATTGGTGGCGAGAAGGAGATGGTGGCAATGACGCACGAGACAACGAGCGCGGCAACGGCGCGCGCGATCTTCGAGGCAGCGGCCAGGCGCGATCCGGAAGGGATGGCGGAGCTCTACGGGGACGACGTCGCGGTGGAGTGGCTCCCAGTGGGAAGGTTCGATGGCAAGCAGGCGGTGATCGAGTTCTGGAAGGGGATCTTCGACTCCGTACCTGACTCGCAACTCGACATGACGAACTTCATCAGCGAGGGAGACCACGCCGTGATCCAGTGGCGCTGGCACGGCACGTTCGACGGTGGTCCGTACGTGGGGTTCCATGCCACGGGGAGGCACGTGGACCTCCGCGGATGCGACGTCATGCGGATCGAGGACGGGCTCCTGGCCGATGAGATCATCTACATGGACGGGCTCGGCTGGGCACGCCAGATCGGCTTCCTGCCCGGAGATGGCACGGCGGCCGAGAAGGCACTGAAGGCCGCGTTCAACGCCGGAACGGACCTCAAGGCCGCGATCCACGAGTGGTGGGCGAAGAGGAGGACAGCCTGAGCGGCCGGATCCGAGGACTCCGCATGACCGACGTCATCGATGCCTCGGCGCTGTTGGCCCTTCTGCGGGGCAAGCCCGGTGCGGACTGGTCTCTGGCGGCCGTGCGGCAGGTTCGCTGAGGCTCGTGTGCGCCGTCTGATCGGGGTCATCCTTGTTCTCGGGGTGGTGGTTGGAATCGTGGTGGGAAGCGTGTGGGCGTTGCAGCGGAAACTGATCTACTTCCCGGACACGGGGCCGTTGCCACCGGCCGCCGAGGCGATCGACGGCGCCCGCGACGTCACGCTGGCCACCGCGGACGGGCTGGAGCTGACGGCATGGTACGTGCCGCAGTCGGGCACGGACACGGGGATGGCGGTGCTGGTCGCCCACGGCAACGGGGGCAGCATCGCCGACCGCGCCGGGCTGGCGGCGGAACTGGCGGACCGGGGCCTGGCCGTCCTGCTGCTCGAGTACCGCGGGTACGGCGGCAACCCGGGGACACCGTCGGAGGAGGGGCTGGCGCTGGACGCGGAGGCCGCCGTGGCCGTGCTGGAGGACCTGGGCCACCCGCCGGAGCGGACCGTGTACTTCGGCGAGTCGCTGGGGACGGGCGTCGTCGCCCGCCTCGCCACCGTCCACTCCCCTGCCGGCGTGGTGCTGCGCTCGCCGTTCACGAGCCTGGCCGAGGTCGGTGCGCACCACTACCCGTGGCTACCGGTCCGGCAGATCCTCACCGACCGCTTCCCGGTGAGCGAGCCCCTCACCAGCGTGACCGCGCCCGTGGTGGTCATCCGGGGCGACCGCGACTCGATCGTGCCCACCGAGCTCAGCCACCGCGTGGCGACGCAGGCACCCACGCTCGTGGACGAGGTCGTCCTGCCCGGGGACCACAACGATGCCATCATGGTGGGTGGACAGGTGGCCGACATCGTGCTGGACATGGCGGTGGGTGGCCGGGACCCGCGGACGTGACATTGGAACCGTGCCCATGACGCTGGAGTCCCGCACCGAGTACAAGCGCACGTTCAGCCTTCGGGAGTTCTACGACGCCGCCGTCCTCCTCCCGCCCGCGATCGCCGCGCTGTCCGCCAACCGGCGGCGCGGCCTGATGGACGGGCGCGCCGTCGAGCGGATCATGCTCGCGGTCACCGAGGTGAACGGCTGCCCGGCCTGTTCGTGGGCGCACACCCGGATGGCGTTGCGTGAGGGCATGTCCGGAGAGGAGATCAGCGCCCTCATGGCCCGCCTGGGCGGCAGGCCGTACGCGGACTCCAGTCTCTGGTACGAAGTGGGCATGCAGGTGGCCGGCGCACTCGTCCTTCCCGTGGCGCTCGCGCACGGGCTGGTGCGATGGGCGTCGGGCGCGCCTGATGCGCGTTTCGCCAACGACCTGAGGACCCACCCCATTGTCTCGAAACCCGCCCCAGGACTACGCTCGATGAGCGGTCAACTCCCGCTGAAGATGCGGTGACCTGAGCAGAGGCGGCAAGGATGCACGTCACCGACAGCCTGCGGTCCTTCTCCGAGCGCGTGACGCCGGAGCACGCCCGGCGAGCCACCCTGATGTTCGCGGACCCTCCCCCGCCGCCGCTGCCACCGTTGGACCAGGTGAAGCGCCATCCGGTCCCACCCACCGCCACGGCCGGCGACCGCCACCCGTGGGAGAACCTGGCCTTCGAGGGGGGCGGGGCGAAGGGGTATGCGTACATCGGCGTCGTGCAGGTGCTGGAGAAGGAGGGCATCTACCCGCAGCAGGTCCGGCGTGTGGCGGGCACCAGCGTGGGCTCGATGCTCGCGATGCTCGCCGCCCTCGGTGCGTCGAGCGCGGAGATGCTGGACCGGGTCCCCACCGACCTCCAGGCCCTGGTGATGGACGGGGGCGGCGGCAGGGTTGGGTCCATGGTCCGCACCGCGGTCACGCGCGGCATGCACCCCGGCCAGCGCAGCTTCGAGTTCCTCGGCGAGGCGCTGGAGGACTTCACCGGCAGCGCCGACGTCACGTTCCAGCAGCTCCTCGATCGCTGCGGCCGTGAACTGTGCGTCCCGGTCACCAACGTCACCCGCATGATGACCGAGTACTGCCACCCCAAGACGACCCCCAACATGCCCGTGCGCGTGGCGGTGCGGATGTCCATGTCGCTGCCCGTGCTCCTGCAACCCGTGCTGCTGCAGCGTGGGGCGGCCGGTGCCGTCGACCTCGAGAGTGCGGAGGTCTACGTCGACGGCGGGCTGCTGTGCAACACGCCCACCCACGCCTTCGACGGCTGGTGGCTCTCCATGGATCCCGAGGACTCCTTCCTGCGCCGCATCCTCGACCTCGACCACGCCGCCAGCTACTACGCCCGTTCCGTGCGGTTCAGCCCGCGGAACCCGAAGACCCTGGGCTTCACCCTGTTCTCCGCCGACGAGGCCGACTTCACGCACACCTGGGTCCGCCCCGGCGGCGGACCGCCCCCGCGGCCCCACACCCCCGCCCGGGAGAAGTTCGAGGAGGTGGAGCGCACGTCGTCGACGCCGACCGAACTGTCCCGTCCGCTGCAGCGCCTCCTCGCCGCCATCCGCGACCTCGACGTGAACGAGGACGGCACCATCTCGGAGGCCGAACTCGAGCGGGCCGTGGAGGTGGGCGACGTCTCGTCGGTCGAGCTTCTCTCGGTGTTCGGGACCACGTCGGTGCCCGAGGTCTTCGCCTCCCTCAACCGCAACGACGACGGCCACATCGACTTCGCCGAGGTGGTGGCCTTCCTCGAGACGCTCGGGGTCGACCTCACCACGCACCTCGTCGGATTCCCGGCCCGGCCGCCACGCTCACTCGCCGGCTTCGCCGCGAACCTCTTCGACGCCGTCACCCGGGACCTCAGCCGCGCCAACTCCGCCCCCGCGGACCGGGTTCGGACCGTCCCGGTCTGCACGGACTACGTCACCACCCAGTCCTTCGACCTCGTGGCGGCCGACTTCGAGTTCCTCCTCGACTCGGCCAGGCGGAGCACCCGGGCGTTCCTGCTCGAGCACGAAGAGAAACGCTCCGGTACTGACGCGATCGCATGACCCCCCGCCTGCTCCTGATCAGCGACACGCACCTGCCCACCCGGGCCTGCGATCTGCCCGCCGAGGTGTGGGAGGCGGTGGACGGACGGCCGGTTCGATGACGTCGATGTCCTCGTGTGGGGGCACAGCCACATCCCGTGGGACACCGTCACACCGCGGGGGATCCGGCTGCTGCCAGCGACGATTGCGCCGAGGAGCGTGTTGGAGGTGCTGGGGTCCCAGGTCATGTGGATCCCCACCCCGAGCAGGATGAGGCCCTCGAGGAGCACAAGCCACCAGGCGATCCCCTTCCGCCACGGCACGGCGGCCCGCACGCCCGCGGGAACCCTCGACTTCTTGCCCTCGCTCATGGTCTCTCCCCGGGATTCAGCTCTGGCCGTCCAGTGCCACCACTCCAGAGAGCGATGCCCTCCCGTGTGGGCCGGCTCACCAGAGGTCCCACCGATGTGACCCTTCTAACCCATGCACACGTCCTTTCGTCCCATTCGGAGCCGTGAGCAGGGATTTTAGGGTGGAGGACAGGTCCAACCAGACCTGCTGACGAAGGCCCACGAGGCCACCGCCGAACAAGGAACGAGACATGGCCATCCCCACCATCGATCACGCCGAGACCACCCCGCACGCCTTCGCCTGGCGGGGCTTCACCCCCGGCCCCTGGCAGGAGGACATCGACGTCCGCGACTTCATCCAGCGCAACGTCACCGCGTACGACGGTGACTCCTCCTTCCTCGCCGGCCCCACCGAGCGCACCTCCCGGGTGTGGGCAATCCTCTCCGAGATGTTCCCGGAGGAGCGCATCACGGGGGTGTACGACATCGACGCGGCAACTCCGTCGACGATCACCTCCCACGCCCCGGGGTACATCGAGGAGGACAGCGAGATCATCCTCGGCCTCCAGACCGACGCCCCGCTGAAGCGCGCGATCATGCCGTACGGCGGCTGGCGCATGGTGGCGAACGCCCTGGAGACCTATGGCCACGAGGTGGACCCCACCCTCGAGCACATCTTCACGACCTACCGGAAGACCCACAACGACGGCGTCTTCGACGTCTACCCGCCGGACGTGCGCCGCGCCCGCAACGCGCACATCGTCACCGGCCTGCCGGACGCCTACGGCCGCGGCCGCATCATCGGCGACTACCGGCGGGTGGCGCTCTACGGCGTCGACGCCCTGATCGAGGGCAAGAAGCGGGAGCGGGCCGCCCTGGACCGCCGGCGCTCCAT
Organism: Actinomycetota bacterium; assembly: GCA_051744325.1. Classification (GTDB taxonomy): domain Bacteria; phylum Actinomycetota; class Actinomycetes; order Actinomycetales; family Actinomycetaceae; genus UBA1383. The sequence goes on from JBNJCY010000009.1 coordinate 7,527, forward strand.
CGAGGATGTGATCCGCGACCGCGAGGAGAACGCCGAGCAGGTCAAGGCCCTCGCCGAGCTCAAGCAGATGGCGGCCAGTTACGGATGCGACATCTCCGGCCCCGCCGCCAGCGGCCGTGAGGCCGTCCAGTGGCTGTACTTCGCCTACCTCGCGGCGGTCAAGGAGCAGAACGGCGCCGCCATGTCCCTGGGCCGGACCTCCACGTTCCTCGACACCTTCCTGCAGCGGGACATCGAGGAGGGCCTGCTGACGGAGTCCGAGGCCCAGGAGATCATGGACGACTTCGTCATCAAGCTCCGCATCGTCCGCTTCCTGCGCACCCCCGAGTACGACGCCCTCTTCTCCGGTGACCCCACCTGGGTCACCGAATCGATCGGCGGGATGGGCGACGACGGCCGTCACCTCGTCACACGGAACTCCTTCCGCATGCTCCAGACCCTCTACAACCTCGGCCCCGCGCCCGAGCCGAACCTCACCGTGCTGTGGAGCGAGGACCTGCCCGAGGGCTTCAAGCGCTTCTGCTCCCGGGCCTCCATCGACACCTCCGCGATCCAGTACGAGTCGGACGAGCTGATCCGCTCCCAGTGCGGCGACGACTCCGGCATCGCCTGCTGCGTCTCCGCCATGGCGATCGGCAAGCAGATGCAGTTCTTCGGCGCGCGCGTCAACCTCGCCAAGGCCCTCCTGTACGCCATCAACGGCGGCCGGGACGAGATCAACGGGAAGCAGGTGGCGCCGGCCTCAGAGCCGGTCAGCGGCACCGTCCTGGACTTCGACGACGTCATGGGCCGGTACGACCATCTCCTCGACTGGCTCGCCCAGACCTACGTCGATGCGTTGAACTGCATCCACTACATGCACGACAAGTACGCCTACGAGCGCCTCGAGATGGCTCTCCACGACGGCGACGTCCTGCGCACCCTCGCCTGCGGCATCGCCGGGCTCTCGGTGGCTGCGGACTCGCTCTCCGCGATCCGGTACGCCACCGTGCACCCGATCCGCAACACCGAGGGCCTCGTGGTCGACTACCGCATCGAGGGCGACTTCCCGATGTTCGGCAACGACGACGACCGGGTGGACGCCATCGCGGTGGACCTCGTCGAGCGGTTCATGGCCAGGATCCGCGCCCTGCCGACCTACCGGAACGCGGTGCACACCCAGTCGGTCCTCACGATCACCTCGAACGTGGTGTACGGCAAGCACACCGGCAACACTCCGGATGGCCGCCGCGCCGGCGAGCCGTTCGCGCCCGGGGCCAACCCGATGAACGGCCGCGACACCCACGGCATGCTTGCCTCGGCCCTGTCCGTGGCGAAGCTGCCCTACTCCGAGGCGCAGGACGGCATCTCCCTGACCAACACGGTGGTGCCCTCCGGGCTCGGCCGCACGCTGGACGAGCAGGTCAGCAACCTGGTGGGCCTCCTTGACGCCTACATGGGTTCCGAGGGATTCCACATGAACATCAACGTGCTGAACCGGGACACCCTGCACGACGCCATGGAGCACCCCGAGAGGTACCCGCAGCTCACCATCCGGGTCTCCGGCTACGCGGTGAACTTCACCCGGCTCACCCGAGCGCAGCAGGAGGACGTCATCTCCCGCACCTTCCACGGGGCGATGTGACGTGACGGTCTCCTTCTCCTCCGAGCAGCTCTCCCGCTCGGAGCAACTCGCCGCGGTGCGGTCCGGGGGGATCGGGTCGCTGCACTCGTGGGAGCTGGTGACCGCCGTCGACGGGCCGGGCACGCGCCTGACCACCTTCATGGCCGGGTGCCCGCTTCGCTGCCTGTACTGCCACAACCCGGACACAATGCGGATGCGCGATGGCCAGCAGGTGCACGTGGACGAACCGCTCAAGAAGGTCCGCCGCTACCGCCCGGTCTTCCGCGCCACCCGCGGCGGCCTGACCGTGTCCGGCGGCGAGCCACTCATGCAGCCCGCGTTCGTCACCCGCCTCCTGGAGGGCGCCAAGGAGATGGGGGTGCACACCGCTCTCGACACCTCCGGCTTCCTCGGCGCCCACGCCGACGGCCGCCTCCTGGACTCCCTTGACCTCGTCCTCCTCGACGTGAAGTCCGGCCTCCCGGACACCTACCGGGCGACGACGGGACGCGAGCTGTCCCCGACCCTCGAGTTCGGCCGCCGGCTCGCCCGCCGCGGGATCGAGACGTGGGTGCGGTTCGTCGTCGTGCCCGGGCTGACGGACGCGCCGGCGAACGTCGACGCCGTCGCCTCCTACGCCGCCGAGCTCGCCACGGTGAGCCGGGTCGAGGTCCTCCCGTTCCATCAGATGGGGCGGGACAAGTGGGACCGGCTGGGGTTGGACTACCGGCTGGCGGACACGCCCACGCCGTCGGCGGAGTCGGTGGAGCGGGTGCGGGGCCAGTTCCGCGCCCGGGGACTGGTCACGTACTGACCGAGACTCGGCTCACAGCGATATCGGGCGAACGCAGCCGCGCGAACGGCCTCCGACGTGCGACACTTGAGGAGCTGTCGCAAGCACATGGCGTCGGGATTGCCTTGGCTCAAGGGTTTGCGTGGACAATGGGTCTGGCAGTGTGACCTGAATCCGCAGTTGTGGACTCAAGAACCGAAGGAAATTGCATGTCAACTGGAACCGTCAAGTGGTTCAACGCCGAGAAGGGTTTCGGCTTCATCGAGGTCGACGGGGAGAACAAGGACGCGTTCGTCCACCACTCCGCCATCGAGACTCAGGGCTTCCGGTCCCTTGAGGAAGGCCAGAAGGTCGAGTTCGACCTCGTGGCCGGCAACAAGGGCCCCCAGGCGGACCACGTCCGCCCCCTCTGATCGACTCTGACTGAATCGACTCTGAGCGGACCCCCCACCCGAACGGGTGGGGGGTTTCCTCATGCCCGGTGCACCTCCACCACGAACGGCTCGCCCCGGTCCGGGATCCGCAGCGGCTCGCGTTCCGCGCCGTGCACCACGAGAACGAACACCTCCCGGGCGAAGGCCTCATGGCCGTCGCCGACGACGTCGCCGCGCACCGTGACCCTCTCCCCCGCCTTCTGCACGGTGATGGTGGTGCGCACGCGGGCGCCGGCCGCGAAGGCGATGGTCTCGCCGTCGTCCTCCTGGAGGAACGTGGTCCACTCACCGTCCACGCGCGGCATGAACAGGTGCAGCTCGACCTCGCGAAGGGTGAGGCCCGCGGTCGAGGCGGGCGCCTCGGCCAGCATCGGGATCACGGCACCGGCGCGGGCGAACAGGGGGATGCGCTCCAGCGGCGCGTCGACCGTGATCCAACGGCTGCCGTCGCGGAACTCCCCGGTGTGCCAGTCGTACCACCCGCCGGCGGGGAGGTAGACCTCGCGGGACCGGACCCCCGGCTCCACCACCGGCGCGACCAGGAGGTCCGGGCCGAGGAGGTACTGGTCGTCGATCTCGCGGACCTGCGGATCCCACTGGTCGTCGAACACCAGCGGGCGCTGGACGGGCGCCCCGGTCTCGGCGGCGCGCAGGAAGCAGGCGTACAGGTAGGGCAGGAGCCGGTAGCGCAGGCGGATCGCCTCGCGGGCCACGTCCTCGATGATGCGGCCGAATGACCACGCGTACTGGTCCACCGTCCCGGCCATGGCGTGGTTGCGGAAGAACGGGGTCAGCGCCCCGTGCTGCGTCCAGCGCGCGAGCAACTCGGGGGTGCAGTCCTCCGCGAATCCGCCGACGTCCGCGCCCACGAACGCCTGCCCGGAGATCCCGAGGCCTGAGCCCATCGGGATGGACAGCCAGAGGTGGTCCCAGCGGGACATGTTGTCGCCCATCCAGTTGGCGGCGTACCGCTGGATGCCTGAGAACCCGGCGCGGGAGAGCACGAAGGTCCGCACCTCCGGCTGGGCGGTGCGTAGCCCCTCGACCGTTCCCATCGCCATGAGCATGGCGTACTGGTTGTGGAACCTCTCGTGCGAGAACTGCCCACGGCCGAAGCGCATGCGGTCCGGGGCGATCTCGCCGGTGGCGGGTTCGTTCATGTCGTTCCAGATGCCCGCCAGCCCGGACGCGACGTGCCCGGCGTTGAGCTCCCCCCACCAGGCGCGCGCCTCGGGCAGGGCGAGGTCCGGGAACGCGGTGCGCCCCGGCCAGACCTCGCCGATGTACGTGTCCCCGCCCTCGGTGCGGCAGAGCACGTCCCGCTCGACGGCCTGGTCGTAGACCCAGTAGCCCGGGTCGTGCTTCACGCCGGGGTCCACGATCGTGACCATCCGGAAGCCTTCGGCGCGCAGCCGGGCGAGCATCCCGGGGACGTCCGGGAAGCGCTCGGGATTCCAGGTGAAGACGCGGTAGCCGTCCATGTGGTCGATGTCCAGCCAGAGGGCGTCGCAGGGGATGCCACGCTCGCGGTACTGCCGGCCGAGGGCCTCGACATCGTCCTGGGTGTAGTCGAACCAGCGGCACTGGTGGTAGCCGAGCGCCCAGAGCGGCGGTGGGGCGGTGCGGCCGGTCAGCCACGTGTAGGCCTCAAGGATCCCGGGCATCGCCGGGCCGGCGAAGATGTACTCCGTCCACTGGCCGCCCTCGAAACGGATGACCACGTGGTTCGGGGCGGTGAAGTCGTAGTGCGCCCGGTGGGCGTTGTCGATGAACGAGCCGCTCATGGCGCCCGTGGCCGCGTCCTGGTGGTACATGAACGGGATGGAGACGTAGTAGGGATCGAACTCCGTGGACGTCTCGTCCGCGCGAGGATGCTCGCTCGGCAGGCCGGAGGTGAACTCCCCCGACGCCTTCGGGTCCAGCACGTCGGTGTTCCACAGCGTGAAGTCCCGGCCCCGGCGGTTCCCCTTGCCGGACTTCTCCCCCAGACCGAAGACCGCGTCGTCCGGCTGGGCGCGGCGGCGCAGCACGAACTCGTCGTTCAGGGTGGCGTAGGTGTCGGTGGTCTCGACGACCGCACTCCCGTCCGTCCGGTGGACCGCCAGCGTGAACGGGTCCAGGCCGAGCGTCACGGTGACGGCGGGCGTGGCGAGGCGGACGACGTCGTTGCCCCCGTCCACGGTGAAGGCCACCGCATCCGCCAAGGGGTCCACGCACACCGCGTGGGTGGGGGCCTCGTCGAAGACCCCGCCGCGGGAGAGCTTGACGCGGACGACATCGTCGCGCACCACGTCGATCCGCATGTGCTCGCCGTGGAGGTGGACCAGCAGTCCGCGGGGCGTCTCCTCGACGGAATCGACGCGCTGGAAGTGGAGGAAGTGGTCAGTCGTGGACATGCCCCGATTGTTTCATCGCCGGCGGACGGGCGTGAGGCGCTCTGGCCAGTCCTGCTTCCGCACGGGCAGGCGGAGCACGGCCCGGACCGCTGCCTCGACGGGGCGCTGCGCGATCCGGACCCCGAGGTGGTCCCGCTTCCCGAGGCGTGGCACCAGCACCGACGGGGCACCAGCCTGCTTCGCGGCCAGGACGTCCTTGAAGATCTGGTCCCCCACCATCAGAAGCTCCTCCGGCCGTGGTGTGCGCTGCACCCCGGTGGCGGGTTCGGTCACCCAGTATCGGGCGGCGACGGCGAGCAGCATGTCCGGGGCGGGCTTGCGGTGGGACCGGCCGGTGTCGTCGGTGTCCTCGGGGCCGAGGCAGTCATAGGGGGTGACCACCCCGGTGACGAGGTCGTCGAACAGGCGGTGCACCTCGTGCACCCGGCGGCCCGAGCAGTTGCTGACGATGAAGGTGAGCAGCCCGGCGTCGTTGAAGCTGCGCAGGCGGCGCTGTGCCACCAGTGGTACGGCGGGGGCGTGGAAGTCGGTGACGGTGCCGTCGATGTCCACGCAGACGGCCAGCGACCCCGGGGAGAGTTCCCGGACGTCCTCCGGCGTGATGTCCAGGAAGCTGCGGACCACGAAGTCCGGTGCGAGGTAGCTCATGGAAGGCCTCCTTGCTGGGCTCCAGCCACATTACCTCCGCGCGGGTCGCGACGTGAGGCACTCAGGCCGTGCCCTCCACGAACGCCACCTGCAGCGGCGTCCTCTCGGCCGCGTCCCAGTAGCCGCCGAACCGCTCGGTCAGGTCGGTGCCGTCCGAGAGCAGGTCCGTGACGAAGCGGTACGACAGCGGCTCGTACAGCAGCTCCGCTGACAGCGTGAACGGTGCGACGCCGTCGCCCACGGCCACGCGGTAGGTGACGACGTCGCCGCCTCCGACGAAGTCGGCGTCACCGGCCGCGGCGCCGTACACCGCGATGTCGGCGGGCAGGGTGGGCTTGTCCGCACCCTCGGGGAGCAGCCTGTTGTCCTTGAGGTAGCTCGCCGCACGCAGGAGCGTGTACGTGACCTCGCCGTCGCTGTTGCCCATGATGGGCTCCCAGACCTGCACCTGGTCCGGCGACGTGATGACGTCGTGGTGCGGCTCGAAGCCGGCCGGGTCCTCGTCCGCGGCGTTGCCGGTGATGGCGCCGTCGGCGGTTGGGGCACCCGACTCGAACACGACTGCGCCGGCGGAGTCGGTCACCGTGACGTGCAGCCAGGCCCGGCGCGACGGGAAGCTGGTGGGGAACTTGTGCCCGGTCAGGGTCACGACCCGCAGGTCCGCCTCGAACGTACCGTCCGTGAGGTCGAGGTCCTCGAGGGTCAGTGCGGCGGTGCGCCCACTGACCTGCTCCGCGGTCAGGGCGGACTTCTCCACGAAGGCCTCCGCGTCCGCGCCGGCCTCCATGTCTCCACCCCAGGTGGCGAGGATGCCCAGCATGAGGGAGTTCCCGCCCACGAGGACATGCTGGAAGAACGGCTCGCGCGGCGCGAGGCGGCGGGGCATGTTCGAGATCACCACGCCGCCGGCGGCCAGTGGCATATGGCACTCCTGGCAGGACGTGGCCTCGGTTGCGTACCTGCTGTTCTCCCATTCGGTGTAAGGGGTCTGCTCTGGGAACTCCCCCAGCACGGTGCCCGTGGCGTCCACGTAGGGGGTGTACAGGTTGTGGCAGGTGGCGCAGTGCTCGGCGGTGAGCATGTGGGCGCCGAACGCCGGGGTGTACCCGGACATGTTCTGCATCGGCCGGCCGAACGGCTGCTCGTACGGGCCGTGGATGATCCGGTTCGGGGCCTCCGTCGTGGTGTCCACGGTGTAGTGGCCGCTGAAGCCCTCCATGGTCCCGAGATTCGTGTCCGAGACCTGGTGGCACAGGGTGCACGAGACGCCGTCGATGGCGGCCGCGTGCAGGTCGTGGTCGCGGTCGAAGAAGCCGTCCCCGAGGGCGGTCACCGGCTGGCCGAGGGCCACGGCCTGGGTCTCGGCCATCGGCATGTGGCAGGTGGTGCACTTCTCCTCGATGACGGTGGTGAGCCCCGGGTTCCGGGCGACCTCCGAGCTCACCTTCGCCTGCCACACCGGGTCCCGCGCGGCATTCGCCATCATGGTGGCGCGCCAGTCCTCGGGCACGGTGACGTCCGCGCCCGACTCGTCCCGCATGCCCGTGTGACAGGACGCGCAGACGCTCGGGCCGGAGAAGTCCGCGGTGGTGAAGGTGGCCAGCCTCGTGCCGGCCGGGGGGTTCGGGGCCGGTGCGCCCGCGGGCACGGTGACGACGGTGGTCGGTGACCCAGGGGAGGTCCGCGTCTTCGCGGGCTCGCTCACACAGGCGGCCAGGCACGTGGCCACGACGACGACGGGGGCCACGAGCGCGGCAGCGGAACGAGGATGCATCTTCGCCGACCTCCTTGGGCCCGTGATACCACATCCGGCGCCGGCGCGAGTGCGGTCCGGGACGTTGACAGGACCACCAGATGGACGCCCACCTGCTGATGGTGCTCGCGCCGCAGCCCTGATCAGCGGTTCTGGGCGTGCACCTGCTCGATGATCCGCATGGCCGCCAGTGCGTCCAGCGGATCGACCGGGAGAGGCCCGCCTGCCGTGAGCGTCTCGGCGAGGAGCCGGTAGAACTCCTGGTAGGCGCCGCGTTCCGGCCGCACATGGTGCGCCGCCTCCGGCGTGCCGAGCGTGCCCCAGTGCTCCGCAGTGCGGATGCCGTAGCGCGGGTCCGAGGGCGCCATCCCGGCGTCCAGCTGCCGCTCCTGCGGGTCCATTCCCCAGGACTCGAACGTGGCCGCCGTCCCCAGGACGCGGAAGCGCGGGGCCGGCAGGCCGGTGACGATGTTCATCGAGAGGTGCGACCGCACGCCTGAGGCGTGCAGGAGGGAGACGAAGGCGTCGTCGTCGGCCTCGGCGTCCCGGGGTTCGGAGTGCCGGGCGGTCTCGCCGTACACCGCGACGGCGGGGCCGAACAGCTGCAGCGCCTGGTCGATGAGGTGCGGGCCGAGGTCCGCCAGGAGGCCCCCACCCTCGGCGAGGGTGGCGGCGCCCTTCCAGGAGCGCAGGCCGGCCGGCTTCCAGGCGTCGAAGCGGGACTCGAAGGTGATCACCTCGCCCAGCTCTCCGTCCGCGATGAGGCGCCGGACGGTGAGGAAGTCGGAGTCCCAGCGGCGGTTCTGGAACACGGTGAGCACACGGCCCACCGCACGCGCCTTCGCGAGGAGCGCCTCGCCGTCGGCGACTGAGGGGACGAAGGGCTTGTCGACGACGACATGCAGTCCGGCGTCCAGCGCGGCGTCCGCGAGGGTGCCATGGGTGGACGGCGGGGTCCCGACGACGACGAGGTCCAGGTCCGCGGGGTCGGCGAACAGCTCCTCCGGGGTCGCAACGATGCGGGCGCCCGGGTGGAGTCCGGCGGCCTGAGCGGCGCGCTCCGGGTTGCCGGTGACGATGAGATCGAGGGAGTAGGCCGGGTTGTCCGCGAGGAAGGGCGTGTGGAAGACCTTCCCGGACATACCGAAGCCGATCATGGCGGTACGGATTGTCATGGGTCCGATCCTAAGGGCGGGCGTGGGTGCCACGGGCAGAAGCTGCCATGCGAACGCCCATCCACAGGGGCTGGATCAGTGGTATTCCGGCCTCACCACATGTTGAGAAAGGTGCGTGCCATGCCCCCCATCCAGAAGACCGACCCACCCACGAAGTACGTCCAGCTGCTCAACGTGGAGCTGGAGGAGTTCGCCACCCCCTTCGGTCCCGGATACGAGGTGGCCTTCGACGAGACCATCATCACCGCCGGCTACAACGAGATCCGCCTCTGGGTCCACGTGTTCGAGGACAACTACGAGACGACGCCGATCACGCCCGCGGCCCAACTCGAGGTCCGGTTCATGCACCAGTTCGTGGGAGGCTCCTTCGACTACGAGAAGCGGACCATCGGGTACAACGGCATGACGTCCTACATCAACGGATACTGTGCGGTGCCCATCATCGGGAACGAACTGCGCGTCCTCTGCAGGCCCACCGGCATGCCTCCCGGGCCGTACACGTTGCAGGTCACCTACCACCTCGTGCGGTGACGCGGCGGGTGTGGTGACGCCCGGGTTGCTGTGGGCGGCGCAGTGCGTGCCGCACACTGGAGGGCATGACCGGCGCCGCGGATTGGACCGCACTCGCGTGGGCCCGCCTCCAGCCCGACGGCGCCCTCACCCTGGATGCCACAATGCTGGCTGCCGCCGTGCTCGCCCTCCTCGCGCTGCTGGTCCCGACCGCGTGGCGCTGGACCCGGATCGCGGTGACGGTGGTGCATGAACTTGGGCACGCCGTCGTCGGGTTGGCGGCGGGACGGCGGTTCACGGGCCTGGTGCTGCGGCCGGACATGTCCGGGCACACCGTCACGGTGGGGCGGGCGCGTGGGTTCGGGCTGGCAGCCTCCACGTGGGCGGGGTATCCGGCGCCGGCGCTCGTGGGCGCGGCGGTGGCGTGGCTGGCCTTGGAGGGGTGGGCTCCGCCGCTGCTCGCGGTCGGGACCGTGCTCACGCTGCTCGGGTTGACGAGGGCGCGGAGCCTGTACACGGGCGCGGTGATGCTGACACTCGGAGGTGGACTCGGGGCGCTGTGGTGGTGGGGAGAGGCTCAACTTCAGGGTGCGGTGCTGTTCGGGATGGGCCTGTTCCTGCTCGCCGGCGCCTGGCGGCACCTCCTGGCAGTGGCATCTCGGCCGGGATGGGACTCCGACCCCGGCATCCTCGCCCGGCTCACCCACATCCCGCGCGTGGTGTGGGTGGTGAGCCACGCCGTCGTGATCGGAGCGGCGACATGGTGGCTGGCGGCGGGGCTACCGCTGGGGTGATGGCGCGGCTTCGCGGTGAGGGGGAGGTTTTTCGGCGAGTGGTCGGTGATGGCGGCGCGGCTTCGCGGTGAGGGGGAGGTTTTTCGGCGAGTGTGTTTGCCCTGCACCGCGCCCTCACCGTGAACCCTCCCCGTCAGCAGAAAGCCTTGCACCTGTGGCCCATCACCAGAAGGCCTCGGACCCTGCGGCCCAGCCGCAGCAGATCCCCTTGCCGTGGCATCGAACACCTGTACGATTGCCTCATGGTGGCCGACGGCGAGGTGCCGCCCTGGTGGGCAGGGCACCAGCGGATCCTGAACGCCCGGGGCGTGCCCGCGCGGTTCACCCGCTGCGAGCCGGTGCCGGTCCGGGTGCGCCTGCGCTGGTCGGACGACGGCGAGGAGGTCGTCGAGACCCGTGCGACGGCGTGGACCACTCCTCTCGTACTCGTGATGGTGGAGGACTCCCGGTCGGTCACCCGAGGAGTCTGGGTGCCCGCCAGGGACGTGAAACGCATCGAAGAGGCAGACTGAGACCCATGTGTGGACGGTACGCGAGCTTCCGCAGTGACGCCGATCTGGCGAAGGCGTTCCAGGTGGCCGAGGTGGTCGAACCGGACGCGGTGCCGCCGAGCTGGAACGTGGCGCCGCAGCAGGACGTCCGCGTGGTGCTCGACCGGGCTCCGAAGGGGGACCCCGCCGCGAAGAAGCGGCAGTTGCGCACCGCCCGCTGGGGGCTGGTCCCGCCCTGGGCGTCGGACCCCTCCATCGGGAACCGCATGATCAACGCCCGCTCCGAGACGATCCTCGACAAGCCCGCCTTCCGGGCCGCCGCCCGCCACCACCGCCTGATCCTCCCGGCGGAGGGCTACTACGAGTGGCAGAAGCTCGATGCCGCCGGCAAGCGCAAGCAGCCGTGGTACCTCACCGCCCCCGACGGCGCACCCCTCGCCTTCGCCGGGCTGTACGAGTGGCGCAAGGACCCGGACCTGGCCCCGGACGATCCAGCGGCCTGGCTGTGGACCTGCACGATCATGACGACCACCGCCTCGGACGAGCTCGGCCACGTCCACGACCGCTCCCCCGTGATCGTCCCCGCCGCCCTCCTCGATGACTGGCTCGACCCCGCGATCACGGATCCGGACGAGATTCGCACCCTCGTGGCGGCGATGCCAGAACCGCGCCTCGCTCCACGCCCGGTGGGCAGAGCCGTGGGCTCAGTCCGCAACGACGGCCCGGGCCTGATCGAGCCGGTGGAACCCGAACGGCCGGACGGCGACTGATCACGCCCCGATCCGCTCGAGACGTGCCGACCTCCGGTTGAACCACTTCACGAGCTCGAGCACCGGGGAGATGGTCGCCGCGAGGCTGACGATGATCACCCAGTCCGTCAGGGTGAGGCCCCGCGTGGCGAAGGGGACCTGCAGTGCTGGCAGGTAGACGACCAGCAGCAGCAACGCCACCTCCCACACGATGGCGAGGTTGAGCCACTTGTTGGCGAACGGGCGCACGAACACCGACGTCCGGTCGGAGCGCAGGTTGAACGCCTTGAAGAACTGGACGAGGACCAGGGAGACGAAGGCCATGGTCATCGCCTCGCGCAGGCCGCGCTCCGAGTTCAGCGCCCACACGAAGAGGCCGACGTTGATGAGGGTGGACCAGAAACCCCCGACCAGCATGAGCGTCACGACGGGCCGGGTGAACACGCCGGTGCGGGGGTTGCGGGGCCGGCGTTCCATGAGGTCAGGCTCGGGTGGGTCCACGGCAAGGGCGAGGGCCGGCAGGCCGTCGGTGGCAAGGTTGACGTACAGGATCTGCACCGCGGTGAGCGGCAATGGCAGGCCGGCGAGCACCGCGCTCGCCATCAGGCCGATCTCCCCGATGTTCGAGGAAAGCAGGTACATGAGGTATTTCTTGACGTTGTCGAAGACGCCTCGCCCCTCCTCCACCGCCGCCACGATCGAGGCGAAGTTGTCATCCGTCAGCGTCATCGCCGCGGCTTCCTTGGTGACGTCCGTGCCTGTGATCCCCATGGCCACACCGATGTCCGCCTTCTTCAGGGCGGGAGCGTCGTTGACCCCATCCCCGGTCATCGCCACCACGTGGCCGCCCGCCTGGAGCGCGGTCACCACCCGGAGCTTGTGGACCGGGGAGACGCGGGCGTACACCTCGATCGTCTCGACCTCGCGCTCCAGCTCCTCATCTGTCATGTCGTCGAGGTCGGAACCGAGAACCACCCGGCCGCGCTTCAGCAGCCCGAGCTCGCGGGCCACCGCCTGGGCGGTGACGGGGTGGTCCCCGGTGATCATGACGGCGCGGATGCCGGCACTCTCGCACCTTGCGATGGCGTCGCGTGCCTCGGCACGAGGCGGGTCGATCATGCCGAACAGGCCGAGGAGTGTGAGCCCGGTCTGTGCACCCCCTGCGGAAGGATTGACGATGACGGCCACGGCGAGGACGCGCAGCGCGTCAGCGGCGAAATCCTGGGCGACGTCGAGGACGAGGCGGCGGCCGGCGTCGTCGAGGGGGATGTGGCCCTCGGCAGCCAGGACGAACGCGCAGTCCACGAGCACCACCTCGGGGGCGCCCTTGGTGTAGGCCACAGTGGCCTCGCCGTCGCGGTGGAGGGTGGTCATGCGCTTGGACTCGGAGGTGAACGGGATCTCGCCGACGCGGGGCGTGGCGGCCTCCAGGTCCTCCTTGCGGAGCCCTGCCTTCGCGGCGCTCACGACGATTGCGCCCTCGGTGGGATCGCCCTCGATGCCCGCCGTCCCGGCCTCCGTGGACAGGCGCGCGTCGGAGGACAGTACCCCCGCGGTCAGCAGGCGCAGCAGTTCCGGCGCCGGGAAGACGGCCGCGCCGTCACCATCGAGGAACTCGCCCTCGGGGGCGTACCCGGTTCCGGTGACCTCGAGCACCCGGCCCATGAGGTACACCTTGCGCACGGTCATCTCGTCCCGGGTCAGGGTGCCGGTCTTGTCCGAGCAGATCACCGAGGTGGAGCCCAGTGTCTCCACGGCGGGGAGCTTCCGCAGCAGGGCGTTGCGCTTCACCATCTTCTGCACGCCGATGGCCAGTGAGATGGTCACCACGGCGGGCAGCGCCTCCGGCACCACGGCGACGGCCAGCGCGATCCCGAACAGCAGCATCTCCACGAACGGCTGCCCCCGCAGCAGCCCGAGCACCACGATGATCGCCACCACCACGAGCGCTGCACGGGCCAGCGCGGACCCCACCTTGTCGAGGTTCTGCTGCAGCGGGGTCTTCCCACTCTCCACGGTCTGGAGCAGCTCGGCGATCGCGCCGAACTCGGTCCGCATCCCCGTGGCGACGACGACGCCGCGCCCCCGGCCGTACGCCACCGCCGTCCCGGAGTAGACCATCGAGGTGCGGTCCCCGACCGGGAGGGCGGTGTCCTCGAGCGGCTCCGCCTGCTTCTCCACCGCCACCGACTCCCCGGTGAGCGCGGCCTCGTCCGCCTTGAGGTTGACGGACCGGAGCACGCGGGCGTCGGCGGGCACACGGTCACCGGTCTGGAGGATGATGACGTCTCCGGGCACGAGGTCGCGCGCCGGGACGCGCGCCTCGTGACCGTCCCGCACCACCGTGGCGGTGGGGGCGGCCATCTGGCGCAACGCGTCGATCGCGCGCTCCGCGCGGTACTCCTGGATGAAGCCGAGCACCACCGCGAACAGCACGATCACAGCGATGACGATCGATTCGACCCCATGGCCGAGGAAGAAGGAGATCGCGGTGGCGATGAGCAGGATGACGATCAGGACGTTCCTGAACTGCTCGAGCAGGAGCCGCCAGGGCGGAATGCGGTCCACCGCGGCGATCTCGTTCGGGCCGTACCGCTCGAGGCGCGAGGCGGCCTCGGGGGGCGTGAGGCCGGAGGAGCTGGAGTCCAGTCGCGTCAGGACGTCCTGGGCGGACAGGGCGTGCCACGGGGTCGTGGCGGTCGCGGTCATGGCATCCCCTCAGTAGGCCACCACGGCGGTCACGCGGACGTCATCGGGGATCGCGAGCTCGCGTCGGCAGGCATCCTGCACGACGTCGAGGGTCCAGGAACACGGCAGCTGGCGTTCCGCCACGGCCAGGAGCAGGTGGGTCAGGGCGTTGGGGACGTCGATGGCGGCGAACGGGATGCCGAGGTCCTTCCTTGAGATCCGGCCCGGGATGGCGCACACGACGATGGCCGCGGACGCACTGGCGACCGCTTCCCTGAGCGCCGCGGGCACCGTCCCGGCCAGCCGGTCGAGCCGGGCCGGGGCACGGACCACCACGAAGCGCCACGTCTGCCCATTGATTCCCGACGGCGCCGCCCGGGCCGCGTCGAGGAGTGCGGTGAGGGCGGCGTCGTCGACGTGGCCGCGGGCGGCGGCGGTGTCGGGTGCGGCGACGGCCTCGACCAGGGTCCGGATCAGCGCGCTCACTGCCACACCTCCCGCATCGTGACCTCGTCGAGGGGCTTGCGGTCCTTCAGGAGTTGGTGCCGCGGGACATCCCGCCAGCCGGGCCGGCCGGGTGCGTTGCCGAGTGGCGAGATCGCGACCAGCCGGGCACCGTCCGGGAGTCGGTGCACCTGCTCCACGCGGTCGTGGTTGATGCCGGACATCCAGCAGGTCCCGTACCCGAGTTCGGTGGCCGCCAGAATCGCCACCTGCATGCACATCGCGGCCTCCTCCACCGCGCGGGTGAGGTCCTCGCCCGGGACAGTGGCGCAGAGCAGCAGGTGGCTCGCCGGCGTGGACCGCAGCCACATGTTGACGCCCAGGCCCGCGACGGCGGCGTGCGCGACGCAGTCGAAGGTCGTCCCGCGTGGAAGTGCGAGGATTCGTGGCGCGGTGAACCCGCAGCGCTCGGCGAAGCGCCGGGCGCAGCTGAGGACCTGGTCCACGTCCACGTCCGGGACGGTCTCGGACGCGAACTCACGCTGGGAGTGGCGGAGCTGGAGGAGCTCGCCGAAGGTCGGGGCGTCGTCGACGAAGGCCACGCCTCCAGCCTGCCACGGCACGGCGGATCAGGTGGCCCGGTCACACGACGACGCGGTACCGCAAACGCATGACGCCACCCGGCAACTCCTCGCTGGACAGGAGGTCGAGGTGGGTGGGCCACTGGCCGGGACCGAGTGGCGGGGCATCGAAGAGCGCCGGGGTGCCGCGACTCCCGATCACCCATGGGAGGATCTGGACGTCGATCTCGTCGACCAACCCCTGGCGCAGCAGCGCGCCACCGAGCCGGCCACCCCCGGTGACGACGACCGTCTCCACGCCCAGTGACTCGCGGAGCAGTTCCATGGCACGTGCGAGCGCGACGTGCTCCGTCCCGACCACGAGGTACGGGATCCGCCGCTGCCGCAGAGTCGCGAGGTGGAGGGCCGGGGCGGCACGGGAGGTGAGGACGAGAGCGTGCCAGCGCTCCCACCCGGGGGCCGGCCACTCGGTGAACTGGAGATCGACCGCACCGGCGCCGTCCACGACGCTGAACCAGCGGCGGCCCGGGACGCCGACGACCTCCGGGGGGAGGTGGTGTTCGCCCTCAGGAGGGGACCCGTGCTCGGGGCCCACCAGTTCGGCCTGCGCGGGCGCGAGGAAGGAACCGCTGCCCTCGAGCAGCACCTGCGGCTCGTGCGTCTCGCGGGCCCACTCGTAGGGGTCGCCCACCCCCTCCATCACCGCGTTCCAGCGCTCATCGCCGGCCATCAGGTTGACTCCGGGGGCCAGCGTGAGTCGCCCGTCGACCGAGGCCATGCTCAGGGTGACGATCCGTGGACGTGCCATGCCCACCATGGTCCTCCGCCCTGACGGGCCTTGGCCAGACCCCGGGGTCAGTACACGGGGCTGTACATCAGTGCGCGGACGTGCGCCTCCAGGTCCGCGGGGCGTGGTACGCGGGCCAGTTCCTGGGCCTGGGCGACCTCGGCCACGGCCACCGCGATCGCCGCGGAGACCTCGCGGATCTCCCGCAGCGGCGGGTAGATGCACCCGGTCCCCAGCTGCTCCTCCGAGACGAGGTCCGCGAGCGTGCGGGCCGCCGCCATGAACATCTCGTCCGTGACGTGGCGGGCCTCGACGGCCAGGACGCCAAGGCCGACGCCCGGGAAGATGTACGCATTGTTCCCCTGCCCGGGCACCAAGGTGCGGTCCTGGTGGCGCACCGGGGCGAAGGGGCTGCCGGACGAGAAGACCGCCCGGCCGTCGCTCCACTCGTAGGCGTCGGAGGCCGTGCACTCCGCCTTCGAGGTCGGGTTTGAGAGCGCGAAGACGACCGGGCGCTCGTTGTACTCCGCCATTCGGCGCACCACGTCCTGGGTGA